>CAIRCP010000235.1 GCA_903877095.1 uncultured Actinomycetes bacterium | reverse complement strand
TCATCTGCGGACGGATCCTTCTCCATCGCCGCGACCCCAACGGTCACGGATGAAAGCGATCCTCCGGGCCGCTACCAGATCCCCGCACCCCTGCTACCAGATCGATACACAGGCGCTACCAGAAGCGCCGACTAAACAGTTATGCAGCGACCAGCCCCGGGCGCCTCGCCGAGCACGTCCCACCGCATTTCGGACTCATCCTCATCGCACGGAGTCAGCCGGTGGGGGAGCGTGGCGTCAGCCTCGAAGCTGGTCTACGACACCCGCCACGCCAATGAGAAGGGGCCCAGCCGAATCGGCTGAGCCCCTTCTCATGTAGGCAGATGGCTACCCGTTGTGGTGGCCGTCGCCGTTCCCGTTGTACTCGTGATACTGGTACTCGGCCAGGGCGGTGAGGGCACGCTGCTCGGAGGCGTGCGAGGCCTCGATGAGTGCGTTGTTCTCGACGGCCGGGTCGGCGGTCAGGAAGCTTCCGGTACCGGGCTTTCCGCCGAACCCGAGCTTGTTCATGCGCTTAGGCAATGAAGCGCCCTCGTACTCCAGGGCAATTGGGTGACCGTGATCATCCACCGGGCCCAGCGGCTGGTGGACTTCGATGTAGGCCCCGTGCGGAAGCCGCTTGATGATGCCGGTTTCGATCCCGTGCTCAAGAACGTCACGGTCGCTGCGCTGCAGGCCTACCGCCCACCGGTAGGCGAAGAAGAACGCCAGCGGGGGGATGATCAACATGCCGATACGCCCGATCCACGTGGTCGCGTTCAGCGAGATGTGGAAGTTGTAGGCGATGATGTCGTTGCAGGCGCTCAGGGTGATCACCAGGTAGAACGCGATCGTCATCGCTCCGATGCCGGTACGCACCGGGACGTCGCGCGGACGTTGCAGCAGGTTGTGGTGCGCGTCGTCGCCGGTGAAACGCTTCTCCAGCCACGGGTAGGCCATCAGCAGTAGGAACACCAGGCCCATGATTACGGCCACCCAGACGGCGGCGGGGATCGTGTGGTTGCCGATGTAGATCTCCCAGGCCGGGAAAAGACGGATCAGGCCGTCTGTCCAGAGCATGTAGAAGTCGGGTTGCGACCCGGCCGAGACCTGGGAGGGCTTGTAGGGGCCGAGCTGCCAGATCGGGTTGATCTGCAGCAGGCCGCCCATGAGGCCCAGGACGCCGACGATCATCGCGAAGAACGCGCCGGACTTGACCGCGAACACCGGCATAACCCGCACACCGACGACGTTGGTCTCGGTACGGCCGGGGCCGGGGAACTGAGTGTGCTTCTGGAACCAGACCAGCGCCACGTGAACGCCGATGAGCGCGAGCATGATGCCCGGGAAGAGCAGGATGTGCACGGCGTACAGCCGCGGCATGATGATGTTCCCGGGGAAGTCGCCGCCGAAGATCGCCCAGTGCATCCAGGTGCCGACCAGCGGCAGGCCCAATGTGATCGACGAGAGAGCGGCGCGGATGCCGGTGCCGGAGAGCAGGTCGTCGGGCAGCGAGTAGCCGAAGAAGCCTTCGAACATCGCCAGGATGAACAGCAGGACGCCGATCACCCAGTTGGCCTCGCGGGGCCGGCGGAAGGCGCCGGTGAAGAACACCCGGGCCATGTGCACCATGATCGACGCGGCGAACATCAGCGCGGCCCAGTGGTGCACCTGCCGGACGAACAAGCCGCCGCGGACCTCGAAGCTGATGTTCAGCGCGGTTTCGTAGGCCTTCGACATCTGGATGCCGCGCAGCGGCGTATAGACGCCTTCGTAGGTGACCTCTGCCATCGACGGGTCGAAGAACAGGGTGAGCCAGACGCCGGTCAGCAGCAGGATGACGAAGCTGTACAGAGCGATCTCACCCAGCAGGAACGACCAGTGGGTGGGGAACACCTTGTTCAGCCCGCGTCGCAGCGAACCCGAGGGGTGATACCTCGAGTCGATGTTATCGGCAGCTTTGTCGAGGCGGTCAGCGACGCTAAGACTCATGATCTGCGCTCCCAAAAGGCCGGTCCAACAGGTTCGATGAAATCGCCGTTAGCAACAAGGTACCCGTCCTTGTCAATGGTGATGGGCAGCTGCGCCAGCGCCCGTGCTGCCGGCCCGAAGATGGGCTTGGCGAAGTGCAGGGCGTCGAACTGCGACTGATGGCACGGGCACAGGATGCGGTAGGTCTGCTGCTCGTAGAGCGACGACGGACAACCCAGGTGCGAGCAGACCTTGGTGTAGGCGAACAGCTCGCCGAAGTTGAAACTCTCCTGGCCCTGACGCTTGACCACCCGCGGCATGTCGACCGGCTTGATGCGGATCAGCATGACGGGGTTGCGGACGCCCATGGCGATGTGGGCGAGGCGCTCGTGCGATTCCACCGTGGTGCCGTCACCGTCTGACTCGCGGTAGGGGAACACCGTCTCCATGCCGCCGGCGTCAAGGTCCTCGGGCCGGATCTTGGTGAACGGCGACTCGCCGGGCCGTCCGGTGGCGCGGCCCAGATGGATCGTCTCGCCGTTGTAGCGGGGGGTCCAGTCGGAGGTCCACAGCACTGCCTTCATGCCATCGGCGGTGGGAACGACGGGCTTCCACGGGTTCTTGATCAGGCCGCCGACGAAGGCGACCAGGGTGCCCAGCCCGAACGCACCGGCGCCGATGCCCATCGAGGTCCAGATCAGCTTGCGCCGCTTGATGCTCGACCCCTCGAAGGCGTTGACCAGGGTGGCGGCGGCGGTCTTGCGATCCAACTCGTTGGAGCGTCCGTCATGGCGATCCTGGATCGAGATCTCCTCGGGAATGAACCGCTTCTGGTAGAGCACTGCGCCGATACCGATCGCCAGGATCGACAACCCGAAGGTGATGCCGTACATCGGCGTCGCCCACGAGTACAGCAGGTTGCCCTTGGTGTGGTAGGGCTTGTACTCCCAGGGCCAGAACAGGAACACCACCAGCAGTGCCAGGCCGCTGAGGCCGCCGACCAGCAGCCACAGCGCGACCAGACGCTCGGATCGCTTCTCGGCGCGAGTGCCGTTGACCGGCCAGCGCTCCTCTTTGAAGACCGTCTCGACGCCGTCCACCCGTCCACCGAGGGCGGCCAACTCCTCGTGGGAGAGGTTGTCGAGGTTCTCGGTGTTTTCGTACTCGTACTGCGTCATGCGCGTGCCCCGATCCACATGGCGATCGCGATGGCGAACACCATTCCGACGACGAAGATTGCCGCACCCTCCGGTACGGGGCCGAAGCCGCCGAGACCGTAGCCACCCGGGTTCATCGTCTGCGACGACGACCGGACGTAGGCGATGATGTCCCTCTTCTCATCCGGGCCGAGCTGGCGATCGGAGAACTTCGGCATGTTCTGCGGGCCGGTCAGCATCGCCGTGTAGATCTGCGCCGGCGTAGCCGGGTCCAGCCCGGGTGCGTACTTGCCGGACGACAGCGCGCCACCTCGGCCGGTGAAGTTGTGGCAGGACGCGCAGTTGAGCCGGTACAGGTCGCCACCGCGTGCGACGTTGTCCCCGATCAGCGAGTGGTCGGCGATCTGACCATTGGCGTCACGGGGGGCCAATGGGCCGCCACCGAGGCTCTGGACGTAGGCACCCAACGCGTCGGTCTGCGCGAGGTCGAAATACGGCGCCTTGCGCGGCGCCTGCGCCTCGCCGCGCATTGCGGGCATGCGGCCTGTGTTGACCTGGAAGAAGACGGCCGCCTCGCCGACGCCGACCAGGCTGGGTCCGCGGCCCTCGACGCCCTGCAGGTTGGCGCCGTGGCAGGTGATGCAGGCGGTTTCATACAGTTGCTGGCCGGTGCGTAGCAACGCGGACTGTGACTGGTCGGCGACGGCCACCTGCGGCTTGGGGGTTAGGGTGGCGGCCAGCATCCCCGCCAAGGCCAGACCGAACAGCAGCAGGACGGCGCCGGACAGCCGTCGGTGCAGACGCCGGCGCGACTTGTCGCTTATGCCGGACCCGATCGTGAGCATCGAACCCCTTCTCATCATCGGATGAAGTAGATGGTGGCGAACAGTGCGATCCAGACGATGTCGACGAAGTGCCAGTAGTAGGACACCACGATCGCGGCGGTCGCTTGAGCCGGTGTGAACTTGGTCATTCTGGTGCGCAGCAGCAGCAGGATGAAGGCGACCAAACCGCCGACCACGTGCAAGCCGTGGAAGCCGGTGGCCAGGTAGAACACACTGCCGTACGCGCTGCTGGCGATGGTCGTCCCGTGGGTGACCAGATGGAAGTACTCGTAGGCCTGACCGAGGACAAAGAACAGGCCCATGAAGAACGTCGCGGTGTACCACCGGCGCAGTCCAAAGACGTCCCCGCGTTCGGCGGCGAACACACCCATCTGGCAGGTGAACGACGACGCGATCAGCACCAAGGTGACCGGTACCGCTTGGAACAGGTTCAGCTCGGTGGGCGGAGGGGGCCAGTTGCCGCCGGACTGGGACCGTGCGGTGAAGTACATCGCGAACAGGCCAGCAAAGAACATGAGCTCACTGGATAGCCACACGATGGTGCCGACACTGACCATGTTCGGTCGGTTCAGCGAATGTACGCGGGACGTTATCGCAGTTCCGGAGGTGCCTACAGCGCTTGTCACAAAGAGAAGTATGACGCTTTGTAGTTGGTCAGGTACACCCAGGGCGAGAATTGGTCACAATAAAGTTTCGGCAGCCCCCGCGGCCTGCCCGGACGCGGTCGCTTCCCGGCGTGTCTGTGCGACGATCTGCCAGTGACGCAGACGCCTCCCGAGACGCTTCCCGACACGTCATGGCCGCTGGTCCTGGGTCGGTTGACCACCGGAGCCGAGTTGGGTCATGGTCAGGCGGCCTGGGCGATGGAGCAGATCATGACCGGCGCTGCCACCCCCGCTCAGATCGCGGCCTTCGGCGTGTCGATGAAGATGAAGCGGCCCACGGCCGCTGAGGTGCGGGAGCTCGCCGACACCATGCTGGGATTCGCGCTGCGAGTTCCCACCGGAGACATCGGCACCGACACCGTCGACGTCGTCGGCACCGGCGGGGACCGGTCCAACACGGTGAACCTGTCGACGATGGCCGCGATCGTGGTGGCCGCGGCCGGGGTGCCGGTGGTCAAGCACGGCAACCGGGCCGCCTCGTCGCAGAGCGGTGGCGCCGACATGCTCGAAGCGCTGGGCTTGCGCATCGACCTTGGGCCCGAACAGGTGGCTCGGTGCGTTGCCGAGGTGGGCATCGGGTTCTGCTTCGCCCCGGTGTTCCACCCGTCCTATAAGTACGCCGGGCCGCCTCGCCGCGAGATCGGGGTTCCCACGGTGTTCAATCTGCTGGGGCCGCTGACCAATCCTGCCGGGCCGCGGGCCGGCCTGATCGGGTGTGCGTTCGCCGATCTCGCCGAGGTGATGGCCGGCGTGTTCGCGGCGCGGCGGTGCAGTGTCCTGGTGGTGCACGGCGACGACGGTCTTGACGAACTCACCACGACCACCACCAGCACCATCTGGCGAGTGCAGGCGGGCACCATCGACAAGCTCACGTTCGACCCCCTGGGTTTCGGGTTTCCCCGCGCCGAGATCTCCGAACTCGTCGGTGGCGACGCCCGGAGGAACGCCGAGGAGGCGCATGCGGTGTTCGGCGGTGCCACCGGCGCGGTGCGCGATGCGGTGGTGCTGAACGCGGCCGGGGCGATGGTGGCCCACGCCGGGCTATCCAGCCATGCCGAGTGGCTTCCGTCCTGGGAGGAGGGATTGAGCCGGGCCGCCGCCGCTATCGACTCCGGCGCGGCGCGGCGTCTGCTGGACCGCTGGATCGCGTTCACCCAGCAGTTCTGACGCGGCGTATCTGGCCGACCGGGCCGCGGCGGCCCAGTCGATCCACGGCCCGGCCGAATATAGGGGTGACGCGAAACCTGTTGTTGCGCAGACGATCCGGACGCCGGGCTGACTCAGCCACCGCGCGATCAACGCGGTCTCCTCGACCAGAGCGCCGCCCAGCGGCGCCGGCTGCGGCAGCACCACCTGGGCGGCGCTCTGCAAAGCCTCGACCACTGGCATCGGCGGCACGCCACGGCGCGCACAGCCCGCCGCGGCCAGCCGGCCGTGCCGGACCACCGCCAACTGCCAACCGCCCTCGCCGTTGGGACCGGCGGCCACGAGTTCGGTGACCTCGGCCAGCGCTCGCAGCCGTTGTCCGCGCCACAACACGTCCACGGCTGACGCGGTGAGATCCCGCAACCGGGCCGCGTTTTCATATCTGGTCCGCGCCGCCAGGTCGCCTACCTGCCGAACCGCTGCGGCCAGTGCGGCGTTGTCACGGCCGTCGATCAGTTCCGCAACCCGCCGCGGGGCGTCCGCGTACTGCTCGGCGCTGACCCCGGGTTCCGCCGGACACGGTGCCACCTCCCGGGGCGGGCAGGCCGGGCCGTGTGTGCCGCCGACACCGATCCTCCCGGTGCAGGTCCGCACCCCGGTGAACCGGGCGATCAGGCCTGCGGTGGCGGCGGCGTCCGCCCGTGACCGGAGCGGGCCGACCGCGCGATCCAGTCGCGGCTCGCGCACCACCGAGAGCCGGGGGAACGGTTCGTCGGTCAGCACCACCCACCACCACCGGTGCGGGAAGCGTGACCGGCGGTTGTACGGCGGGGCATGGGCGGCCAGCAGACGCAGCTCGCGAACCCCGGCCTCCAGCGCATGTGCGCATTCGACGTGGTCGACGGCGGTGGCCAGGGCCACCATCTCCTTCATTCGGCCGCGCGGGTCGGCGCCGGTGAAGTACTGGCCGACTCTCCGGCGCAGATCCGACGCCGTACCTATATAGAGGACCTCGTCGCCGGGTCCCCGGAACAGGTACACCCCCGGCCGGTGCGGCATTCCTTGCGCCAGCACTCGCTTGCGCCGCTGCGCGTTGGTCACCCCGGGTAGATACGACCGAAGCTCGCCGTAGGTGGTCACCCCTTGATTGCCCACCCGCTCGATGAGGGCATGCAGCACGTCGACCGTGGCGCGGGCATCGTCGAGAGCCCGGTGCGTGGGCTGGGTGGCGGCCCCGACGAGCCGGGCCAGCGTGGCGAGACGGACGCTGGGCGCCTCCTCGCGGCTCAGTACCCGGCGGGCCAGCCGAACCGTGCACAGCACCGGTGGGCGCGGCCATTCGATGCCGCACCGCACGGCGGCGGCCTTCAGGAAGCTGATGTCGAAGCCGGCGTTGTGGGCCACCAGCACCGCGCCGTGGGCGAATTCCAGGAACATCGGCAGCACCGCGGCGATGGTCGGGGCGTTGCGAACCATCGCGGTGGTGATGCCGGTGAGCTCGACGATCTGCGGCGGGATGGCGCGCTGGGGATCAATCAGGGTCGCGAACTCGCCGATCACCTCGCCGCCGCGGATCTTGATCGCACCGATCTCGGTGATGGCGTCGAACGATCCGTCTGGCGCGTCCTTGGATCGTCCGCCGGTCGTCTCAAGGTCGACGACGACGAACGTCGTCTCGCGCAACGGAAGGTCGGCGGGGCCGAACATGCCCTCGTCACCGCTGCCCGCCATCACGCTGGCGAACGTGAGCTGCGGGTTTGTCCCGGAACCGGCCACGACCCCGACGCTATCCGGGGCTACCGACATTTCCGGGCGGCGCAGCGGAAATTAAATTTGTCGGAGGGTCGACTTAGGGTGCAGCCAACCGCAATGCACACGTGTTGCCACCCCTGAGGAGACCGATATGGGATACCGCACACCCAGGCCGGATGAGCCGGTGGTCATCGACTGCGATGAGTGCGCGGTCCGTGGACCGGGTTGCCGGGAGTGCGTGGTCAGCGTGCTGCTCGGAGTACCCGAAATTTTGCTGGAGGATGAGCGGGCAGCGCTGGAAGTGCTCGCTGAGGCCGGCATGGCACCGCGGTTGCGGCTGGTTCCAATTCGGCGGGACGGTGGCTCCGGGCTGGCAAGCTAGTCTGGACAGCGCTCCCGGATATGAGGCTGGTGTTGTTCATGTGACGCAAGTTCTTAGCGTCGTTGTTGGACAAAGCCGATGCCGTTTCGTAACCTATCTGAGACCTAAGACACAGGTGCAGGCCATTCGACGAGTTGAGTCGACGCAGTCAAAGGATTCGAAGTCTTGAAATTTGACCGCATGTCCTTAACGAATTCCGTTGTCCGTAAGGCGTGGGTTGGCGCAATCGTCAGTGCGACGGCCATGACGGGTATGTGGGCCACCGCCGCGGTAGCCGATCCCGCCGAGGACGCGCTGGCCAAGCTCAAGGAACTCTCCCGGCAGGCCGAGCAACTCACCGAGACCGCGCACTCGGCCGAGATTGACCTCGATAAGAAGGTGCAGATCCAGGCCGCCGCAGACCTCAAGCACACCGAGGATCTCGCTGCTCTGGACGCCGCCAAGGCACAGCTGTTCACCTACCAGGGCAACGTCGACAAATTAGCTGCCGCGGTCTACATGGGCGGCCGCACCGACGGTCTGAACGCCATGCTGACGGCTGCATCCCCGCAGAACCTGATCGACAAGATGTCCATCCAACGCGTGATGGCTCATGAGATGTCCGAGCAGATGGACAGCTTCCGGGCTGCCAACCAGCAGGCCATCCTCGTCGAGGACGCTTCGGCCAAGTCCGCCGCCGATGCCAGGACGGCCGCCGACGAAGCCGCGGCGGTACGCGCCGACCTGCAGCGGAAGCAGTCCGAACTGCAGGTTCAGATCACCTCGGTCAAGGCCCGCTACGCCATGCTCACCGCGGTGCAGCAGGCTGCTCTGGCCTCGCCGGGCGCACTCCCGCCATCGGTGATGGCCCGTCAGGCCGATTTTGCCGCGCTCGCGGCCCTGCCCCGCCCGGGTGGCGGCGGCGGAAGCGGCGCCGGGGCGGCCGCCGTCCAGGCCGCGCTCAGCCGGCTGGGTGACCCCTACGTGTGGGGCGGCTCCGGGCCGGGTGCCTTCGACTGCTCGGGTCTGGTGATGTGGGCTTTCCAGCAGTCCGGCGTCTTCCTGCCGCATTCCAGCCAGATGCAGTCCGGGGGCGGGCAGCCCGTCTCGTTGGACCAGATGCAACCAGGCGATGTCGTGACGTACTACTCCGACGCCTCGCACGTCGGTCTGTATATCGGCGACGGCATGATGGTGCACGCCTCGACCTTCGGTGTGCCGGTGGCCGTGGCCCCGGTGAACAACGCCCCGATCTACAACGTCCGTCGGTACTGATCCCGTCTCGCGCCGCGCTCGCGGCGGTTCTCGCCACCGAGGTGGTGGCTGCTGCCTTCATTCTGTTCCGTCCGGCTGCCGATCCTTCTGACCCGACCCCCGCGTCGACCCCGACGGTTGCCCCGGTAGCGGCCACACCGATCGCTGTCGGCGGCCGGGAGATGCGGCCGGTCAGCCTCGGCGGCGCCCGAACCGACGCGCTGATCGGGCGTGTCGCGTCGGATCTCGGCGATGCGGTTGCCGCCGTCGAGCGGTTCTGGGGCACCGACTGGCCGGGTGACATCGTCGTCGTCGCCACCGGCACCGGAGCGCAGTTCGCCGCCCAGGCCCACCTTGATCCGGGCCGGCAGTGGGGCGACATCGCAGCGGTGTCGGTGGCCGACGAGGTCGACGTCACCCGGCGGTACGCCTCCGGGCAGCGCGTTGTGCTCGCCCCCGGCGCAACGGACATGTCCGATCAGGCATTGCGAATGGTGTTGACCCATGAGCTTTTTCACTACGCGGCCCGGGCTGACACCGCGCCGGACGCCCCGCGCTGGCTGACGGAGGGCGTCGCCGATTTCGTTGCCCGGCCACCGGCGCCGCTACCGCCGGGTGCCGGCCGATCGCCGGCGCTACCCAGCGACGCCGACCTGGACCGGCCCGGTCCCGACCGGTCCGCCGGGTACGACCGGGCGTGGTGGTTCGCCCGGTTCGTCGCCGACACCTACGGCGTCGACGGTCTGCGTCGGCTCTACACCCAGGCATGCGGGGCGGGCCACGGTGATCTGGCCACCGCCGTGCAGTCGGCCCTCGGCACCGATCTTCACTCGCTGCAATCCCGATGGGCGGCGTGGCTGACCCGGTAGCCGCCGTACCCTCTACAGGCGATGACCCGGATTCTGCTGCTGACCAATGATTTCCCGCCCCGCCGCGGCGGCATCCAGTCTTACCTTGAGCAGTTCGCCAACCGGCTCGCCGCCGCCGGCGAGCACGAGCTGGTGGTGTACGCCCCGCAGTGGAAAGGCGCCGACGCTTACGATCGCGCGGCGCCGTTTCCGGTGGTCCGCCATCCCGGCACGCTGATGCTTCCCGAGCCCGGCGTCGACCGGCGGATGCGCCGGCTGATCGCTGAGCACGCCATCCAGACCGTGTGGTTCGGCGCCGCCGCGCCGCTGGCGCTGCTGGGCCCGCGCGCCCGTGCCGCCGGGGCGGATCGGGTGCTGGCATGTACGCACGGCCACGAGGTGGGCTGGTCGATGCTGCCCGGCGCACGAACCGCGCTGCGCCGCATCGGCAACGACGCCGATGTCATCACCTACGTGAGCAGCTACACCCGCGGACGATTCGCGGCGGCGTTCGGGCCGCGGTCGCGGTTGGAGCACCTGCCCTCCGGCGTCGACGCCGACCGTTTCCGGCCCGACCCCGCCGCCCGCGCCGAACTGCGGGCCCGCTACGGCTTGGGCGATCGGCCCGTCGTGGTGTGCATCTCCCGGCTGGTCCCGCGCAAAGGCCAGGACATGCTGATCAAAGCCTGGCCGGACATCCGCCGGCGGGTGGATGGCGCAAAGCTGGTGATCGTGGGCGGCGGACCGTACGACGAAACCCTGCACCGGCTGGCGGCCGACAACGGCGTCGACGCCGATGTGGTGTTCACCGCCAGCGTGGCAGGCGAGGAACTGCCCGGCCACTACGCCATGGCCGATGTTTTCGCGATGCCCTGCCGGACCCGGGGCGGCGGTCTGGACGTCGAAGGCCTGGGCATCGTGTTCCTGGAAGCCTCGGCGGCCGGTGTCCCGGTGGTGGCCGGTGACTCCGGGGGAGCGCCCGAAACCGTTCGGGAGGGCGAAACCGGCCGGGTGATCGACGGGCGTTCGCACACCCAGATCGTCGACGCCATCTCCGGTCTGCTCGCCGACCCCGCGGCGGCCAGGGAGATGGGGGCCGCCGGGCGCGCCTGGATTCGCCGAGCCTGGAACTGGGACACCCTCACCGAACGGCTCGGCGATCTGCTTCGGGGGTAGCTCAGGCTGCCCCGATAGTCAGACCAAGTCGCCCGCGCGGGCGGCGATATGTGAAGCTGATGGGCGTGAGCAGTATTCAGGTTGCCGACGAGACCTTCGTCGCTGCCAGCCCCGCGGCGGTCGGTCGGGCCGTGGGGGATCGCGCCAGCTGGCGCCGCTGGTTCCCCGACCTGCTGCTGGAAGTCGTCGAGGACCGCGCCGACAAGGGTGTCCGCTGGACGGTGGCGGGGCCGTTGACCGGGACGATGGAGATCTGGCTGGAACCGGTACTCGACGGCGTGGTGCTGCACTACTTTCTGCACGCTGAACCGACCGGGGCCCAGCCGGCGCAGTCGGCGAAGATGGACCTGCCCGGCATGGTCCACCAGCGCCGCGTCGCGGGCAAGCGGATGTCCTTCGAGGTGAAGAATGTGCTGGAAGCAGGACGGCCGGTGGGTGTGGCTCCCACCGTCTGAACCAGGAGCGATGGGTAAGCGGTAACTGTGGCTGATAAGACGGCGCAAACCATCTTCATCGATGCGGACCTCCGCATCGTGATGGACGTCATCGCCGACATCGCCTCCTATCCGGAGTGGGTGTCGGAGTACACCGAGGCCGAAGTGCTGGAGGTCGACGCCGACGGTTATCCGATCGTGGCGCGGTTGGTGCTCGACGCCGCGGTGCTGCGCGACACGATGGTGCTGGAGTACGACTGGCCGGCGGACCGGAACTCGGTGCGGTGGTCGCTGGTGTCCAGCACGTTGCTCAAGGCGCTCGACGGCGCCTACCTGCTGACCCCCAACGGATCCGGCACCGACGTCACCTACGAACTGTCGGTGGATCTGCTGATGCCGATGATCGGTCTGCTCAAGCGCAAAGCCGAGCGCCGGCTGACCGAGACCGCGCTCAAGGACCTCAAGAAGCGAGTCGAGGGACCCGGTGGATCTAGTGGATAGCGCCCCGGCCCGCATCAGTTTCTTCGTGGGCAAAGGCGGTGTCGGCAAGTCGACGCTGGCCTCCGCGACGGCGATCGCGGCCGCGCAGTCCGGACAGCGAGTCCTGGTGGTCTCGACCGATCAGGCGCATTCCCTCGGCGACGTCCTGGGGGTGACGGTGGAGCCCACCGGCGACGCCGAACCGGTCCGCATCCTCACCGAGGAACACGGCGGCGACACCGGCGGGGGACATCTGGATGCCCTCGCATTGGACACCATGGCGCTGCTGGAGTCGGCCTGGCGCACGATCGCCCCGGTGCTGGCGGCCCGTTTCCCGGTCTCGGATCTCAACGACATTGCGCCAGAGGAACTTTCGTCGTTTCCGGGCGTCCAGGAGATGCTGGGTCTGCGCCGGGTGGCGGGGTTTGCCGATTCCGGTCGGTGGGACCTCGTCGTCGTGGACTGTGCGTCGACCGCCGATGCGCTGCGGATGCTGACACTGCCGGCGGCGTTCGGGTTGTACGCCGAGCGCTGCTGGCCGCGGCACCGGCGGCTCTCGGCCGCCGCCGATGACCCGCGGACGGCGGCCACCGTCGCCCTCGTCGAGATGCTGCACACCGGCGTTGAGAGCCTCGCCGAACTCCTGGTCGATGAACGGGTCGGGGCGCACCTGGTGCTCACCCCGGAACGCGTCGTCTCCGCCGAAGCTGCCCGCACGCTCGGGGCGCTGGCCGTGATGGGGGTCCGGGTCAACGAACTGATCGTCAATCAGGTTCTGTTCCAAGACGATTCGTATGAGTACCGCAACCTGCCGGAGCACCCGGCCTTCGACTGGTACGCGGCGCGGATTTCCGAGCAGCAGTCGGTTCTTGATGAACTGGCCGCGACGAACGGCGAACTGCGACTGGTGCTCACCCCGCACCTGCCCGGCGAGCCGATCGGCCCCAAGGCGCTGGTACAGCTGCTCGACGAGGCGCGCCGGCGCGACGGCGCCCCGCCGCCCGGACCGTTGCGGCCCGTCGTTGACCGGGAGTCGGGCCGCGGCTTGGACGCCGTCTACCGCCTGCGGGTCACGCTGCCGCCACTGGATGCGGCGGCGCTGGGCCTCGGCCGGGCCGGCGACGACCTGATCGTCTCCGTCGGCAGCCTGCGCCGCCGGGTTCGGTTGGCCTCGGTCCTGCGTCGCTGCGTTGTCACCGGAGCGTCGCTACGGGGCAGCGAGTTGACCGTCCGATTCTCCCCCGATCCCGACGTCTGGCCTGCCCCTCAGCCGGAGAAGGAGGCTGATCCCGCATGACTTCTCCCCATCCCGACATCGGCCCGGAGCTGCGCCAGCTCGCACAGGCCGTCCTGGACCGTCTCGATCCCGCGGTCCGCGCCGCGGCGGCCATGGCAGCGGAGTCGATGCGCGGGCCGGGACGCTGCGAGCAGGTCTGGTGCCCGGTGTGCGCGCTGGTGGCGCTGGTCAACGGCGAACAGCACCCGTTGTTGACGGTGATCGCCGAAAACAGCGTGACCCTGCTGACCGTGGTCCGCGCCATGGCTGCCGACCCGCCGCCAGCCGCCGCTCCCGAGCAGAAGCCACCCGGGGATGCGCCGCCGTCCAGCCAGAACGGCCGCTATCACCGCATCCCGATCGACGTCGAACCCGCGCCGGAACCGACCAGCGCCGATCTCTGAGTATTGCCCGTGAACCGGGCTCGTCCTGTGGTGGCGGACTGCGCCGGCTGGGTACAGTTACCCGAAAGTGCACGCCGGCGCGTGTGGGAGGCGACGGAGGGTCTATGTGGTACTGGCTATTCAAGTACATCTTCATGGGACCGCTGCTCTCCTTCCTCGGCCGGCCCAAAGTCGAAGGCCTGGAATACGTTCCGACGTCCGGCCCGGCGATTCTGGCCAGTAATCACCTCGCGGTCGCGGACAGCTTCTACCTGCCCCTCGTCGTCCGCCGTCGTATCACGTTCCTGGCCAAGGCCGAGTACTTCACCGGCAAGGGCATCAAGGGCGCCTTCAACCGGTGGTTCTACACCGTGGCGGGCCAGGTGCCGATCGACCGCACCAGCGCCGACGCGGCCCAGGCCGCCCTCGACACCGCCCAGCGCATCCTGTCCGAGGGCAAGCTGCTCGGCATGTACCCGGAGGGCACCCGCTCCCCGGACGGCCGCCTCTACAAAGGCAAGAGCGGCCTGGCCCGGCTGGCGCTGGAGACCGGGGTTCCGGTGATCCCGGTGGCCATGGTCGGCACCGACACGGTCAACCCGCCGGGGTCGAAGATGTGGCACTTCGGCCGGGTGGAGGTGCGTTTCGGCAAGCCGATGGACTTCTCCCGGTTCGACGGCATGGAAGGCAACCGGTTCATCGAACGGGCCGTCATCGACGAGGTGATGTACGAGCTGATGAAACTGTCCGGCCAGGAGTACGTCGACATCTACGCCGCGTCGCTGAAGAAGGGCGTTCCGGGCGGTCAGCCCCCGGTCAAGCCGGGCGGGTCAGGTCAGCCATCGGCGCGGATTCCCGAGACCGCCGCGGGCTAGCCGAATCCGGCGCGATCCGCAGTCCTACGACGAGGATCAGTGCCAACGCCCACCACACGTACGACATACCGAAAAGCTTGCGCCACCACGCGGCTTCGGCTTCGTGGTGCTCGGGGAGCAGCATGATGGGTGACCACACCACCAGGTACACCCCGACAGCGACCAGCAGTGCCAGCGTGACGTCCCGGCGCCGGTAGGCGACCACGGCCGTCACCAGTAGGGTCGGCAGCACCCATACCCAGTGGTGTGACCACGACACCGGGGACACCACCAGACCGAAGAGGGCGACGCACACCACCGCCAGCGTGGTCTCCTCGGCGGCCAGCGCTCGGCGCACCGACCAGATGGTCAGTCCGAGGACGAGCAGGCACGCGGTCGTCCACAGCACGAAGTGCGCGCCGTGGCCCAGTCCCAGCCGGGCCAGCGCGCCCGCGGCGTTCTGGTTGGTGTTCAGCGTCGCGTCGCCGATCCGGTCGGTGTGATGAATGGTGGCCGTCCAGTACTCAACCGAGTCCTGCCAGGCCAGTGCGAATCCCAGCAGAGTGGCGCCCACGAAGGACGCCCCGGTGGTCAGCACCGCCCGAATATCCCGGCGCAGCACGAAGTACAGCAGAAAGACCGCCGGCGTCAGCTTGAGTGCGATCGCGACTCCCAGCAGGACGCCGCGCGGCCAGGGGGTTCGACGGGGAACGCAGTCGGCGATCACCAGGGTCATCAGGATCACGTTGACCTGGCCGAACGAGAAGTTGGCCAGGATCGGCTCGAACCAGCGCACCGCCAGTGCCACCACTCCGGCGGCGAGCCAGCACCGGCGCAGCCAGGCCGGCTCCGATCCCACCGGCCGGTTCTCGGCCACCCCAAGCCGGGTCAGCACGATCCACGTCGACACCACCAGCAGCACCAGGGTGATGACGGTGATCGCCACGCTCGCCACCGGCAGCGATACCAGGGCGAGCGGGCTGAACATGATGGCCGACAGCGGCGGGTAGGTAAACGGCAGGTCGATCCCACCCTGGGTGTGGTACACCGCTCCGTCGGCGTACAACGGGTGGCCCTGCAGCCAGGCCTGCCCGCCCATCCGGTAGACGTCGACATCGATGCGGTAGGGGACGTCGCCGAAAAGCTGTCGGCAGGCCAACAGGACGGCGACCAGGATCAGCGCCTGGGCCACCCGCCAGACGAAAACACTGCCCCTGCCGGGCGACCGCAAGATGCTCATGTTGCCGTCCAGACTATCCGGCGTGTGGTCTGCGGCCGGTTCAGGCGTAAGTTCCTATGCCGTGCTTCCCGCCGTCGTGAACATCCATTTCGATGTCGTCGCGCCCGGCCGCCGGCCGCTGATGTGGTGCCTGATCGCCTTCATCGTCACCTTTTTCATCACCCGGACGATCACTCGCTACATTCGCGACACGGCCGGTCAGACGGGCCCGCGGAAGTGGTGGCAGCCACACAACATCTCCGGACAGGGCGGGACGCACATCCATCACGCCGTCTTCGGGGTGATCCTCGTGCTCGTCTCGGGAGTCGCGATGGTCACCATCTCGACCGGCGGAACACCGGGTCAGTTCACCGCTGCGGCGATCATCTTCGGCATCGGGGCGGCTCTGGTCCTCGATGAGTTCGCGCTCATCCTGCACCTTCAGGATGTGTACTGGACCGAGGACGGCCGCACGTCGGTCGACGCGGTGTTCGTCGCCGTGGCGGTGGCCGGTCTGCTGGTGCTCGGGTTCAACCCGCAGGTCATGTTCAACATGACAATCTGGCGCGACGCGAATTCGGATCTGGCCAAGGCCATGGTCATCGTGCTGGCGGTGGTCAACTTGGCCCTGGCGGTGGTCGTGCTGCTCAAGGGCAAGCTGTGGACCGGGCTGCTGGGCATGTTCTTCACCCCGTTGCTGCTGGTCGGGGCGATCCGGCTGGCCCGGCCGCATTCCCCGTGGGCGCGGTGGCACTATCAGGACAAGCCGAAGAAGATGCACCACTCCCTGGAGCGGGAGCGGTACGTTCGCCGGCCGTTCGTTCAGGCCAACCTGTGGCTGCAGCACGTCATCGCCGGCGAACCGCGATTCCCCAGCGATATGGAGGTCGAGGCCGAACTCGACCGGGAAGTGCACGCCGCGCCCGCACCCGGGGCCGCGGCAGCACCGGAGTCCACCGTCAAGCCCGGGTCATAGGGAATCCATGCGCTACTTCTACGACACCGAGTTCATCGACAACGGCCGGATCATCGACTTGATCTCGATCGGTGTCGTCGCCGACGACGGACGCGAGTACTACGCGGTGTCCACCGAGTTCGACCCGGAGTCCGCGGGACGCTGGGTTCGCACCCATGTGCTGCCCAAGCTTCCGTCGCCGGCCTCCCGGGTGTGGCGGTCACGCCGCGAGATCCGCGAAGAGCTCGAGGACTTCCTTGGAATCGACGGCGAGGAACCCATCGAACTGTGGGCGTGGGTCGGCGCGTATGACCACGTGGCGCTCTGTCAGCTGTGGGGGCCGATGACCAGCCTGCCCCCGCAGATTCCGCGATTCACCCGGGAACTCCGTCAACTGTGGGAGGACCACGGCTCGCCCAGGATGCCGCCCCGGCCCAAGGACACCCACGACGCTCTGGTCGACGCACGGCACAACCGCCGGCGTTACCACCTGATGACAACCGGCCACGACCCCGACGAGGTGGCTAAATCGGCTTCTCCGGAGTCGCTTCGGCCCAGGTAGGCCGGTCGCCGGTGGTCATCGGCACATCGAAGCCCGGTTAGGATGGTCGGCGTGAACTGGACCGTTGACGTACCGATCGAACAGTTGCCGGCCTTGCCGCCGCTGCCGACCGATCTGCGGGCGCGGCTGGACGCGGCGCTAGCCAAGCCGGCCGCCCAGCAGCCCAGCTGGGATCCCGATCAGGCCAAGGCAATGCGCACGGTGCTGGAGAGCGTCCCCCCGGTCACGGTCCCCTCGGAGATCGAACGGCTCTCGGGCCAGCTCGCCGCGGTCGCCCGCGGCGAGGCCTTCATGCTGCAGGGCGGCGACTGCGCCGAAACGTTCGCCGACAACACCGAACCGCACATCCGGGCCAACATCCGCACCCTGCTGCAGATGGCCGTGGTGTTGACCTATGCCGCCAGCTTGCCGGTGGTGAAGGTGGCCCGGATCGCGGGCCAGTACGCCAAGCCGCGCTCGTCGGACCTGGACTCCCTGGGCCTCAAGTCCTACCGCGGCGACATGGTCAACGGATTTGCCCCCGACGCGGCTGTTCGCGACCACGATCCGTCCCGCCTGGTCCGGGCTTACGCCAACGCCAGCGCGGCGATGAATCTCGTCCGCGCGCTGACTTCATCGGGTCTGGCGTCGCTGCACCTGGTCCACGACTGGAACCGCGAATTCGTCCGCACCTCGCCGGCCGGTGCCCGGTATGAGGCGCTGGCCAGCGAGATCGACCGCGGCATGCGCTTCATGAGCGCCTGCGGAGTCAACGACCGCAACCTCGACACCGCGGAGATCTACGCCAGCCACGAGGCCCTGGTCCTCGACTACGAGCGGGCCATGCTGCGACTCTCCGACGAGTTCGGCGAGCCGAAGCTCTACGACCTCTCGGCGCACTACATCTGGATCGGCGAGCGCACCCGCCAGCTTGACGGCGCCCACATCGCCTTCGCCGAGGTCGTCGCCAACCCGATCGGGGTGAAGATCGGGCCCTCGATGACACCCGAGCTTGCCGTCGAGTACGTCGAGCGGCTCGATCCGCACAACAAGCCGGGCCGGCTGACGCTGGTGAGCCGGCTGGGTAACCACAAGGTCCGTGACCTGCTGCCGCCGATCATCGAGAAGGTGCAGGCCACCGGGCACCAGGTGATCTGGCAGTGCGACCCGATGCACGGCAACACCCACGAGTCGTCCACCGGATACAAGACCCGGCACTTCGACCGCATCGTCGACGAGGTTCAGGGCTTCTTCGAGGTGCACCGGGCCCTGGGCACCCACCCCGGCGGCATCCACGTCGAGATCACCGGCGAGAACGTCACCGAATGCCTCGGCGGGGCGCAGGACATCTCCGACACCGACCTGGCCGGCCGGTACGAGACGGCGTGCGATCCGCGGTTGAACACCCAGCAGAGTCTGGAATTGGCGTTCCTGGTCGCGGAGATGCTGCGCGACTGAGCGCATCGGAGATGCTGTGCCGACTGAGGCTCTCAGCGGCCGTTCAGGCTCTCCAGGTTGGTGCCCACCGACCACGCCCCGGCGGCCACCAAGCCGGTCAGGACCAGCACCGCGAGCACCCAGAACACCGTCGCGCGCCGGGAGCGTTGCCGGGCCCAGGCGAAATCGTCGATGTCGATACCGGCGAATTGACGTACGGGTTCGTCGTCGTTGAAATCCCCGCCGTCGGCATCCGGGGGAGTCAGATCCGCCGCGGCGGAGCGCATCCGGGGCGGGCCACCGGCCGGCGGCGCCGCGGTGAACTGCCGGGTCGCCTGACGCACCGGTGTCCCGACGGACGGGGCCCGCGGCTCGGCCGGGCGGCCAGGCCGTTCCGTCTGCCGGCGGAAGTCGATGGTGGCGGCGGCGTGCTGGGCGGAGTTCTTCGGAGCCGGGACCCGGAACGCGGGCAGGTCCAACTCCTCGGCGATCGCGTCCAGTTCGGCGGCCATCGCCGAGGCGTCGGGGAAGCGATCCTGTGGGTTGCGGGCAGTGGCCCGCGCGATGAACGCGTCGAATTGCGGCGGCACGCCGTCGATCACCGAACTTGGCGCCGGGACATCGCGATCGAGTCGCTGCTGGGCGACGGTCAGCGCGGTGTCGCCCCGGAAAGGCGTTGTTCCCGTGAGTAATTCGAATGCCATGACGCCGGTGGAATAGACGTCGCTGCGCGGTCCGATCGGGCTGCCGACCACCTGCTCGGGGGAGAGGTAGGACGCCGTGCCGAGGATCACGCTGGTGGCGGTGATTCCGGCTTCGGCGATGGCGCGCACCAGACCGAAGTCGACCAGCTTCACCTCGCCGTCATCGGAGATCAGCACGTTTTCGGGCTTGATGTCGCGATGCACCAGCCCGGCCCGGTGGGCTTCGCCGAGCCCGCCGAGCACCGGACGCAGCACGGCGACCACCGCGTGCGGCGGCATCGGGCCGCGCTCCCGGAGCAGTTCGCGCAGCGTTCCACCTTCCACCAGTTCCATCACCAGAAACGGGTGACCAGCGTCGCCGCCCTGGTCGTAGATCGCCACCAGGCCGGGATTCTTCAGCCGGGCTATTGCGCGGGCCTCGCGCTGGAACCGGGTGAGGAACTGGCGGTCGCCGGCGTAGCGCGCGTCCATCACCTTCAACGCGACAGGGCGGTCCAGACGGACGTCGTGGCCGCGGTACACCGTGGACATCCCGCCGCTGGCGATGACGGCTTCGACGCGGTAGCGGCCATCGAGCACACTGCCGACGAGGGGGCCGACGAGGTGTTCCGGCGTCACCGGGCCATCCTAAGTCGGTACCGCGTGGGGATTCTCTAGACTGGCGGGCGTGAGCAGCATTCCGGCCGCCGACGACGTTCTCGACCCAGACGAACCGGTCTACCATCTGCCGGCCGTCGCGGAGTTGCTGAAAATGCCCGTGACCAGAGTCCACCAGGAGTTGCGCGACGGCCACCTGCTGGCGGTGCGGCGCAACGGCATTCCGGTGGTCCCGCAGGCTTTCCTGACCACCGTCGACGGCCGCGGCGCTCAGGTGGTCAAATCACTGCCCGGCTTGCTGGCGGTGCTGCGCGACGGCGGCTACCGCGACACCGAGATCCTGCGCTGGCTGTTCACCGCGGATCCGTCGCTCACCCTGACCCGGGACGGCACGCGCGAACCCATTCACAACGCCCGGCCGGTGGACGCCCTGCACAGCCATCAGGCGCGCGAGGTGTTGCGACGCGCCCAGGCGATGGCGTACTAACTCCCGGGCTAACTCCGGGCGCCGGCCCGCCAGGACTCTTCCCGGCGCAGCGAATACCACGCCGCCACGGCGCAACTCGCCGCGATCAGCACGTGCAGCCAGGAGTACATGCCGTGCGACCCGTCGGGTTTGAAGATGATCATGATCCAGGTCGAGAAGCCGGCGACGAATGCCAGCGCCCGGGGCGACTGGAATACGGCCGAGGCCACCGCCAGCGGCCAGGTGTAGTACCAGGGCAGGGCGGCCGGCACGAACAGGACGACGATCACCATCGCCCAGACGATGCCCTCCAGGGCTTCGCGGTCGGTGTGCCGGAATCGCCACCATAGCAACGGAAGTGAGCCCAGGATGATGACGATCCCAGCCAGCCGGGTGACGTGCAGGACCTCGTAGAAGTTGACCGGGACGACCAGCCCGACGATCGCGTCCGTGAGGTTGGCGACGGCGGTCGGAATGGTCAGCCAGTTGATGATCCGCACCGAGCCGGCCAGCGCGGTCAGCCAGCCCAGCCCGACACCTGCCAGGCCGGACAGCACCGCGAACACCACGAGGAAGGTCGCCACCGATGCGGCCGAGGCAATCGCGAACGCCCGCAACCGGTTTCCGCCCAGGTGCCGGACCCACACCCACACCATGAACGGCAACGCCAGCACGGCGGTGGCTTTTACCGCGACCGCGGTCGCGATCAGTGCTGCGCCGACGACATGGCGGCGGTCGAATGTCATGGCGATGCCCGCCATCATCAGGCCGACCATCAGCATCTCGTTGTGCACCCCGCCCATCAGGTGCACGATCACCAGCGGGTTGAGCACACAGATCCACAGCGCCACCGCGCCGTCGGCGCCGACATGCCGCGCCACCCGCGGCGCCGCCCAGATCAGCAGCGCGAGCCCGGGCAGCATGCACAGCCGCAGCAGCATCGTCCCGGCGACGACGTTGTTGCCCACCAGCCCGGTGACGAACTTGGCCACCAGGATGAACGCCGGCCCGTACGGGGCGGTGGTGGTCGTCCACACCGTGCTGACGTTGTCGAGCAAGATATTCGGGTTCTCGATGGGTCCCACGACGTACGGATCGAAACCGTCCCGCAGCAAGGCCCCCTGCGCCAGATATGAGTAGGTGTCGCGGCTGAACAGCGGGACGCTCAGCAGCAACGGCGCCAGCCAGAACCCGGTGGTGGCGATCATGGTGTACTCGCCGGCCGGCCGGCCGTCGACCAGGCGCCGGCCCAGCCACAGCCAGGCCACGATGATGATGCCCACGCCTGCCCAGAGCAGCAGCGACGACACCACCAGCCCGTGGCCGAACCGCAGCCAGGACAGGTGCACCGACTCCAGGGTCGGATCGTGCAACCGGGTGCTGCCGGCGCCGAGTCCGCCCAGCGCGATCAGCAGCGCGCCGATGAAGCCGAGGCGCGCGGGCTTGCCCTCGTCGGATCCGGCGAAGGAAACGAGTCGGTGCAGGGCGGTCGGCGAGTGGCTCGCGCTGGTCGATGCTGTCATCTCTAGGCCGTCCGGTGCGCGGCCAATCCGGCGAGTTCGGTCAGGCCGGCCTTGGCCGGCGCGTTGATCGGCGCCTGCCGCAGCGCCTCGAGTCCGCGGTGGGTCAGCGATTCGATATGGCTCTCCACGGCCGCCAGGGCCCCGACCGATTCGATCGCCGAACACAGTTCTCGCACTTGGCCTTCGGTGAGGTCGGTGCCGATCGATGACCGCAGCAGCGCCGCTGCGGCCGGGTCGGACTGTTCGGCCCGGGCCACCGCCTCGGCCAGCAGGACGGTGCGTTTGCCGGAGCGAAGGTCGTCACCGGAGGGCTTGCCCGTGACCGCCGGATCGCCGAACACGCCGAGCACGTCGTCGCGCAGTTGGAACGCCAGGCCCAGATCGGTGCCCAGACCGTAGAACAGCTCCTGGACGTCGGGACGGTCGGCCGCGGCGGCGGCGCCTAATTGCAGCGGGCGCGACACCGTGTACGACGCCGTTTTGTAGGTGTTGACGTTCATGGCCGACTCGATCGAATGCGCTCCGCTGGATTCGGCGACGATATCGAGATACTGGCCGCCGAGTACCTCGGTTCGGATATCGGCCCACACCCGTCGCACCCGTCGCTGCCCGTCCGCGCTCAGGTCCGCCGACGCCACGATGTCGTCGGCCCACACCAGCGACAGGTCGCCCATCAGGATCGCGGCCGACCGGCCGAACTGGTCCGAGGAACCCCGCCAGGCGCGGTCGGCGTGCAACGCGGCGAACTGGACGTGCGCGGTGGGCATGCCGCGGCGCGTCGCCGAGTCATCGATGACGTCGTCGTGCACCAGCGCGCAGGCGTGCAACAGTTCCAGGGCCGCGAAGAGCCGCAGGGTCGCGTCGTCGACCGGCTGATCCGGGTCGGCGGTCACCGCGCGGTATCCCCAGTAGGCGAAGGCCGGCCGTAACCGCTTGCCGCCGCGCAGCACGAAATCCTCCAGGGCGGCGATCAGACCGTCGTAGTCCTCGCCGATATAGGAGGCGCCGAGTCGTCGGCCGGCCAGGTAGTCGCGGAGCTGTTCGGTGACCGCGGCGGCCAGCTGCCCGGCCGTCGGAGCTCCTGCGTGCAGACTCAGCGGGGTCACCCCCTTCTCACTGGTGGGTTCCACTGCCCGGCCGCCGGCCCGAGTGGGTGTCCCAAGACTAGAGGTCGTCGGCAGTTCCGGCGGTGACGAAGCGCGGCGAAGTCCGGTCGCGGTCACGCCACGCCAGTGCGCCGATGATTCCGGCCGCCAAGGCGGCCGCCAGTGCGAGCCACATCGCTGCGGCGGCGAACGAGCGCGTCGCAGGGTCGGTGTACCGCGATTGCGCGCTCATGGTGGTGACGGCGCCGGGCTTGAGCTTCCATTGCACGGTGGCGGTGTCGATGCGGTCGCCATTGGTGGAGGTGACCTCGCCCGGGAAGACGGCGCTGAACGTCACGTCGGCGTCGGGGTCGGTGACGTTGGTGAGGTCCACCCGCCCTTCGAGGATGACCAGGTCGCCGGCCCGGCGCAACGAGATGTCGACCCCGGTGGCGTCGCGGCTGAGGTTGGCAAGTTGCGGAACCTCGGCGAACGTCAGGTTGGTGAATGTCGCCTGCGACCCGGCGTATCCGTCGGCCCGGTAGGACTGCACCGCGATCTTCTGGCTGAAGGCCATGTTCTCGTCGAACTGGGGGCCCTGGTCTTTGTCGTCACGGGGTTTGACCGCCGCGACGATGTCACCCGACACCAGGTCGTTGGGCGAGACGGTGATCGATGCGTGCACCCGCAGGCAACCGGCCAGCAGCGGCGCGGCGAACACCAGCAATAACGCCAGCGTGCGCAGTCGAGTGCGGCGAGCCCGATCGCGGAGCAGGGCCGGCACGATGGGCGGCGGCACGGTGGGCATCGGCACGGTGGGAATAGTGCCAGATTCTGCTCCTACAGGGGCAGGGTCCGGCCCAGGATGGCGAACGCCCGCGGGTCGCCGGCGAAGTGGTAACCGCGGATGACGTCGGTGAAACCCAGCCGCCGGTAGAGCCGCCAGGCGCGGTTGGGCGGTTCGCTGATTTCCGGGGTGGACAGCAGCACATGGGCTTCCGGACGGTCGGCCAGCAGCCGCCGCGCCAGCGCCTCGCCCAGGCCGTTGCCCTGTGCGCTGGGGTGGATGTGCAGTTCGGTCAACTCGAAATAGTCGCCCATGAGACGGCCGATCTCGGCGTGCGGGAAGCCGAAGTGGCGCAGTCCGCGGACCACCTGTTGCTGCCACCACTGGTCCGGCGCTCCGCGATAGCCGTAGGCGACGCCGCGCAACCGGGCGCCGGTGAGTCGGTCGGCGCTCGGTACATGTCCGCCGGCATCGGCGTCGGCGTCGGCGTCTGATTCGGCGGATTCAGCTAGGTCGACCGCGGCCACCCCGCGCCAGCCGGGGCGGCGGGTGTGCTCCAGCCACATCGACGCGCGCTGGCCTTCGGTGCCCCGTGGGTAGCCCATGGCGTCCACGTACACCGTCAGTGCCTCGCCGAGGCGGTACTGCATGTCGGCGGGGGACAGATCGATGAGGAAGGTCGCCAACGGCTGGTGCCCCCTTCGTCGTCGATGGTTTCCCCTGCCATTATGGGCGGGGCCGGCCGCCGGGCTTCGGTTGGCTCACAGGGTGTGTGCGCGCCCTTCCTTGCACGCCCGACGGCGTGTCGGCGGGCCGCTTGAGTGGTGACGGACCGCTGACGTGGTGGTTGCCCAGGGTGACACGGTGCCGGCCGCCGCTAAGATTCCTTTGACGGGCATCAAATCTGGTGTTCAAACAGGGTGGTACGGGGCATCCCCTGCTCGTATCATGAGGGGAGTCGCCCGGCTGGTGCCGGCCGGTTTCCCCGCTCGACAGCTTCGGCAAAGGAGGGACGAATGCCACTCTCCGAGCATGAGCAGCGGATGCTCGACCAGATCGAGAGCGCTCTCTACGCCGAGGACCCCAAATTCGCGTCCAGCGTTCGGGGCGGAACATTGCGTACGCCCTCGACTCGCAGGCGGTTGCAGGGGGCCGGGTTGTTCGCTCTGGGGCTGGCCATGCTGGTGGCGGGCGTGGCCGTCAGGGCGACCATGATCGGGGGCTTCCCGGTCCTGTCGGTGCTGGGCTTCGTGGTGATGTTCGCCGGAGTGGTGTTTGCGATCAGCGGTCCGCGGGCTGCCGGAGTGCGCGACCCCGGCGCAGGTCCAAGCCCGAACCGGCCGCGGCGCGGGCGCGGCGCCAGCGGGGGAGGTTCGTTCACCAACCGCATGGAGGATCGTTTCCGTCGGCGCTTTGACGAGTAAACCGCCGTTCTTTCCACAGGGGCACCCCGTCGGGTGCCCCTTTTTTTAGGGCTGTGTCGGCCGGGCCGCTCACAGAATCCCCCACTTTGCCCCACCGCTCTTGAGCTGGGAAGAAACGGCGCCATGGCCCCGTCTTCCCAGCCTTTTTGCGAGTTGACGGGGTCGGCTGGCGCAGAAGGGGGGGCGAGGCGGCGACTCCGGGCGCGTTTGGTGGAGATAAGTGGGGGATAGTGGGGTATTGTGGCGGCAGCGGGGAGTGGTCATCACTTCCCGCGGGCGTTAGGAGGTGCCGGACATGTTCCTCGGCACCTACACGCCCAAGTTGGACGACAAGGGCCGCCTGACGCTGCCCGCGAAGTTCCGCGACGACCTGGCGGGAGGTTTGATGGTCACCAAGAGCCAAGACCACAGCCTGGCCGTCTATCCCCGGGCGCAGTTCGAACAACTCGCCCGGCGGGCCGCCGCGACGTCGCGCAGCAATCCGGACGCCCGGGCGTTCCTGCGCAACCTTGCCGCGGGCACCGATGAGCAGCATCCCGACGCGCAGGGGCGGATCACGTTGTCGGCCGACCACCGCCGGTACGCAAACCTCAGCAAAGACTGCGTCGTGATCGGAGCCGTGGATGTCCTGGAAATCTGGGACGCCGACGCCTGGCAGAACTACCAGCAGACCCACGAAGAGAACTTCTCCGCGGCCAGCGATGAAGCACTCAGCGACATTATTTGAGCCCGCCGGACCACCCGCCCGTGCGGCGTGGTCTCTGCCCGAATCGACCCTGGCGTACTTCCCCGACGCCAGGTTCGCCACTTCGGACAGGGACCTCGCGGCACGGGCGGGCGCCCGGGCTTCCCGAATCGGAGGTCGTGTCGTGGCACAGGACTCCTACGCCAACGCCAACGCCAACCCCAACCCCAACGCCGACGCCAACCACGGCCACGTCCCTGTGCTGCTGGACCGCTGCGTCGAACTGCTTGCCCCGGCGCTGACCCGCAGCGCCGCGGACGGGGCCGGAGCGGTCCTCGTCGACGCCACGCTGGGCGCCGGGGGTCACGCCGAGCGGTTCTGTGAGCAGTTCGGTGGACTGCGGTTGATCGGTCTGGACCGCGACCCCGATGCGCTACTCACCGCCGGGCGACGGCTGGCCCGATTCGGCGACCGCGTTCAGTTGGTGCACACCCGCTACGACGGCCTGGTCAGCGCGCTGCGGCAGGCCGGTCTGGAACCGTCCGCTTCCGTCGACGGCGTCCTGTTCGACCTCGGGGTCTCCTCGATGCAGCTGGACCGCCCGGAACGGGGCTTCTCCTACGCCCAGGACGCCCCGCTGGACATGCGGATGGACTCCGACGCCGAGCTGACGGCGGCCGAGATCCTCAACACCTACGACCGTCGCGCGCTGACCGAGATCCTGCGTCGCTTCGGCGAGGAGAAATTCGCTTCTCGCATCGCCGGGTTCATCGTGGAGCGCCGGGTGCGAACTCCGTACACCCGCACCGGCCAGCTGGTCGAAACCCTCTACGACGCCATCCCGGCGCCGGCCCGGCGGACCGGCGGGCACCCCGCCAAGCGGACGTTCCAGGCGTTGCGCATCGCTGTCAACGCCGAATTGGACTCGCTGGAAGCGGCCGTCCCGGCGGCCTTGGCCGCGGTGCGTCCCGGCGGCCGGATCGTGGTGATGGCCTACCAGTCGCTGGAGGACCGGATCGTCAAGACCGCCTTCGCTGCCGCCACCGCGTCCCGGACACCGGCGGGACTTCCCGTGGAACTGCCCGGTTACGGACCGGCATTCCGGGCACTGACCCGTGGGGCCGAACGGGCCGGTGCCGACGAGGTGCAGGACAACCCGCGCAGCGCACCGGTCCGGCTTCGTGCCATCGAACGCCGAAAGGACACCGCGATGAGGGTCGGGCGATGAGGGTCGGGCGCAAGGCGGCACGCCGTACCGACGGGGACGGGGCCCGCCCGGTCAAGGCCGGCGCCGTCAAGGTCGCGGGCGGGAAGGCCGCCGCCACCCACGTCGGTGCGGGGCAGCGTCGCAACGCCGACCGCGCGGCCCGCCCCGGCCGCCAGCGGGCGGCCACCCCTTCCGGCCGCCAGCGGGCGGCCACCCCTCCCCGGCGCCCGCACGAGCCACGAGGGGCGAGGCCGGGTCCGCAGTCCGTCCCGACCACGCGTCCCGTCGACCGGCCGGCCCGGGCCAAGACGACCAGCCAGGCCAAAGCCCGCGCTAAGGCCCGTAAAGCCAAGGCGCCCAAAGCGATCCGTCTTCCCCTCCGGGAGCGGCTGCTGGCCCGGCTGGCCGGTGTCGACCTGCGGCCCCGCACCCTATTGGCGAAGATTCCGTTCGTCGTCCTGGTGATCGGGTCGTTGGCGATAGGGCTGGGCATCACGCTGTGGCTCTCGACCGACTCCGCGCAGCGGTCCTACCAACTCAGCAGCGCCCGCGCCCTGAACGACGCTCTGATGCAGCAGAAGGAAGCCCTGGAGCGCGACGTGCTGGAGGCCGAGTCGGCGCCCGCCCTGGCCGACGCCGCCCGCAACCTCGGCATGATCCCGTCGCGGGACACCGCGCATCTGATCCAGGACCCGGCCGGGAACTGGGTCGTCGTGGGCAAGCCCAAACCGGCCGAGGGCGCGCCGCCGCCGCCGCTGAACACCAAATTGCCTGACGAGAAGCCCGTACCCCCGCCGCCCCCGGCCCCTGCGCCCGGTGCCCGCGCTGAGGTTCCGGTCGTCCTGCCGCCGCCACCCAACCCATTCAGCGCTCATGCCGCCGAGGGAGCGGTCCTGCCCGGCCCGGCGCTGGCGCCGGGAGTCGTTGATTCCGCGCCGGGCGGCCTGGTCCTGGCTCCGGTGGCTCCCGCTGTGCAACTACCCGCCGTGCCGCCACCCGCCGCGCCACTACCCGCTGTGCAACTACCCGCCGCGCCGCCACCCGCCGTGCCGCTACCCGCCGTGCCGCCGGCTCCCGCCGGAGTGGCCCAGTGAAGCGCGCGACCGGACCGGCGCAACGCCCGTCCGGCGGACCCGGGCAGGCGCCGGCTCCCCAGCGGCGCGTCCGCCCTGCGGCAGGCCAGCCGGTCACCGCCGGCCAGGGCCACGCGGCCAACGCCCGTCGTCTTCGCGCGATTGCCGAAACCCGCACCGACAGAGCGTCATTCGCCTACCGGTACCGGGTCGGCAATATCGTCGTCTTCGTCGCCCTGATGGCCGCCGCGGCCCAACTGTTCAACTTGCAGGTCCCCGCCGCGGCCGGCCTCCGGGCGCAGGCGGCCGGTCAGCTCAAAGTCACCGACGTCGAGAAGGCGGTGCGCGGGGCGATCGTCGACCGCAACTTCGACAAGCTGTCCTTCACCACCGAAGCACGGGCTCTGACGTTCCAGCCCAACAAGATTCGCACGCAGCTGGCCGACGCTCGCAAGAAGTCCCCGGCCGCGCCCGATCCCGACAAGCGACTGGCCGACATCGCCGCTGACGTCGCGGCCAAGCTGAACAACACCCCTGACGCGACGACCCTGCTCAAGAAGCTGCGCAGCAATGAGACGTTCGTCTACCTGGCCCGCGCGGTGGACCCGGCGATCGCCGGAGCGATCATCAAGAAGTACCCGGAGGTCGGCGCGGAGCGGCAGGACATCCGCCAGTACCCGGGTGGCTCGCTGGCCGCCAACGTCGTCGGCGGAATCGACTGGGACGGCCACGGTCTGCTCGGTCTGGAGGAGTCGATGGATTCGGTGCTGGCCGGCACCGACGGGTCGGTCACCTACGACCGGGGATCCGACGGGGTGGTGATCCCCGGCAGCTACCGCAACCGGCACGAGGCGGTCAACGGTTCGACGGTGGAACTGACCCTCGACGACGACATCCAGTTCTACGTCCAGCAGCAGGTGCAGCAGGCCAGGGACGCCTCCGGCGCCAAGAACGTCTCGGCGGTGGTCCTCGACGCCAAGACCGGCGAGGTGCTGGCGATGGCCAACGACAACACCTTCGACCCCAGCCAGGACATCGGGCGGCAGTCCGACCGGCAGATCGGCAACCTGGCGGTGACCTCGCCGTTCGAGCCGGGTTCGGTGAACAAGATCATCACCGCGGCTGCGGCGATCGAAAACGACTTGACCACGCCCGACGAAGTGCTGTCGGTACCCGGATCGATCAACATGGGCGGGGTCAACGTTCGCGACGCCTGGGGCCACGGCGTGATGCCGTACACCACCACCGGCGTCTTCGGTAAGTCGTCCAACGTGGGCACCCTGATGCTGGCCCAGCGGGTCGGCCCGGAGCGTTTCTACGAACTGCTCGGCAAGTTCGGCCTCGGCCAGCGCACCGGCGTCGGATTGCCCGGTGAGAGCGCGGGCATCGTGCCGCCGATCGACCAGTGGTCGGGGAGCACGTTCTCCAATCTGCCCATCGGACAGGGTCTTTCGATGACCCTGCTGCAGATGGCCGGCATGTACCAGGCGATCGCCAACGACGGGGTCCGGATTCCGCCGCGCATCGTCAAAGCCACCATCGCGCCGGACGGAACTCGTACCGAGCAGCCGCGGCCCAACGGCATTCAGGTCGTCAACCAGGGGACGGCGCGCGTGCTGCGCAACATCTTCCGCGCCGTCGTCCAGCGTGACCCCACCGGCGTCCAGCAGGGCACCGGGCCGGCCGCCGCGGTCGACGGCTACCAGATGGCCGGCAAGACCGGCACCGCCCAGCAGATCAACCCGGCCTGCGGCTGCTACTACGACGACGTCTACTGGATCACCTTCGCCGGCATGGCGCCGGCCGACGACCCGCGCTACGTCGTCGGGATCATGATGGACGCGCCCTCGCGCAATGCCGACGGGACACCGGGCCATTCCGCGGCCCCGCTGTTCCACAACATCGCCGGTTGGCTGATGCAACGCGAGAACGTGCCGCTGTCGCCGGACCCCGGACCTCTCCTGACGCTGACAGCGGCCTAGGCAACCCCCGGTAGGGTGACTAGCCGATCCGATGGTCGGAGTCGGCGGGAGGTGGGCAGCGGTGACCAGTGCTTTGCGCCCCCGCGGCGCGCCCGGCTTGTCCCTGCGCTTTCTGGCCGATGCCGTCGGGGCCACCGCGGCTGATCACGCCGCGATCCCGGACGTCCGGATCGGCGGTGTCACGCTGCGGGCCCAGGATGCCGCGCCGGGCGATCTGTTCGCCGCGCTGCCCGGCGCGACGGCGCACGGAGCGGCGTTCACCGAGGCGGCACTGCACGGCGGGGCGGTGGCAGTGCTGACCGACCCGGCCGGAGCCGCCGACATCCGAGCGGATGTCCCCGTCCTGGTGCATCCCGACCCCCGGTCGGTGCTGGGAAAGCTGGCCGCTGCCGTCTACGGCCACCCTTCCGACCGGGTGGTCGTGCTCGGGGTCACCGGGACCTCCGGCAAGACCACCACCACCCACCTGATCGAGGCCGGGCTGCGCGCGGCCGGGCGCACCGCCGGAGTGATCGGCACCGTCGGTGTCCGGATCGCCGGATCCGACGTTCCCAGCGCCCTGACGACACCGGAGGCCCCGGCCCTGCAGGCGCTGCTCGCGGCCATGGCCGAGGCCGGCGTCGACACCGCCGTCATGGAGGTGTCCAGTCATGCCCTCGAATTGGGCCGGGTGGACGGAATCCGCTTCGCCGCAGGTGGTTTCACCAACCTGTCCCGGGACCATCTCGACTTCCACCCGACGATGGAGGCCTATTTCGAGGCCAAGGCGCGGCTGTTCGACCCGGCGTCGGCGCTGCATGCGGACATCGCCGTGGTGTGTGTGGACGACGAGGCCGGACAGGCGATGGCCCGCCTCGCCGCCGGCCCGGTGACGGTCAGCGCCGCGGGCAATCCGGCGGACTGGACCGTCGAAGACGTCATCGAACTGGACAGCGGTCTGCAGGAGTTCAGCGCGGTCGATCCGGCGGGGGTGCACCACCGGCTGCGGATCGGCCTTCCCGGCCGGTACAACATCGCCAACGCCCTGCTGGCGCTGGCCATGCTCGACGCCATCGGGGTGTCCCCGGAACAGGCGTCGCCGGGTCTGCGCACCGCGGCGGTGCCTGGACGGCTCGAACTCGTCGACCGCGGCCAGGACTTCCTCGCCGTCGTCGACTACGCCCACAAACCGGGCGCACTGCGCGCCGTGCTGGAGACGTTGCGCCGGCCCGGCGGCCGGCTGGCTGTCGTCTTCGGCGCCGGCGGCATCCGTGACCCGGGTAAGCGCGGGCCGATGGGCGAGGTCGCGGCCGAGTTGGCCGATCTGGTCGTCGTCACCGACGACAATCCGCGCGACGAGGATCCCGCGCTGATCCGGGCGGCCATCCTGGCTGGGGCGTCACAGGCGCGCCGGGACCCGGCGGCCGGCCGGGATGCGGAGGCGGTCGAGATCGCCGACCGCCGGGCGGCGATCGACTACGCCGTCGGTTGGGCACGGCGCGGCGACGTCGTGGTGATCGCCGGCAAAGGACACGAAACCGGGCAGACCGGCGGCGGCCGGACCCGCCCGTTCGACGACCGCGAGGAACTTGCCGGTGCCCTGCAGGCCCGGCTCACCGGATCATCGAGGGGCACATCATGATTCCTCTGAACCTCGCCGAGATCGCCGATATCGTCGGCGGCCGGCTGGACGGCATCAGCCGCGAGGAGGCGGCGACGACCCGGGTCACGTCGACGGCTGAGTTCGACTCCCGTGCGCTCACCCCGGGCGGATTGTTCCTGGCGCTGCCCGGTGCCCGGGTTGACGGCCACGACTTCGCCCGTACGGCGATCGACGCCGGCGCGGTGGCCGTGCTGGCCGCCCGCCCGGTCGGGGTCCCGGCGATCATCGTGCCGCCCGCCGCGGCAGCCGACGCCCATTCCGGGGCGCTGGAGCATGACACCGACGGATCCGGTGCCGCGGTGCTGTCCGCCCTGGCGGCGTTGGCCGCCGCGGTGGCCGGGCGGCTGGTGGCCGGTGGTTTGCGGATCGTCGGCCTCACCGGGTCCTCCGGCAAGACCTCCACCAAGGATCTGATCGCCGCGGTGCTGCGTCCGCTGGGCGAGGTGGTCGCCCCGCCCGGGTCGTTCAACAACGAGTTGGGTCACCCGTGGACGGTGCTGCGCGCCACCGAGCAGACCGACTTCCTCGTGCTGGAGATGTCCGCCCGTCATCCCGGCAACATCGCCGCGCTGGCCCGGATCGCGCCGCCGTCGGTCGCGGTCGTCCTCAACGTGGGCACCGCGCACCTCGGCGAGTTCGGCTCGCGTGAGAGGATCGCGACCACGAAAGCTGAACTGGTGCAAGCAGTTCCGGACTCCGGTGTCGTCGTGCTCAACGCCGACGATCCGGTGGTCGCCGCGATGGCCGCGCGGACCGCGGCGCGGGTGGTCACGGTGGGCCGTTCGGGAACGGCCGACGTCCGGGCCGAAGACGTCGAACTCGACGAGCTGGCTCGGCCGCGGTTCACCCTGGTGGCACCGGGAGGTTCGGTGGCCGTTCAACTGGCCGTGCACGGTGAGCATCAGGTGGGCAACGCGCTCTCCGCGGCGGCGGTCGCCCTGGAATGCGGAGCCACCCTGGAGCAGGTCGCCGACGCGCTGGCCGGCGCGGCCCCGGCCTCCCGGCACCGTATGGAGGTGCGCACCCGCGCCGACGGGGTGACTGTCATCAACGATGCCTACAACGCCAATCCCGACTCGATGCGCGCCGGTCTGCAGGCGCTGGCGACGATGGCGCGGGCCCGCCGAGACGACGATGCGGCCGAGGAACGAGGCCGAGGAGGAGCGAGGCAATCGAGACCCCGCCGAGACGACGATGCGGCCGAGGAACGAGGCCGCCGCAGTTGGGCGGTGCTCGGGGAGATGGGCGAGCTGGGCGAGGAGTCGATAACCGAACACGACCGCGTCGGACGGCTCGCGGTGCGCTTAGATATCAGTCGGCTCATCGTCGTCGGAACTGGGAGGCCTATGAGCGCCATGCACCAGGGGGCCGTCATGGAGGGATCGTGGGGGTCGGAGTCGGTCCAGGTGGCCGACGCCGACGCCGCGCTGGCGCTCCTTCGCGCCGAACTCGTCCCCGGTGACGTGGTCCTGGTCAAGGCGTCCAACGCGGCCGGGCTCGGCGCGCTGGCCGAGGCTCTCCTAACGGAGCCGGCGACATGAGGCAGGTGCTGATCGCCATCGGCATCTCGCTGATGGTGTCGATTCTGCTGACCCCGACGCTGATCCGGGTGTTCACCCGGCAGGGCTTCGGCCAGGAGATCCGGGAGGACGGTCCGCCCAGCCACCAGACCAAGCGCGGCACGCCGTCGATGGGTGGTGTCGCGATCCTCGCCGGAATCTGGGCGGGCTACTTCGGCGCCCACGTGGTCGGTCTGGTGCTCGACGGAATAGGTCCGTCCGCCTCGGGTCTGCTGGTGCTCGGGCTGGCCACCGCCCTGGGCGGGGTCGGGTTCCTCGACGACTTCATCAAGATCAGGCGCGCCCGCAACCTCGGCCTGAACAAGACCGCCAAGACCGTCGGCCAGATCACCGCGGCCTTGCTGTTCGGCCTCCTGGTGCTGCGCTTCGCCAATCCCGACGGGCTCACCCCAGGTTCGGACCAACTGTCCTACGTGCGGGAGATCTCCACCGTCGCGTTGCCTCCGCTGCTGTTCGTACTGTTCGTCGTCGTCCTGGTGAGCGCCTGGTCGAATGCGGTCAACTTCACCGACGGCCTCGACGGACTGGCGGCCGGATGCATGGCGATGGTCAGCGCCGCCTACGTGCTGATCACGTTCTGGCAGTACCGCAACGCCTGCGCCACCGCGCCGGGGCTGGGGTGCTACAACGTCCGCGATCCGCTGGATCTGGCCTTGATCGCGGCCGCCACGGCAGGCGCCTGCACCGGCTTCCTGTGGTGGAATGCCGCACCGGCGAAGATCTTCATGGGCGACACCGGGTCGCTGGCCCTGGGCGGGATCATCGCCGGGCTGTCGGTCACCAGCCGCACCGAGGTGCTCGCGGTCGTTCTCGGCGCATTGTTCGTCGCCGAGGTGACCTCGGTGGTCATCCAGATCATCGCGTTCCGTTCCACCGGGCGGCGGGTGTTCCGGATGGCGCCGTTCCACCACCACTTCGAACTCGCCGGCTGGGCCGAGACCACCGTGATCATCCGGTTCTGGCTACTCACCGCGATCGCCTGCGGGCTCGGGGTGGCGCTGTTCTACGGCGAGTGGCTGCACGCCATCGGGGACTGATGTGACGGACCTTTCGCCGGGACTGTCTCTGCTCAGCCCGGGTGCTCGCATCCTGGTGGCCGGCGCCCGGGTGACCGGTCGGGCCATCGTCGCAGCGTTGGCCCCGTTGGACGTCGACCTCTCGGTGTGCGACGACGACCTCGCGGCCGCCCAGCGGATGGACGGGGTTCGGGCCCTGACCCCGGACGACGCCATCGCCCGGATCGGCGAGTTCGCCCTCGTGGTCACCAGCCCCGGTTTCCCGCCGACCGCCCCGGTGCTGGCCGCCGCCGCGTCGGCCGGCCTGCCGATCTGGGGTGACGTCGAACTGGCCTGGCGGCTGGACGCCGCCGGCCGCTACGGACCGCCCCGGCGGTGGCTGGTGGTGACCGGCACCAACGGCAAGACGACGACCACGTCGATGCTCTACGACATGCTGATCGCCGACGGCCGCCGGGCGATCCTGTGCGGCAACATCGGCGAGCCCGTGCTCGACGTGCTGTCCCGGCCCGCCGACGTGCTGGCCGTGGAGGTGTCCAGTTTCCAGCTGTTCTGGGCGCCGTCACTGCGGCCCGAGGCCGGTGCGGTGCTCAACATCGCCGAGGACCACCTCGACTGGCACGGCGGGTTCGAGGCGTACGCGGCGGCCAAGGCGCGTGCGCTGGACGGCCGGGTGGCGGTGGTCGGGCTCGACGATGCCCCGGCCGCCGCGCTGCTGCCGGCCGCCGCGGCCGCGGTCAAGGTCGGCTTCCGCCTCGGTGAGCCGGGCCCCGGTGAACTCGGGGTGCGTGACGCCCATCTGGTCGACCGGGCGTTCGCCGACGACCTTGCGTTGCCCCGGGTCGACTCGATCCCGGTGGCCGGTCCGGTCGGGGTGCTCGACGCGCTGGGCGCCGCGGCGCTGGCGCGGGCCGTCGGGGTGTCGGCCGAGGCGATCGCCGCCGCGCTGGCCGGGTTCCGGGTGGGCCGCCACCGCGCCGAAAAAGTCGGCGTGATCGACGGTGTGCACTACATCGACGACTCCAAGGCCACCAACCCGCACGCGGCGGAGGCGTCGATCCTGGCCTATCCCCGGGTGGTGTGGGTGGCCGGCGGCATGCTCAAGGGAGCCGCGGTGGACGCCACCGTCGCCCGCGTCGCCGGGCGGCTGGCGGGGGCGGTGCTGATCGGCCGGGACCGCGCCGCCGTTGCCGAGGCGTTATCGCGACACGCACCCGATGTCCCCGTCATCCAGGTTGTGACGGGGGACGATTCTGTGGTGAATGAGACCAATGAGTCAGATGTTACTAATGAGACTCAGCTCATCGACACCTTCGGCCCCGGCAGTGGGTGGCGGGTGATGGCCGCGGTCGTCGAAGCGGCCGCCAAGCTGGCCCACCCGGGCGACACGGTTCTGCTGGCGCCGGCCGGTGCGTCCTTCGACCAGTTCAGCGGATACGCCGACCGCGGCGAGGCGTTCGCCGCCGCGGTGCGCGACCGGGCCGCCGGCAAGGCATAACGGCGATGGCCGTCAGTCTGCGGTCGCGACTTCGTGGCCGCCCCGCCGAGTCCAGCCCTGGCGCGCCGGACCCAGCCCAGTCGGACCCAGCCCAGGAACTCGACGCCCCCACCGGCGACACTCCGGACGGCGGCGCGGATCCGGCCTCCGCCGAGGCCGTCCCCGCCGGAAGGGCCACCAGATTCGGCCCACCCAGGCAATTCGGCGCCTGGCTGGCCCGGCCGATGACGTCGTTTCATCTCATCGTCTCGATCGCGACGCTGCTCGTCCTGCTGGGCCTGATCATGGTGCTCTCGGCCTCCGGCGTGCACTCCTACGACGAGGACGGCTCGCCGTGGACGATCTTCGGGCGCCAGGTCCTGTGGACGCTGGTCGGGCTCGCCGGATGCTGGGTGGCCCTGCGGTTGAAGGTGAAATTCCTGCGCCGTACCGCGCTGGTCGCCTTCAGCGCGACGATCATCATGCTGGTGCTGGTGCTGATTCCCGGCATCGGACACGAAGCCAACGGCACGCGCGGCTGGTTCGTCTTCGGCGGCTTGTCGATGCAGCCCGCCGAGCTGGCCAAGATCGCCCTCGCGATCTGGGGCGCGCATCTGCTGGCCGCCCGCCGGATGGAACACGCCTCGCTGCGGGAGATGCTGGTCCCGCTGATCCCGGCGGCCGTGCTGGCGCTGGGGTTGATCGTCATCCAGCCCGACCTCGGTAACGCAGTCTCGCTGGGCATCATCCTGCTGGCGTTGCTCTGGTTCGCCGGCCTGCCGCTGAAGGTGTTCGTCAGTTCGCTGCTGGCCGCCCTGGGCGCCGCCGCGGTGCTCGCCGTCTCGGCGGGCTACCGCTCGGACCGGGTGCAGGCCTGGCTGAACCCGAACGCCGACGCCCAGGGGTCGGGATACCAGGCCCGCCAGGCCAAATTCGCGCTGGCCAACGGCGGGGTGTTCGGCGACGGACTGGGCCAGGGCACCGCCAAATGGAACTACCTGCCCAACGCCCACAACGACTTCATCTTCGCCATCATCGGTGAGGAACTGGGCTTCATCGGCGCCTTCGGGCTGCTCGCCCTGTTCGGCGCCTTCGCGTACACCGGCATGCGGATCGCCCGGCGCTCGGCCGATCCGTTCCTGCGATTGCTCACCGCGACGGCCACCGCCTGGGTGATCGGCCAGGTGTTCATCAACGTCGGGTACGTGATCGGCCTGCTGCCGGTCACCGGCATCCAGCTGCCGTTGATCTCGGCCGGTGGGACGTCAACGGCCACAACGCTGTTCATGATCGGGCTGATGGCCAACGCGGCGCGCCACGAACCCGACGCGGCCGCCGCTCTGCGGGCCGGGCGCGACGACCGGGTGAATCGTCTACTGCGCCTGCCCCTTCCCGAGCCCTACCTGCCCAGCCGGGTCGACGCGTTGCGGGAGCGGCTGCGCTCGCGCGCGGGAACGGCCACCAAGCCCGCCAAGCCCAGGCCCGCCATGCCCGCGAAGCCCGCCAAGCCCGCGAAGCCCGCCATGCCCGCCCGGAAACCCGCCCGGCCGGCGCGCCGCCCGGACGGTCCGCAGGACTCGTTCCGGGGCGCCGCCCCGCCACCACGGAGCGCCAAACCGGGGACGGCTCAGCGCGCTGAGCGCGGAACAGGGCATCATGGAGGCGCCCCCGGGCCGCGGCGGACCGCTGCGGCGCAGGACCGCGCGAGGCAAGGGAACCGGCCGGGACGGAGTTCCCGCACAGGGGAAGGTCTGCGTTACGGGTGAACGTCTCTGGAGGCGCTGTCTCGGTGGTGCTGGCCGGGGGAGGGACGGCCGGGCACGTCGAGCCGGCGCTGGCCGTCGCGGACGCGCTGACCGCGCTGGACCCCGGAATCCGCATCACCGCGCTGGGCACCGAGCGCGGCCTGGAGACCCGACTGGTGCCCGAGCGGGGCTATGACCTGCAACTGGTCACCCCGGTGCCGTTGCCGCGCAAGCTCAACGCCGACCTGTTCCGGCTGCCGTGGCGGGTGTGGACGTCGGTTCGGCAGACCAAAGCCGTGCTCAACCGGGTCGACGCCGACGTGATCGTCGGCTTCGGCGGTTACGTCGCCGTGCCGGCCTACCTCGCGGCGCGCGGCCGCCGGCCCGATCGGCACCGCGTCCCGGTCGTGGTTCACGAAGCCAACGCCCGTGCGGGAGTTGCCAATCGGCTCGGCGCCAGGATCGCCCGGCGGGTTCTGGCCGCGGTGCCCGATTCCGGGCTGCCGCACGCCGACGTCGTCGGGATGCCGCTGCGGGCCTCCATCACCGGGCTGGACCGGGCGGCGCTGCGCGCCCAGGCCCGCGCTCATTTCGGGTTTTCCGACGACGCGGTGGTCCTGCTGGTGTTCGGCGGGTCCCAGGGTGCGGCGTCGATCAATCGCGCAGTCTCGGCGGCCGCGGGCGACCTGGCCGCGGCCGGGGTGTCGGTCCTGCACGCCCACGGACCCAAGAACACCCTCCAACTGCCCGATCCCCGGCCCGGTGACCCGCCCTACGTCGCGGTCCCGTATCTCTCCCGGATGGACCTCGCCTACGCCGCTGCCGACCTGGCGATCTGCCGGTCCGGGGCGATGACGGTGGCCGAGGTGTCCGCGGTCGGGCTGCCGGCGGTCTATGTGCCGCTGCCGATCGGCAACGGCGAACAGCGGCTCAACGCCCTGCCGGTGGTCCAGGCCGGGGGCGGGATGATCGTCGACGACGCCGACCTGACGCCGGACTACCTGCGGACCGAGGTCGTTCGGCTGGCCACCGATGGCCCGCGACTGGCCGCCATGACCGACGCCGCCGGCCGGGTGGGCCATCGCGATGCCGCCCGCCGGGTGGCTGAGGTGGTTCTCGAGGTGGCGCACGAGGGACGGGAGGCTCGCCGATGAGCGCGGAGATTCGCCGGCCGCTGCCGCCGGAACTGGAGCGGGTGCACATGGTCGGCATCGGGGGAGCGGGGATGTCGGGCATCGCCCGGATCCTGCTCGACCGCGGCGCGCTGGTGTCCGGTTCGGATGCCAAGGAGTCCCGCGCGGTGGCCGCGTTGCGGGCCCGCGGCGCCCAGATCACCATCGGGCACGACCCGTCGCACCTCGACCTGCTGCCCGGCGGCCCCACGGCCGTCATCACCACGCATGCCGCCATCCCGAAGACCAATCCGGAATTGGTGGAGGCTCGCCGTCGCGCGCTGCCGGTCATCCTGCGTCCGGCGGTGCTGGCCAAGCTGATGGCCGGGATGCGAACCCTGCTGGTGACGGGCACTCACGGCAAGACCACGACCACGTCGATGCTCATTGTCGCCTCGCAGCACTGCGGTTTTGACCCGTCCTTCGCGGTGGGCGGCGAACTGGGGGAGGCCGGGACCAACGCTCACCACGGCAGCGGCGACGTCTTCGTGGCCGAGGCCGACGAGAGCGACGGGTCGCTGCTGGAGTACACGCCCAACGTCGCGATCGTCACCAACATCGAAGCCGATCACCTCGACTTCTTCGGCACGCCGGAGGCCTACACGGCGGTGTTCGACCGGTTCGTCGAGAATCTCGCGCCCGGCGGAGCGCTGGTGGTCTGCGCCGACGATCCCGGCGCCGCGGCGCTGGCCGACCGCAGTGCCGCCCTCGGCGTACGGGTGCTGCGCTACGGCAGCGATCCGAGCGCCGGTCTGGCCGGTTGTCTGATCAGCTGGGAGCAGCACGGCACCGGCGCGGTGGCCCACGTCCAACTGGCCGGTGAGCCGCACCCTCAGACGATGCGGCTGGCCGTGCCGGGTCGGCACATGGCCCTCAATGCGCTGGCCGCGCTGCTGGCCGCCGCCGAGGCGGGCGCCCCGGTCCAGACCGTGCTGGATGCGCTGGCCGGTTTCGAGGGGGTGCGCCGCCGCTTTGAACTGGTGGGGACCGCCAACGGGGTGCGGGTCTTCGACGACTACGCCCATCACCCCACCGAGGTGCGCGCCGCGCTGACGGCGCTGCGTGCGGTCGCGCATGGATCCGCGGGTGCCGGCCGGACCTCCGCGTCCGGCCGCAGCATCGTCGTCTTCCAGCCCCATTTGTATTCGCGCACAAAGGCTTTCGCCCGTGAGTTCGCCGACGCGCTGGACACCGCGGACCAGGTCTTCGTGCTCGACGTCTACGCCGCACGGGAGCAGCCGCTGACCGGTGTGAGCGGCGCGTCCATCGTCGAGCACGTCACCGCGCCGGTCCGCTACCTGCCCGACTTCTCGACGGTGGCGCAGCAGGTGGCGGCAGCGGCGCGGCCGGGCGACGTCGTGGTCACGATGGGCGCCGGCGACGTCACCATGCTGGGCCCGGAGATCATCGCGGCGCTGAATGCGACGGCGGGACCTCCGAGGTGACCGCGCCCGGTCCGGCCTTTCCCGCCGACAGCGACGTGCAGGTGCCCGACGCCGGCGATCCGCAGTCGCAGGAACAGGCCGAGGCCGAGCAACCCGAGGCCGAACCACCGTCGCCCGGGGAGCCGACGGAAGCCGAACCCGCCGACGACATCGAGGGCCCGCGCCGCCGGGCCCGCCGCGAGCGGGCTGAGCGCCGGGCGGTGCAGCATCGGGCCATGGCCATCGAGCAGGCCCGCCGCGAGGCCAAACGTCGCGCCAAAGGCCAGCCGATCGAGGATTCGGAGACCTCGGCCCGGACCGTCAGGGGGCTCCGAGGCGTCCTCTGGACGATCCTGCTGACGCTGCTCAGCGTCACCCTCGGCCTGGTGCTGTACTTCACCCCGCTGATGTCGGCGCGTTCGGTGGACGTCAGCGGAACCGAGGTGGTCACCCGCGACGAGGTTCTGGGCGCCGCCCAGGTTCAGCCGGGCACCCCGTTGCTGCAGATTGACACCGACGCGGTGGCCGATCGGGTGGCCGGCATCCGGCGGGTCGCCACCGCGCGGGTCCAACGGGGGTACCCCGCCACGCTGCGGATCACCATCGCTGAGCGGATTCCGTTGGCGGTCAAGGACTTTCCCGACGGTCCGCACTTGTTCGACCGGGACGGGGTGGACTTCGCCACCGCGCCGCCACCGCCGGGCCTGGCGTACCTCGACGTCGACAATCCGGGACCGGCCGACCCGTCGACCAAGGCCGCCCTGGAGGTGATGACCGCGCTGCCGCCCGACGTGGTGGCCCAGGTCGGCCGGATCGCGGCGCCGTCGGTCGCCTCCATCACGCTGACCCTGGCCGACGGCCGCACGGTGGTGTGGGGGACCACCGACCGCACCGACGAGAAGGCCGACAAGCTCGCGGCATTGCTGACCCAGCCGGGCCGGGTGTACGACGTTTCCAGCCCGGACCTGCCGACGGTCAAGTAATCCGGAGTCCTTTCTGCGGCCGGGAAATTTCCCGCGACACGCGGGCGCACCTCCCCAATCCGGGCCCGGGCGGTCATACCGTTCTGAATGCGCGACAACCTGACATAACTCTAAGCCTCTGGTTGAGGTTGAGGGTTTGACCAGGCGAGTCGCCGAAGACCCAGCGCCCCAGTACGGAGGAGACCACCGATGACCCCGCCGCATAACTACCTCGCCGTCATCAAGGTCGTCGGCATCGGCGGCGGCGGCGTCAACGCCGTCAACCGCATGATCGAACAGGGACTCAAGGGCGTCGAGTTCATCGCCATCAACACCGACGCCCAGGCGCTGCTGATGAGCGACGCCGACGTCAAGCTCGACGTGGGCCGGGATTCCACCCGCGGTCTCGGCGCCGGCGCCGATCCCGAGGTGGGGCGCAAGGCTGCCGAGGACGCCAAGGACGAGATCGAGGAACTGCTCCGCGGGGCGGACATGGTCTTCGTCACCGCCGGCGAAGGCGGCGGCACCGGCACCGGCGGCGCACCGGTCGTGGCCAACATCGCCCGCAAGCTCGGGGCCCTGACGGTCGGCGTGGTCACCCGGCCGTTCTCGTTCGAGGGCAAGCGACGGGCCACCCAGGCCGACAACGGCATCACCTCGCTGCGCGAGAGCTGCGACACCCTCATCGTCATCCCCAACGACCGGCTGCTGCAGATGGGCGATGCCAGCCTGTCGCTGATGGACGCCTTCCGCAGCGCCGATGAAGTGCTGCTCAACGGCGTCCAGGGCATCACCGACCTGATCACCACCCCCGGCCTGATCAACGTCGACTTCGCCGACGTCAAGGGCATCATGAGCGGCGCCGGCACGGCCCTGATGGGCATCGGTTCGGCCCGCGGCGAGGGACGCGCGGTCAAGGCCGCCGAGATGGCGATCAACTCCCCGCTCCTGGAGGCCTCGATGGAGGGCGCCCAGGGCGTGCTGATGTCCATCGCCGGCGGCAGCGACCTGGGCCTGTTCGAGATCAACGAGGCGGCCTCGCTGGTTCAGGACTCCGCGCACCTGGACGCCAACATCATCTTCGGCACCGTCATCGACGATTCGCTCGGTGACGAGGTCCGGGTGACGGTGATCGCGGCGGGCTTCGACGCGAACAGCATCAACCGCAGGGCGATCATCATAGGTAACGCCACCAGCGGTCCGGCGACGGTGGTGCCGGAGGAGACCGCGGCAGTCGCGCAGACCTTCGAGACGACCCCGGCGGCCCCGGCGGCACCGGTGCTGCCCCCGCCGAACCCGTTGATCTCCACCACCCACATCATCGCCCCGGCCACCGCGGGCCACGTGGCCAGTTCCCCGATGTTCGAGCCGCTCGAACCGCTGAAGGTCTCGGCACGCACCAACGGTTCGTCGCCCTTCGGCGATGACGACGACGACGTCGACGTGCCGCCGTTCATGCGCCACTGACTGTCCGAGAGGAGCGGTGCGTGACCGTACGCATCCGCCGCGTTACCACCACGCGGTCCGGCGGAGCGTCGGCACCGCCGTACGACTCGTTCAACCTGGGCGACCACGTCGGCGACGACCCCGCCGCGGTGGCCGCCAACCGCGGTCGGCTGGCCGCGGCCATCGGCCTCGCCCCGGATCACGTGATCTGGATGAACCAGGTGCACGGCGTCCACGTCGAGGTGGTGGACGGTCCACGTGCCCCGGACATCGACGGCCCCTTCGACGCCACCGACGCCCTGGTGACCAGCACTGCGGGCCTGGCGCTCGCCGTTGTCACCGCCGACTGCGTCCCGGTGTTGCTCGGTGATGCCCGGGCCGGTGTCATCGGGGCGGTGCACGCCGGCCGGGTCGGCGCCGCCGACGGGGTCGTCCTGCGCACGGTCGAGGCCATGCTGGCGGCCGGTGCGCACGCACCGGACATCGCGGTGCTGCTCGGCCCGGCGGTCAGCGGAGCCAACTACGAGGTTCCCGAGGCCATGGCCGCCGCCGTCGAGACCCGGCTGCCGGGCAGCCGGACCACGACCTCGGCGGGCACGCCCGGGCTGGATCTGCGGGCCGGCCTCGCCCGCCAGCTGGCGTCCGCCGGTATCACCGACATCGACATGGACCCGCGCTGCACCGTCGCCGACCCGGCGCTGTTCAGCCACCGCCGCGGCGCGCCGACGGGCCGGCTCGCGTCGCTGATCTGGATGGAATGACACCATGACAGGCGACCGGATTGCGCAACTCACCTCCGGGCTCGCCTCGGTGCGATCGCGGCTGGCGCGGGCGGCCGAGGCCGCTGGGCGCCCGGTGGAGGGCATCACGCTGCTGCCGGTCACCAAGTTCTTCCCCGCCACCGATGTGGAGATCCTCTGGCGGCTGGGATGTCGCTCGTTCGGCGAATCCCGCGACCAGGAGGCCGCGGCGAAGATCGCCGAGTTCAACCGGCTGACGCGCGCCGGCGATGGCGATGGCGCCGGTGCCGGCGACGGAGCGCGCTGGCACATGGTCGGCCAGATCCAGCGCAACAAGGCCAAACACATTGCGCGATGGGCGGACACGGTGCATTCGGTGTCGACGGCGAAGGTGGTCGCGGCCCTCGACAAGGCTGTCGGCGAGGCCTTGGAGCAGGACGCGCGGACGCGGCCACTGCGGGTGTTCGTGCAGATCAGTCTGGACGGCGACACCGAGCGGAGTGGTGTGGACATCGGTGATCCGGCCGCCGTGGCCGAACTGTGCGGCCAGGTCGCCCGGGCCGACGCGCTCGAACTCGTCGGATTGATGGCGGTCCCGCCGCTGGGCGCCGACCCCGACACGGCGTTCGCGGCGCTGGCCGCCGAGCACCGCCGCATCCGAATCGCTCACCCCACCGCCACCGAGCTGTCCGCCGGGATGTCGGGTGATCTGGAAGCCGCAGTGCGACACGGCTCGACGTGTGTGCGTGTCGGTACGGCGCTAATGGGTGAACGTCCTTTAACGTCTCCCTAACCAGTCACTCCAGTCACAACATCATCACAGTCACCAAGCTTCACACTCCCGAAGTTCAGCTCCAGAAGGGTCCGCGGATGAGCACTCTGCACAAGGTAAAGGCCTACTTCGGCATGGCGCCGATGGATGACTACGAGGACGAGTACTACGAGGACGACGACCGCGACACCGGTGGACGCGGTCGCGGGTTCTCCCGGCGCACCGAGCGGTTCGTCGAGGACGCCTACGAAGAAGTGCGTCCCGCCGGACGTTACGACGACGTCCGGGCCGAGGTCCGTGGCGAGGGTCGGGGCCCGGCGCGTTACGACGATCGCGACCACTACGACGAGCCCGACTACGCCCCGACCGGCGGATTCCGGGCTGGTTATGCCGAGGAGCCCCGGTTCCGTCCCCGCGAGTTCGAGCGGCCGCACGATGTGGCGCAGCGGCCGCGGTTGGGGGCTATGCGCGGGTCGACCCGCGGCGCGCTGGCGATGGATCCGCGCCGGATGGCCATGCTCTTCGAGGAGGGCAGCCCGCTGTCGAAGATCACCACGCTGCGCCCGAAGGACTACAACGAGGCCCGCACCATCGGTGAGCGCTTCCGCGACGGCCAGCCGGTGATCATGGACCTGGTCTCGATGGACAACGCCGATGCCAAGCGCCTGGTCGACTTCGCTGCCGGCTTGGCTTTCGCCCTGCGCGGATCCTTCGACAAGGTCGCGACCAAGGTGTTCCTGCTGGCCCCGGCCGATGTCGACGTCTCCGCCGAGGAGCGCCGCCGGATCGCCGAGGCCGGCTTCTACAGTTACCAGTGACGCCGAAGTGGAGTACGCGCGGCGGCAATCGGTAGGCTGACGGCGGCCGCTGGGTGACCAGCGCGTTCGTCCGAAAAGTTCCTGAACAGAAAGACCAGCGTCCGTGGCGGCATTCTTCGAGATCCTGGGCTTTGCTTTCTTCCTGTTCTGGTTGCTTTTGATAGCGCGGATTGTGGTCGAGTTCATCCGCTCGTTCAGCCGGGACTGGCACCCGCGCGGGGTCACGGTGGTCATCCTGGAGGCGATCATGACCGTCACCGATCCGCCGGTGAAATTGTTGCGCCGGGTCATTCCTCAACTCACCATCGGCGCGGTGCGGCTGGATTTCTCCATCATGGTGCTGCTGCTGCTGGCATTTCTCGGTATGCAATTATCTTTCGGTGCTGCCGTCGGTTAGCGGTTCAGGAACGCAACAGCGTAGGAGCGAACGTATGAAAATCGCTCTTAAATCTTTGCAGTTCCGCAACCTGAGGGTCTGGTGTGACAGGATGGACGCCAGTTACAGTACGGATCGAATTTGACGCGTTTTTTACTCCACAGCGGTCTAACTCCGCCGTACCAGATCGGAAGGGGCAGACAATGCCACTGACACCCGCCGACGTTCACAATGTGGCGTTCAGCAAGCCGCCGATCGGCAAGCGAGGCTACAACGAGGACGAGGTCGACGCCTTCCTTGATTTGATCGAGACCGAACTCACACGTCTGCTTGAGGAGAACGCCGACCTCCGTCAGCGGGTGGGCGAGCTCGACTCCGAGTTGGTCTCTGCTCGCTCGGGAGTCGTTCAGACGCAAGCGATTCCGCTCTACCAGCCGGAGCCGACGCCGCCGCCGGTGGTGCACACCACCGTCGTGAGCGACGAGGGGACCAACGAGGACAATGCCCTCAAGGCCGCCCGGGTGCTCGGCCTAGCGCAGGACACCGCCGACCGGTTGACCGGCGCCGCCCGCGCCGAGGCCGACAAGGTCCTCGGTGACGCGCAGGCCAGCGCCGACCAGATGGTGTCCGAGGCCCGCTACATCGCCGAGACCACCGTCAACGAGGCCCGCCAGCGCGCGGACGCCATTCTCGGCGATGCGGCGTCCCGGTCGGAGGCGCAGCTGCGCCAGGCGCAGGAGAAGGCCGACTTCCTGCAGGGCGACGCCGAGCGCAAGCATTCCGAGGTGATGGGCACCATCAACCAGCAGCGCACCGTCCTGGAAGGCCGCCTTGAGCAGTTGCGCACCTTCGAGCGCGAGTACCGCACCCGGTTGAAGACGTACCTCGAGTCGCAGCTGGAGGAGTTGGGCCAGCGCGGCTCGGCCGCTCCCGTCGACACCGGCGACGTCGGCTACACGACCTACCAGTAGGGGTGCTGATTAAGGTCCCGCGATGCTGATCGTCGCCCTCGTTCTGGCGGTCATCAGCCTCGCCGCGCTGGTCACCGCCGTTGTGACCAGCAACGAGCTGATCGCCTGGGCATGCATCGGCTTCAGCGCCCTGGGGGTGCTGCTGTTGATCGTCGACGCCATCCGCGACCGCAACCGCCGCCCGGCGGCGGGCGGGTCATCCGCTCGGCCGTTGTCGCCGGCTGAAGCCGTGCTCGCGGCCGAGACCACCGAGGTGATGGAACCCGTCAACGACATCGGCGAACCCTATGCCCATGAGGACGCCGAAGGCGCCGACGACGAAGACGACGACGCCGACGACGCCGACGAAGACGACGCCGAAGAGTACGAGGAAGAGTACGACGAAGTCGGAAACGAGGTCGTCGAGGACCATCCCGACGAGCTTGTCTACGACGATCCCGAGCATGACCTTCCCAGCGATGACGAGCCGGCCTACCCGATCGCCGCCGAGGAGGCCGCGATCCACGTCGTCAGCGCCCCCCTGAGCTACCCCGACGAATCGTCGTCCGTGGTCCCCGACGAGCCGTCATATATGGTCACCGAGTCACCCACTGTGAGCTACACCGACAACTCCGCCGATGACTCGGTCATCGTGATCTACTCCGGCGAGACCGAGAGCGGTCAATCGGAGGACTCCGAGGAGCGCGGCGGCGAGCGGTGATCCACCCGTCCTGAAGGGGACCATGGGCAGCCTTATGGGAATCGAATACGCCAGCATCGTCGACCATCCGCTCGATGAGGTGTGGGCCTGGCACACCCGCCCAGGTGCCATGCACCGGTTGGTGCCGCCCTGGCAGCCGATGAAGATCATCAAGGAGACCGAGTCGCTGGCCAACGGCCGGGCGATCCTGGGTCTCCCCGGCGGCTTGCGCTGGATCGCTCAGCATGATCCGGCCGGTTACGAACCGCCGCACCAGTTCCTCGACGTGCTGTCTTCCGACGGCGTGATGACCCTGCCGCCGCGGGCGATCGGCTGGTGGCGGCACACCCACCGGTTCGACGTTGCTGGGAACGACGCTGCCGGTGACGGGCGCACCCGCATGCTCGACAAGGTCGACACCACCGTGCCGGGCGCGGCGCTGCGCTCCACGTTCGCCTACCGCCACCGGCAGGTGGCCGAGGACCTCGCCGCCCACCGCGATGCCGCCGCGGCCGGCGCGGGACCACTCGTCGTGGCCATCACAGGAGCCGCCGGTTTCGTCGGCACCGCCCTGTCGGCGTTCCTGTCGACCGGCGGTCACCGGGTGATCCGGTTGGTGCGCCGCGAACCGGGCAGTGACGGCGAACGGCGTTGGGATCCAAATAATCCCGCCTCCGATCTGCTCGACGGTGTGGACGCCGTCGTGCACCTGGCGGGGGAGCCCATCGGCGGCCGGTTCACCGCGGCGCACCGGCGCGCCATCCGGGACTCGCGGATCGAACCGACCCGCAAGCTGGCTGCCGTCGCCGGCGCCACACCCGGGCTGCGGGCCTTCGTCAGCGCGTCGGCGATCGGCTATTACGGTGCCGACCGCGGCGACGAGATCCTCGACGAAAACAGCTCTCGCGGAACTGGTTTCCTGGCCGACGTGGTCGCGGACTGGGAGCGGGCCACCGCGCCGGCCGCGGAGAGCGGACGCCGGGTGGTGCTCGTACGCACCGGGATCGTCCAGGGTGCCGCCGGCGGCACCCTGAAGCTGATGCGCCCACTGTTCGCCGCCGGGCTGGGCGGCCGGCTGGGCAGCGGCAAGCAGTGGCTGTCCTGGATCGGCATCGACGACATGCTCGACATCTACTACCGCGGCATCTACGACGAGCGGCTCTCCGGTCCGGTCAACGCCGTCGCCCCCAACCCGGTCCGCAACATCGAGTACACCGCGGCACTGGCCACGACGCTGCACCGCCCCGCGAAGCTGCCGGTTCCCTCGATCGGCCCCCGCCTGCTCCTGGGCAAGCAGGGCGCGACCGAACTCGCCGAGGCCAACCAGCGGGTGACGCCGGCCAAGCTGATCGCCCTGGGCCACCGGTTCCGGCAAGCAGGCGTTGCCGACGTTCTGGCCCACCAACTCGGCCACGATCCGGCACCGGGAGTGCTCTAACGCCCGCACTGGGGCACGATGGACCACATGGCGTCGATGATCGACAGCGCGGGACTGGGGGAACTGGTCGCCGAACTGCGCCGGCGGGGATTCGCCGTGGTCGCCCCGACGCTGCGGGACAACGCCATCGTGCTGGCCGAGATCGACGACGCCGCGCAATTGCCTTACGGCTGGGGCGTGGACACCGGCCCGGGGACCTACCGGCTGCGCCCTCGGGAAGATCGCAAAGCCTTCGGGCATTCGGCGGGCCCGGGTTCGTGGAAGCAGTTCCTGCACCCGCCGCGCCAGCGGGTGTGGTCCTCCGACGACACCGGCCCGCAGCCGGCCCCCCGGTATGCCTTCCTCGGGGTTCGGGGCTGCGACCTGGCGGCCATCGGGGTGCTGGACCGGGTTCTGGCCGGGGGCGCCCACCCGGACGGGGCGTACACCGGCCGGCGGGACGGCGTCTTCATCGTGGCCGTCAACTGCACCGAGCCCGGCGGCCTGTGCTTCTGCGCCTCGATGAAGACCGGCCCGGCCTGCGGACCGGGGCATGACCTGGCGCTGACCGAACTCATCGACGGCGAGGCTATCCACTACCTGGTGGAGACCGGGACCGACGCCGGCGCCGAGGTGCTCGACGCCATCCCGCACCGCCCCGCCGATCCCGCACAGGCCGGCACCGCCGCCGACCAGATCGCCACGGCCGCAACGACAATGGGCCGGGCGATGCCGGAACGGGACCTGCGGCAGCTGCTCGTCGACGCCCGCGATTCCCCGCACTGGGACGACGTGGCGAGTCGCTGCCTGACCTGCGGCAACTGCACCATGGTCTGCCCGACGTGCTTCTGCACCAGCACATCCGACGTCACCGACCTGACCGGCCAGCATGCCGAACGGTGGACGGAATGGGCGTCGTGCTTCGAGTTGGACTTCACCTTCGTCCACGAGGGGCCCGCCCGCAGTTCGGGGCCGTCGCGCTACCGGCACTGGCTCACCCACAAGCTGAGCAGCTGGCACGATCAGTTCGGCAGCTCCGGCTGCGTCGGCTGCGGTCGTTGTATTGCCTGGTGCCCCACCGGAATTGACATCACTGAAGAGATGCGAGCGTTCGACGCGCAGATCCCGGAGCCCGACGATGACTGAGACTGCGGTCCGCCCCGACGCCCGGGCTACGGCGATGGAGCCGGTGTTCTACCGGGTGGTTTCGCGGGTGGCCGAGAACGCCGACTCGGTGACGTTGCAGTTGCAGCCGATGCAGACCCGGCTGGCGTCTCCGGCTCCCGGCCAGTTCAACATGCTCTACGCGTTCGGGGTGGGGGAGATCGCCATCTCGGTGTGTGGGTTGGCGTCCGACGGTGGCGTCGTCCACACCGTGCGTGCTGTGGGTGCGGTCAGCGCCGCCCTGTGCGCCGCCGAACCCGGTGCGACAGTGGGCGTTCGGGGTCCGTTCGGCACCACCTGGGGATTGGATACCGCGCACGGTCGGGATCTGGTCATCGTCGCCGGCGGTGTCGGCCTGGCGCCGCTTCGGCCGGTGGTGCTCGGCGCCCTCGCCGACCGCGAACGCTATGGACGCGTCGTGCTCATCGCCGGCGCGCGCGCCGAGCGGGACTTCCTCTACGCGGGCGAACTTCGGCAATGGCAGTCGGATCCGCGCCTGGAGGTCCATCAGACCGTCGACATTCCGATCCACGGCTGGCTGGGCGAGGCCGGGTTCGTCACCGAGCCGCTGCGCCGGCTGACCCTGGATCCGCAGCGCACCACGGCGTTCCTGTGCGGCCCGGAGCCGATGATGCGGTTCAGTGCCAAGGTTCTCATCGACAAAGGTGTTGCGGCCCAAGATATCCGGGTTTCGCTGGAGCGGAACATGCAGTGCGGCATCGGATGGTGCGGGCATTGCCAACTCGGTCAGCTGCTGCTGTGCCGGGACGGACCGGTGGTGGGCTACGACGTGGCCCGCCCACTCCTCGACACCACGGAGCTGTGATGCGGCGGGCAGGAGCGAAGCGACCGGGGAATGATTCTGTGCCCAGTCTTGCGGTGTGGAAGTTCGCCTCCTGCGACGGGTGTCAGCTGACCCTGCTCGACTGTGAGGACGAGTTGCTGATGCTGGCCGAGCAGGTGCAGATCGCCGCCTTCCCCGAGGCGTCCAGCGCGATCGTCGCCGGCCCCTACGACGTCTCCCTGGTCGAGGGGTCCATCACCACGCCCGTCGACGAACGGCGGATTAAGGAGATCCGGGAGCAGTCCGGGGTCCTGGTCGCCATCGGTGCCTGCGCGACAGCCGGCGGCATCCAGGCCCTGCGTAACTTCGCCGACGTCGACGAGTTCGCCTCAGTCGTCTACGCCCGGCCGGACTACATCCAGACGCTGGCCACCTCGACGGCGGCCTCCGATCACGTGACGGTCGACTACGAACTGCGCGGGTGCCCCATCGACCGCGGGCAGTTGCTCGACACGCTGGCGGCCCTGCTGGTCGGCCGCAAACCGCGGTTGCCGGCCGCCACGGTGTGCACCGAGTGCAAGCGGTCCGGGGTGACGTGTGTGTCCGTCGCCGAGGGGATCGCCTGCCTCGGCCCGGTGACCCACGCCGGCTGCGGTGCACTGTGCCCGCGTCACCACCGCGGCTGCTACGGCTGCTTCGGGCCGGCGGCCACCCCCAACATGCCGGCGATGATCCCGCTGCTGCACCGCGACGGTATGTCCTCAGGTGACGTCGACCGGGTCTTCGGCACGTTCAATGTCACCGCGTTCGACACCGAACGGCGTAGGCCGTGACCGAGTCCCGCACCCTGCGGGTGGGCGCGCTCACCCGCGTCGAAGGCGAGGGTGCGCTGCATGTCGAACTGCGCGACGGGGTGCCGGAGACCGTCGAACTGAACATCTATGAGCCGCCACGGTTTTTCGAGGCCTTCCTGCGCGGCCGGGCCTACACCGAACCGCCCGACATCACCGCCCGGATCTGCGGCATCTGCCCGGTGGCCTACCAGACCAGCGCCTGCAACGCGATCGAGGACGCCTGCGGGGTGACGCTGGACCCCGAACTCATCGCGCTGCGCCGGCTGCTGTACTGCGGCGAATGGATCCACAGCCACACCCTGCACATCTACATGCTGCACGCGCCGGACTTCCTCGGCGCCCCCGACGTCATCACCCTCGCCAAGAATCACCGCGAGGCCGTGGAACGCGGCCTGGCGCTCAAGAAGGCCGGAAACCGGTTGCAGGAATTCATCGGGGGACGCTCCATCCACCCGGTCAACGTCCGCCTCGGCGGTTTCTACTCGGTGCCGACCGCCGCCGATCTCAAACCCATCGTCGAGCAGTTGCGCCGGGCGCTCGACGACGCCCTGGCCACAGTGAAATGGGTTGCCGGGTTTGACTTTCCGGACCTGCAGATCGACCACGAACTGCTGGCGCTGACCGGGGCGCGCTACCCGCTGGAGAACGGCGTGATCGCGCGCAGCGCCGGGACGCCGTTCGGTGTCTCGGATTTCTCCGACCATGTGCGCGAGACCCAGGTGCCGCATTCCACCGCGCTGCACGCCACGCTCGACGGACGGCGTCACCTCACCGGGCCGCTCGCCCGCTACGCGCTGAACTACGACAAGCTCTCCCCGGTCGCCCGGGACGCGGCCACGGCTGCCGGCCTCGGCCGGGAGTGCCGGAACCCGTTCCGCAGCATCGTGGTTCGCGCCGTCGAGGTGGTCTATGCGGTCGACGAAGCGCTGCGGATCATCGAGGATTACCAGCGCCCGGCGCGGCCGTTCGTTCCGGTGCCGGCCCGGCCGGGGGTCGGTCACGGGGTCAGCGAGGCCCCGCGCGGACTGCTCTACCACCGCTACGAGATCGACGACGACGGTCTGGTCGCGGCCGCCGACATCGTCCCGCCCACTGCCCAGAACCAGGCCGCCATCGAAGCCGACCTGGTGCGACTGCTGACCGAGCAGGGCGGTCTGGACGATGCGGCGCTGACGGCGATGTGCGAGCGCGCCATCCGCAACTACGATCCCTGCATCTCCTGCGCCACCCACTTTCTCACCGTGACGGTGAACCGGCGGTGAGTCGCCGGGTCGTGGTGATCGGGGTCGGGAATCCCTATCGCCGCGACGACGGTATCGGTCCGTCCGTCGCCGCCGCCCTCGCTGTGCCACCGGGGGTGGCGGTGGTGACCTGTCCGGCCGAACCGACCGCCATCCTGGACGCCTGGGACGGCAGCGAGGTGGCGATTGTGGTGGACGCCGCCGTCGGGGGACAGCCGGGCACGATCCGGACCGGAACCCTCGACGGGTACGTCGGTGACAGGCCGGTCAGCTCCCACGATCTGAGCCTGCCGCAGACCTACGAACTGGGCCGCGCCCTGGGCCGGGCTCCCGACGCGCTCGTCGTGGTGACCGTCGACATCTCCGACGCCGGCCACGGCGTCGGGCTGAGCCCCGCGGTGGCCGCGGCGCTACCCGTGGCGGTGCGGCTGGTCGAGCGTCTCGTCGGTGAGCAGGCCCAAAAATCCGGCGATCAGCAGCCGTAGCCGCCGGGCCGCGTCGTCGGCGATCTCGGCGGTGCGGGCCCGCACGTCGTCGGCGGTCAGGCCCAGCCGGGCGAGGTCGGCGCCGGCGTCCTCGGCGATCCAGTAGTCCACCAGGGCAGCGTCGACCTCCGGGTGGAACTGCAGTCCCAGTGCCCGTCCCTGCCTGAAAGCCTGTGTCGCACTGGCATTTCGGGCCACATCGACCGCACCCGGCGGAGTGGTGAGCCGGTCGAAGTGCCACTGGAACCACGGGCCGGGCGGGACCAGGGCGGGGTTGTCGCTGTGCACCTCACGCCAGCCGATTTCCGGCTCCGGTGAGCGTGCGACCGTCCCGCCCAGGGCGCTGGCCAGCAACTGGCCCCCGAAGCACACGCCCAGTACGCCCACCCCGGCGTCCAGGGCGCGGCGGACCATCGCCGATTCGTCGGCGATCCAGGGCACGCGCTCGTCGTAGACCGCCCAGCGGGCGCCCAGGGGCACGATCACGTCGTAGTCCAGCGGATCGGGAAAAGCCACATCGAGCACGGGGTCGTCGGGGCGATCCGCCGGGACGACGTCGAAAGTGCTGATGTCGAAACCGGATTCGGCGAACACCTCGCCGAGCAGACCCTCCGGCGCGGTGGGGTCGTTGTAGAGGAACAGCACCTTTCGGGCCACCCGTTAACGCTACGACACCCGGCCAAGCCGAGGTGCCTCACCTAAAAGTGAGCGCGAAGTAGTGGCTGGTGCCTCACGCATGGTGAGCGCGTGGGGGGCTTGCGCTACTTCGTCTTGGTCAATCGGTTGATTGACGGTTGCAATGC
>CAIRCP010000234.1 GCA_903877095.1 uncultured Actinomycetes bacterium | reverse complement strand
TGTACTTCGCCCACCCGCATTCACCGTGGGAACGACCCACCAACGAGAACACCAACGGCCTGATCCGCGAGTACCTGCCCAAAGGCATCGACATCACCGACCACCAGCCCTACCTCGACGCCATCGCCGACGAACTCAACTACCGACCCCGAGCGATCCTCGGATTCCGCACCCCCCGAGAAGTCTTCACCAAACTCCTCACCGACTCCGTTGCTTCCACCGCTTGACACTGCCCTCGTTTTGGTTCGCCATCGGCGATTCCGATTCAGCCAGGGCCCAGATCCATCGCCACCTTCGCCATTACATGAACTGGATTCCGGCCGGGGTAGTGGACGCCATGGCTGCACACACCGGCTTCTGCGGCACCGAGGAGCAACTGGCTGAGGTCCTGCGAGGGTTTGCCGCGATCGGCACCAGTCAGATGCACCTGATACCGACGAGTTCTGACACCAGCCAGCTGCAGCGTGCGGCCGACGTCGCAGCTGACTTTTTCTCTGCCGGAGCGTGATCGGCAACGGTCGCTGAGGACGTTCCCGAGCTGAGGACGTTCCCGAACGTAGCTGTTCCCTACAGCACGTTAAACATCTTGGCGCGGGAGTAAGCGACGGCTTCGGCCCGCGTGCTTACCTCCAGTTTGGTCAGGACTTTGTGTACATGGTTCTTAACGGTGTGCACCGTCACGCTGAGTTTGGAAGCGATCTGTTGGTTCGACAGACCACCCTCCAGCAATTCAAGTATTTGCTTCTCGCGGGGAGAAAGTAATGTAATTTGCTTCGCTGGTTGAGTTTTGCGCCTGAATGTAAAGGCATTTTTCATGAGAATCGCGGAGACTGTTGGTGAGCACACCACTGTATCGCTTTTGGCGTGCTCATCTATTATCCACAGCAAGTGGTTTAGAGACTCTGAATTAAGGTGGATTCCGGCCACGCCCGCATCGACGTACGACGCAATTTTCGCGGGCTGCTCATCGGCGAACCCGAACGCGATCACGCGCACTAGCTGATCCTGGCCGATGGCCAATTGCAGCAAGGTATCGCTGTCTATGCTGTTCGCGTTGAGCAGGATCAGGCCAACCGAGGTGCGGTTCAGCTGCGCCACGAGCGACTCGACGTTCCAAGCGAACTTCGAATTGATGTGGTGTTCATAGAGGCTTGATTGGAGGCACTCGCGGGCGAATTTTGAGTCATCGACGATGAGGACTTCGCGCCTCACCTGTGGACTTTCCGCCGGTACTTCACGCAGATGGGGAATCCGCGACACCTTAGCCGCGGTCGCCAGATGCATCATCCGTTCGTACGCCGGAGTGAAGACATCGAGGATGAGCGTGATCTCATCACTCGTGAGACGGTTCGGCGGCACGGCACCCGATAACGAGATCGCATCGCATGCTCCGGCAGCGAAATCCGGACTCAAGACCGCCTCCTCAGCTTTTACACACAGCTCCCCCGTCGGCGGTCTGCCCGGCTTGGTAGTTCCCCGTCGGTGGTCTGCCGGGCTTGCAGCGCTGCGGCGACCTTGCTTCTGACGTAAGTTCTCGCTACTTAGAGTATCACAGCGATCGTCTTTTTGCAGCATCGAACAGTCCCCAGTGGAAAAGACTGTTTCGAGTGTGAGATCTTTTGCGAGGCGAAAAAGGCGAGGTCGGCGGCTCGGTGCAGCACTTCGTCTCGCCCAGTAGTTCCACACTCGCTCCGAACTCGCTCCTTCGGTCTATTGCCGTCGATGCGAGCGAAACCCCAACATTTAGGAGGAATCAGTCGGCCATCGCTAGATAGCTGACTAGCTGCGGTGCGCCGGAAATTCGTCGATGCCTTATCGAAAAGGCAAGTCAGGTGGATGACATGAGTGAAGTGGACCCGACGGCCGACGGTGCGAAGTCGGTGAGCCTTCGGGTTGGCGAAGCGCGGTCAAAGGATGCTGGCCGTGGCATCGCCCGGCTGGATCCGTCGGACATGAAGCTGCTCGGCGTCAAGATCGGCGATGTCATCGCGGTATCCGGTGCGCGGAGGATCCCGCTCAAGGTCGTACCCGTGTTTCCGGAAGACCGCGGCAACGAGTTAATCCAGATGGACGGCATCGCTCGGGAGAACGCCGGCGTCGGACTCGACGATCGGGTGACTGTTGAAGCGGGCACGGTCGAAATCGCCCGAGTTGTCAATCTTGTCCCCATCGGGCCATCTAGGTCATCGAAGCAGGCGTGGGACGCCGCCTACATCGGCCGGTTGGTGGACGGTCTCGTGGTTCAGGCGGGAGATCGACTTCGGGTCAACCTGTTTGGATCTCGTCCGCAGGATTTCAAGATCACCGACACCACACCGGCAGGGTTCGTCCTCATGCAGGAAGGAACCCGGCTCAAGATTGAAGGCCGTGCTGGGGGTGAGCAGCCAGCCGCGAACCGTGCCGCGGTCTCCTACGAGGACGTCGGCGGTCTTGGTAAGACGTTGAGCCGGCTACGCGAAATGATTGAGCTCCCAATGCGATTCCCCGAGGTGTTCGAACACCTCGGCATCGACCCCCCGAAGGGCGTTCTTCTGTACGGACCGCCGGGGTGCGGCAAGACCCTGATTGCTCGCGCGGTGGCAAAGGAGACATCTGCGCACTTCATCCATGTGAATGGCCCGGAGATCATGGCCAAGCACTATGGTGAGAGCGAAGCGAATCTGCGCCGAATCTTCGAAGAAGCTCAGAAGAATGCCCCGAGCATCATCTTCCTCGACGAAATCGACGCGATCGCGCCCAAGCGCACCGAAGTGCAGGGTGAAGTCGAGAAGCGCGTTGTCGCCCAGATGCTTTCGTTGATGGACGGCGTCACGGGTCGCGGCCAGGTCATCGTGATGGGCGCCACCAATATCCCCGACAGTCTTGACCCGGCGCTCCGCCGACCCGGCCGGTTGGACCGTGAGATCGAGATACCGATTCCCGACAAGCACGGCCGTCGCCACATTCTTGAGATCCACACCCGTGGTATGCCGCTTGACCCGGGTGTCGACATCGACCAGCTTGCATCGGCAACGCACGGTTTTGTTGGCGCGGACCTTGAGGCCCTGGGACGTGAAGCGGCCATGGCTGCGCTGCGCCGGCTGATCCCGAGCATCGATCTGTCGAGTGCCGAGATTCCCTACGAGAAGTTGCTTGAACTGACTGTCGGAACGGCTGATTTCGCGACTGCGCTGCGCGAGGTCGAACCCTCGATGATTCGGGAGTTCTTCGTCGAAATGCCCGATACCCGCTGGAGTGACATCGGCGGCTTGGAGGAGGTCAAGCAGCACCTCCGGGAAGCCATTGAATGGCCTCAGGTGCACGAGGAGTTGTTCGACTACGCCGGCGCCCGGCCCCCGAAGGGCATAATGCTCGTCGGGCCCCCGGGGTGTGGCAAGACCTTGATGGCGAAGGCGGTGGCACGCGAATCCAGCGCGAACTTCATCTCGGTCAAGGGCCCCGAGCTGATGTCGAAGTGGGTCGGCGAATCGGAGAAGGGCGTCCGGGAGATCTTCAAGAAGGCCCGGCAGGCAGCACCGTGTGTCGTATTCCTCGATGAGATCGATGTCATCGCACCGCGTCGTGGAACGTCCAGCGGGGAGCGGGTCACCGAGCGGATGCTGGGACAGATCTTGACCGAACTCGACGGCATTGAGGAGTTGCGAGGTGTGACGGTGTTGGCCGCAACCAACCGCCTCGATGTGATCGATCCGGCACTAACCCGTGCCGGGCGTTTCGATGTGATCGTCGAACTCGGTGCACCGAATGAAGTGGACCGGCTTGCGATCCTGGGAGTGCATACTCAGGACGCCGTACTTGGTCCGGATGTCGATCTGGATGCGCTGGCGCTCGAGACGGCCGGCTGCGTCGGCGCGGATCTCGCCGAGTTGTGCCGGGAGGCGACCATGGCTGCCATCCGGGGCTTCATCACCGCTCCTGATTCGCCTTCCATCGATTCTTTCAAAGTCGAACGCCGACACTTCGACGTGGCCTTGGAGGAGATGTCGAAGAAGCCGCGGAATGTCTGAAGCGGGGACGTACCTCTTCGCCGTCGCCGTTTCCGAACGGTTCGGCGACCGTCCCGTCGCGTCGGCGATGCGGTCGGACTACGGCGAGGCGATGCGCTCGGAGTACGGAGAAGTTCGTCCACAGAAGGTCGATGACATGGTCGCACTGTGCTGCGACTATCGAGGACCCGCGATGTCCGAGGTACCGCAGGTCGAGATCATCCGGTATCTGATGATTCACCAGCAGGTGATCGAGTGGGCCGCGCGGCGTGACTTCGTGTTGCCCGTCCGGTTAGGCACCGTGGTCCCCGACGCCGAGTCAGTGGTCCGACTGCTGCGCGGGGGTTCCGACCTTATTCATGAGACGTGGAAGCGATTCACAGGCCATATTGAGATCGACGTGGCCGTCACCTGGAACCTGGAACATGAGCTCCAGCAAGTGGCTGGCGACCCTGACGTGGTGTCGGCAAAGGAGGCGGTGGCGGGCGCGCTGCCCGACGAACAATCCGGCCTGATTGTAGGAGTGGGCAAACTGGTTGCCGCGAAGCTCGACGAAAGGCGTTCCGCGATAAGGCGAATTCTGATCGAGGCACTGCGGCCCCACGTCCGCGACCACCAGAACAACGCAATGGTCAATGACACCTTGGTGTGCAATACCGCATTCCTGGTTCCAGAGGCCAGCGTCCAAGCCTTCGATGCAGCCTTGGAAGCGGTCGACAGCGATCTATTGGGCAAGTACAACTTCCGCAGGGTTGGTCCGCTGCCTTTGTACAGCTTCGCGACACTTCACGTTCGGGAGCTGAGCCGGGATCGGCTAGACGCCGCGCGCGAGCTGCTCGGTCTGTCTGAGGACTACGACGAGCCGGCCGTTGATCAGAAATTCCGTGAATTGGCAGTCGTATTGCATCCGGATGCCAACCCCGGTGACGACACGGCAGCGGATCGATTCGAACAACTCGTTCGCGCACGTGCCGACCTCGTGATGGCGTACCAGATGCGTAGCGGCGACACGAGTCCGGGGCCGATCCTGTATTTCTCAGTTGAGCGAAGTGCAGACAGGGCCTGACATGGACGTTGAGAACTCGAACCGCCGGGTGTACCTCTACGGGATCGTGCGCGGTGATATCGCCGACGCCGTTCTAGCTCTGCCGACGATCGACGGAGAGCCCGGAATCTTCGGAGTGACCCATGAGGGGCTCACGGCGATTGTGAGCGAGGCCCGAAACGAGCGGTATCAGGTCTCCAGAGTCTTCATGCTTAGGCACGAAGCGGTGGTCGAGGCTGCGGTCGAGGCGCAAGACGTCCTGCCGGCGCGCTTCGGTACCGTTCGTGCATTGAATTCCATTGTGGAAGAACTGCTTTCGCCCTATCACGATCGACTGATGGCCGATCTGGACCGGACCACCGGATGTGCTGAATATGGCGTGAAGATTTCGTGGCGGAACCTTCAGTCGGTTGTCTCCCAAGTGGTCGCCGCCGACCCCGTGTTGCAGCGTGCGCGTGAGCGACTGACTCCCAGGACCCCGCAGCGCACCCGGCTTGATATTGGCAAGCGGGTCGAGGCCAGCATTCAGGCCGCGCGGACCGCCGAAGGCAATGGCGCCCTGCAGGCAATGACCGAATCTCCCGCCACGGTTGATGTGTCCGAGGGGAAGGTCATCGATGAGCTGATGGTCCTGAATGCCTCATTCCTGTTGCATCGCAACGCCGTTGATGAATTCAGAGCGGCGCTCGAAGCCTTCGACAAAACGAGCGAGGACAAGTACCTCATCCAGATCATCGGACCCCTCCCTCCTTACAGCTTCGTGACCTTCGGTCAGGAGTCGCGGGAATGAGCATGTTCGGAACGCTTCTCAGCCCGGTCACCTTCGGGCCGCGCGGGCTGTTGTGGGTGTTCGAAAAGGTTCAGGAGGAAGCTGACCGCGAGCTGAACGACCCGGTGCGGCTGCGCGGGGAGTTGATGGCCCTGCAACGGCGCGCCGCGGCAGGGGAGATCAACGATGAACAATACGAGCTGCAAGAGGCACGAATTCTTGCTCGGCTCGATAACATCGAGCAACGGCAGGAGGCCAGCCGGGCCGAGGCAACCCAACCTGCGCCCTCGCCCACTCGCAGGCGGCGAAGGGGTCGCCCTGCTAAGCGCGTCGGGCGGAGGGAATCCTGATGGTCGAGATTCGCGAGGATGATCTCAAAAGCGGTCTTCTGGGGCTCGTCATGGCGCTTGTCGAAATCATCCAAGAGGTGTTGGCCGACGCCGCCCTGAAGCGGGTGGAGGGTGGCAGTCTCAACGACGACGAGATCGAGAGACTCGGCGATGCGATGGCCGCTATCGAAGAGGCTATCGCTGAAATCAAGATCGAACTCGGCGTGGAGGAAGTGACCCAGGATATCCGGGATCAACTGGATTCCTTGGTCAACGATCTCGTGACCACTCTCAGCGGCACAGGCTCGGATGCGGCGGCGAGCGCTTTGCTGGGCCGGTCGGTGAAAATAGGGTGAAACAGCCCCTGTTGAGAGCTCAAGGCGCCTGCGCGACGAGCATGCGTAGCGGGTGGCAATTGGGCTGGTGGGAATTGACCGACCGGACCCTGGAATTCGGCAGGCCGAACAAGAAGCCAGTGGTGATCATCCGCCTTGGGCGGATCCTCGGCGTCGAGGTGGCACGAAGGAAGTTTCTCGTCGCGCGTAAGCCGGTGCTGAAGGTCAAATTTCTCTCATCGCCGACCATGACCAAGCTTGAGTGCTGGTTGATCACCGCTGACATCGAGCCGTGGCGGCGAGAACTGGCCGCCGCCGTGCCCCAGCAACGGTTCGCGGCCGATGTGCCCGTCGAGATTTACCTCGAAACAGATGAGGTCGTTATTGTCGCCCAACTGCCCACGGCGTCCCGCGACGACCCACCCGCGGTCAAGGTTGCGACGGACCGTCGGAGTCTGGTGTTGACAACCCCGACCGGAGGAGAACGACTGGTGGCACTTCCCGTGGAGGTCGTCGGGCTGCTGAGCGTCGATGTGGGCGTGACAGCGGCGATGGTCATCCGCCTGCAGCGGGTCGGTTCAGGCTCCGCAAGGGTGCTCGGCAGTGTCTGAGCGCACCGGTCTTTATCTGTATTGCATTGCAGCCCAGAAGGCCGATGCAGGTCCGCTCGTGCTGACCGCCCCGGCATTGGACGGTGGCAGCGTTCGCGTTGTCCCGTGTTCCGGGCTCGTCGTTGTTGTCCACAACTGTCCGGCGGAGCCATATCAGGGTTCACCCGACGATGTCCGGACGTGGATTCTCGCGCACAATGCAGTGGTGACCCAGGTCTGGGAACTCACCGGGAATGTCCTTCCCATGGCTTTCGACTCCATCGTGCTGCCGGACGGTGAGCGGAACGCTGAGTCGGTGCTCGCCGGTTGGATCGGTGACAATCGCGACGTGCTTTCGGGCCAGCTGGCGGAGTTGGACGGCAACGTCGAACTAGGCGTCCGGGTCTACTACGACCCGCCCGCGGCGTCGGTTGACCGTGCTCCGGTGGCTCGGGGCCGCGAGTATTTCCAAAGCCAGCTGGCTAAACGTCGGGATGCGGCGGACCGCCAGGTTCGCTTGGATGCCGAGGCCAACCGGATCGTTGCCGGCCTCGGAGCACTGTCCCACTCCATCCGAGTCAACGCACCCAGTGCGCTCGCGCAGACTGAGGGTGTTGAAGCCGGCAGGGAACTGCTCAGCGTGTCGCTGTTGGTCGGGCGGCAGGACGTACGCGAGGTCGGGGCCTTTCTCGACACGGTAACCGATCAGGGGTACCGAGTGCGTTTCACCGGTCCGTGGCCGCCGTATAGTTTCGCCGGCTCGCTACGCGTGTCGGATCAGAGTGAGGGTTAGTGGTTAACGTGAACGAGGGGAATCCCGCGGCGCCGGTTGGCGGGAGTCCCGCACCGGCCGTCGGCATCGATTTGGGGACGACCAACTCTCTGGCGGCGGTGATCAGAAACGGCGAGCCGATGGTGGTTCGTAACAGCGAGGGTTCTTTTCTGACACCCTCCGTGGTGGGGTTTCCGCCGGCGGGCGGAGTCGTCGTTGGAGAACTCGCCGTCGCGTTGGCCCGGACCGATCCCGAACGGGTCGTCTGGTCGGTCAAAAGGAACATGGGCACCGACTGGCACCTCAGCGTCGGAGAACGCGACTATGGGCCGCAGGAGATTTCGGCCCGCATCCTGCAGAAGCTCAAGCGTGACGTCGAGGACTTCCTCGGGACCGCGGTGTCGTCTGCGGTGATTACCGTGCCGGCCTACTTCGATGACAAACGTCGCCAGGCGACCTACGAAGCCGGACAGATTGCCGGGCTCGACGTTCTGCGCATCGTCAACGAACCCACAGCGGCGGCCCTCGCCTACGGACTCGGGCACAACGGCCGCGAAACGGTGCTTGTTTTCGATCTCGGTGGCGGAACGCTCGACGTATCCGTCCTTCATGTTGCCGACGGCGTCTTCGAAGTTCTTTCGACCTGCGGGGATGTCGCGCTCGGCGGTGACGATTGGGATGCGCGCATCGTGGCCTGGCTGCTGGCGCGGATCGAGGGTGCCTCGGACGCATCAACTGCCAACTCAATTCCAGCCGCAGTGGTGCTCGCCGCGGCCAAGAACGCCAAGATGGAATTGTCGACCCAGGACGACACCATTGTGGCGATACCGGGCGTCGCAGGACGATTCGCGTTAACGCGCAACGACTTTGAGGCAATGACTGCCGACCTGCTCGACGCTTGCCGGGTGCCGCTTGAGCGGGCCATGGCCGATGCGCGGCTGACCCCGGCCGGAATCGACCAGGTCGTCCTCGTCGGGGGCTCCACCCGCATGCCAGCTGTGCAGGCAATGGTCGAGGCGTTCTGTGGGCGCCGGCCGTGTAGTGGCATCGATCCCGAGCGCGTTGTGGCCCTGGGCGCGGCCACCCAGGCCGGCGTGCTGCTCGGACAGCGCAGCGGTGTTCTGCTGGTGGACGTCACACCGTTGAGTCTGGGCATCCAGACATGGGGTGGGGCGATGACGCGGCTGATCGACCGCAACACCACCATTCCAGCGAGGGCCACCCAGACCTTCACCACCGCCGAGGACAACCAGACATCCGTCGAGATCCAGATCCTGCAGGGGGAGCGGGAGATGGCGGAAGACAACATGTTGTTGGGAACTCTTGAGTTGGAAGGCATTCCGCCGATGGCTCGCGGGCAGGCGCATGTCGCCGTGACGTTCTCCATCGACGCCAACGGGATTGTCTCGGTGTCGGCGAAGGATGAATTCAGCGGAACCGTGCGGCAGATCACCGTCACGGGCCCGACGACGCTGAGTCAAGATGAAATCGAGTCCATGGTCCGCGACGCCGAAGCGCACGAGGAGGAGGACCGGACGCTGCGCGAGCAGACCGGCGCCCGCAACGAGGCGCAACTGGCCCTCTACCACGCCGAGCAGCTCCTACTCGACCACGCACCCTCGCTAGGGGCATTCCAAGCACTACTGACCGACGCGGTGGTGGCGCTACACGTTGCACTCGACAATGACGATCCAGCGGAAATCCGCACCAAGCATCGCGAATTGGTCGACGTGTTGCAGCGCGGGGCCGAAGAAAGCCGCGGTACCTAGAGCACCTTGGTCGCTATGACTTTGAGGGTTGTCTTCAGTTTTCAGGCTGCCTTTGGCAGTAGGCGGGCCTGTTCGATGGTTTCTGTGATGTGAATGTCGATGGTGTGCAACGCTTTTCGTATCAGTGGTGGAGCTGGCGGCTGGTCGGCGGCGAGCAGTGGGCGCAACACCCGGTTGTGGAACCTTGGTGTAGAAGATCGCGAACCGCAGCCCGTCGTCGGTCAGCCGGTAGCGATTCCGGCCCGGGATTCGGGTGATGAGCCCGTTGACCCGAAGCCGTGCCAGGTCGTAGCTGGCCTGGTTCATGGCGTAGTTCGCACCGCCGAGCAATCCGGTCATCAAGGCGCGCCGGTCATCAAGGCGCGCCGCAAGGCCGGGGCCTTCCTGCCATCCTCATCGAGGGTGGGCTGGGCGATCCGCTCAAAGGCCGGACTCGCCAGGACGCAGCCCTGACCGACACGTTCAGTATCGAGCAGGGCGGTGTTGACCGCGCGGGCGCGGGTCTGCAGCTCATCGAGACGTACCAGGCGCCGCAGACAGCCCGTAGGTTGTTTAGTCGGCGCTTCTGGTAGCGCCTGTGTATCGATCTGGTAGCAGGGGTGCGGGGATCTGGTAGCGGCCCGGAGGATCGCTTTCATCCGTGACCGTTGGGGTCGCGGCGATGGAGAAGGATCCGTCCGCAGATGAC
>CAIRCP010000233.1 GCA_903877095.1 uncultured Actinomycetes bacterium | reverse complement strand
TTTTAGACCCGCCGACCCCAATCCGCCAGCCCACGACCGGACCCAACACCGAAACGCCGGCATCTGTCGGAGCCGTCGCCTAACATCACCAACCAGGAACCCGCGCCCCAGTCATTTACACCGGCGTTGGGACGCAACCCCGGCCACCGGCGACATGATGTGGACGCTTGCCACCAACGGTTCGAATTCGAGCTGAGGCACCTTGATCCAGGCGGCTGGCATGGTGACGTTGCGGTGGCGCGGCGCCGACACAGGGGCAAGCGGATAGCGGCTCCAGATTCCGACGCCGCCGGACGACTGCGGGCCCAGGGGAGTCGGATTGAGCAGCGAGTAGGGGAAGGCTTCCGAGATCCCCGCATCGGTGAATCTCTGGACGGCTTCGGGTGTCAGCTCGGCGACGGTGATGACGTCCGCGTCCGACTTCGCCAGCCCGACGAATTCCTTGGCATCGGCCCGGCCCTTCCGCAGATTCGAGGACAGAATGCGCAACTCGATGCTGTCGGCGGCGCGCGTGGGTTTACCGAAGTAGTACCACTTGACTTGGATCGCTATCGTGGCCATGACCAGGAAGACTCCGACCACCCAGAGCGCTTTTCTGCGGGCCATCAGCGCGAAGGTGAGGCCCGCTACGGCCACCAGGGGAATGAACGTCGATCCGACCGCGATTACCAGGCGCGGAATGGTGGTCACCGCCTGGGCCCGCGCCAGGAGTCCGACTGCGCTGAACGCGAGTGCCGCTGTGGCGATAACGGTAAGAGTGAGGCGAAGCGTGCGGGATCGGGTGAAACGCCCTGGGCGGGATCGGGTTACGCGCCTCGTCGGATCGAGACGATGTATGCCAGACAAGAATCCGCCTGCCGGCCCCGGCTCAGTAAGCGCCGGAGTGGCTCAGAATTGCCTTGACCGTCTTCACTGCGATCAACAGGTCCGCCATCATCGACCAGTTCTCGACATAGAAAAGGTCGAGGCGGACCGAGTCCTCCCAGGAAAGGTCGGATCTGCCACTGACTTGCCACAAGCCGGTGATACCCGGGCGGACGAGAAGCCGGCGGCGGGCGTAGTCGTCGTAGGTCACCACTTCGGTTCCCAGCGGGGGCCGGGGGCCGACCACGCTCATATCCCGCTTGAGAACATTGATGAACTGGGGGATCTCATCGAGGCTGTACTTGCGTAGCAGCCGGCCGACCGGGGTGACGCGCGGATCCTCCCGGATCTTGAACAGCACGCCCCCGTCGCTCTCGTTCAGGCCGGACAATTGGGTGACCATCTTGTCGGCGCCGTCGACCATTGTCCTGAACTTGATCATCTCGAAAGCCTGGCCGTCCAGACCGATGCGTTCCTGCCGATAGAAGACACGGCCCTTGCTGGTGAGTCGGATCGCGATTGCAATGGCAAGTAGCAGCGGCAGGCCGCAGAGCAGCACCGCGCTGGAGAAGACGATGTCGAAAAGCCGTTTCTGGAATTTCTGGGCACCGTGATATTGCGGCTTTTCGACGTGGATCAACGGCAGCCCGGCCACCGGGCGCATGTGCAGCCGCGGGCCCGCGACGTCAACAACACCCGGTGCCACCAGGAGGTCGATGTTGAGTTTCTCCAAGTCCCAAGACAGATCGCGCATCCCGCGACCATTGAGTTGGTCGGTCGCCGTGACGGCGACAGCGTGGCTGTTGGTGGCGGTCACCGCGCCCACAACGTGTGACTCGTCGCCGAAGGTCGGAATGATGCCCACTCCAGGAATGTCCATGTCCTGCCCCGCCGGGGAGTGTCCGGTAACGCAGGCGCCAACGACTTCGTAGCCCGACCAGGGCTCCCGGGCCAGGGCGGTAGCGAGGTCGCGAACTGCCATCGCGCTGCCTACGACCAGAAGTCGCGTGATGCAATGGCCGTGCTTCTCGCGCGCCCGGATGACGAACTGACGGGCAATCCACCGCCCCACGAGCAGCAGCAAAGCTCCCACCGGGAGGGCGACCATCAGGTAGCCCCGGGCGACTTCCAGCTTGAGGAGCATCGACAGAATGGCAATGACTCCAAAAACCGAAATGGTCCCGACCCACACACGTCGGTATTCCTCGGCGCCCGACCCGATGACGCGAGGTGACCGGGAGTGGTTGATCCACAGAGCGGCCATCCACATGAACCCGATGACGAAGGAAAGTTCGACGTACGGCGTCCACGGAGACGTCCCGAACCGGACCCGCAGCGCCAAACCGATGGCGAGAGCAATGCCGACGAAATCCACGGCCACGAGAGTGCGGGAGTAGCGATGCTGCCATGGAAGGGCTTCCCCGAAATCGACACCGACACCGACACCAGCCCGTGAATCCTGTTGCTGGTCATTGATCGCTGTCATTCAGCCTTCTCCCGCAGTAGGGAATTCCACGGCCCGCCCCGACGCATGTCACACTTCCCAAGCCCCCCCGGAACTTAGATTATTCTAATGTTACCCTCAAGTGCAACAGGTCGACTATTTCACGACTGGGCAAACCTGGTGCGCTAACCAGATTTGTGGGGGAAACCCGCCGCAGTAGGGCCTTCCGGCGCCGAAATCGGATGTCTCTCAGGCGTTTGGCAAAGATTCAAGACATGTGGCAGCAGTCTGACGATCTGTTCGCCGACGACTGTGAAAAACTCGGAGCTTTGCCCGATGGGATCTGCGATGTCGAAGGCCTCACTCGCAGGGATCTGGGCCCGCAGCCTGGCGAGGTCATCCAGGTGTTGTGCGCCGCAGCGGCTTGCGATTTCGGCCGCTTCCTTCAAGGTGAACGTTCGGCGGAGCTGTCGTGGAGCTAGCTCGAGGACGGCGTGGCGGTGTTCCCGCGTCATGGTGAGTACCAGGTCCGCGGCCGAGGCGATCTTCGCGTTGATCTGCCGGGCCGAGAAGTCTCGCGAGTCGCCGCCGTTCAACTCGACGATCCGCGCCGCCTCCGGGTGCATGACACTGCCGATCACGGCTTTGGTGCCGGCGCTCGATGTGGTGACGTCCGGAATGCCGAGCTGGGTGGATACCACGGGTGCCAGCCGCTCCGCCATGGCGGAGCGACAGATGTTGCCTGTGCAGACGAAGAGGATGTGCAGAGCTGGGCTCCTGATCCGGCAGTGCCCGGTGGCTTATCGGGCGTTTACCCGGTCTTTACCTGTTGGCAGAGACCTGGCTGAAGATTTCCAGAAGCCTATCCGCAGCCACCCCCGGCGCAAAGTGGGTCCGGTAGTGCTCCAACGAAAGTGCGCCCTGTCGCTCGGCCTCGGCGGGGTCGGACAAGGCGTCGAAGACCCGTGCGAGACCTGCGACATCGTCGATACCGGTCACCGGAAGCCCGGGAGGCTGGTACTCGGGAAGTGCGCCCGCTGTCGACACCATGGGCGCAATACCCAATTGCATCGACATCACCTGTGCACCACTCTGCGAAGCGTTGCGGGAGTGGATCACCGAGCCTTTGGCGCGGGCCAGTTCCCCGACGACGTCCTCGTACCTGAAGTCGTGGCGGTTCCAGCGGGCGTACACCGGCAGCGGCTGGGGGATTGCGCCCTCCCCCAACAGCACAAGTTCATCACCGCGCCACGCGGGACCCTGCGCGTGCTTGGACCATGCTTCGAAAACCACGGCGTGGTTCTTGTAGGGCCTCTGGCGGCCGATGAGGATGAAATTCCCCCGCTGACTGCCGGGCACAAACGGCGGCACCATTTCGGGGCGCAGATCGGTGACCAGGGGCGCCACATAGATCGGCGAGCCCGTCTGGCCCATATCGCGCATGCACTGAGCCACGTTCTCGCTGAACACCACGGTCGCGTCCGCCCGCGCATCCCAGGGGTCGAAGGAGCGAATCCACCATTGGCGACGATGGGTTTCGTCATGGGGGCGCGCATCGTGGCGGAAACAGATGCGCGGGGCCAGCGACCCGAAGATCCGCCAACGAGGATCACGAAGCATTTCAGTCACCACGACGTCGGGCTTGAAACGCAGTGCCTTCTGGTAGGCCCTCGGGATGTTGATCCAGTCCCTGGTCGGTACCGGACGGCCCACGAGGATCGTCTCGTAGTCGCGTGCCTGATCTGATTCGGGGTTGAGATCCGAGGTCACCAACATCACCTCAGCACCACGGTCACGCAGGGCATCGGTGCAGATCCGGGCAATCGGCCGCAGCCAGGGCGATAACCAGAGGATGCGCATCAGGTGTCTCCGAACCTCACGACCGGCCCTGTTCCGCCGTGGGAATGACGCTCGGCGACCGGAAGTCGTCCTCCACGAAGCGTATCCAGGTTCTCCGAAAGGTCGACGCCGTGGCGACAGTCGCCAATGGGCGGTAGATCAGGCGTGACAAACGCCCAACCCAGATCGGGGGCACTCGACCACCGAACATGCGGATTTCATCGAGATACGAATCTGCTGCGACCGCCGACAGGTTGGCGCCGTGCAGGCGGAAGCCGGAGACGGTCGCGGTGATCGGAACCAGCGCGGCGTGGGAGGAGAATTCGCGCCAGAGCAGGAAATCTCCGGCGTAGCGGCTCTTGCGGATTCTCTCCGTCGTCTCCGGCGGAAGCTTGGTCAGCAGGTTGTACGTGAAGAACGTACATTCCGCTTGGATCGCGCCGAGGGCCCGGTTGTTGAAGAGTCCCGCACGAATCCACTTGCGCGGGTACCAATTAGATGGCTGGACGACGACCTGGCGACCGGCGAAATCCCAGATGGTCGGGAGGGCGGTCATCCAGTCGGCGCCCGATTCATCGAACTCCTGGCGCAGGGTCGCGAATGCCCACGGCATGAGCAGGTCGTCGGCGCCGAGCCACATACAAATCGTCGGGGCAGTGGCGGTTCCGTCTACAGCAGCGGAGTCGAACCCTTTGAACACCGCGTCGTAAAGGCCCCGGTCCTTCCCCGTCACCAGGCGACGGCGCGGGTCGGCCTCGACGGCGCACTTGAGGATGTCCAACGTCCCGTCGGTTGAGCCACCGTCGACGATGTAGTGGACCCAGTCCGGATCGGTCTGCGCCGCAATCGACGCCAGATTGGCCTCGATGTACTCGGCCCCGTTCACGACGGGTGTGACGATGACAAATCGGGTCATTGGCTTTGATTCCGGGACGTCGTTGCGCTCGTCAGCTGCGGAATATGACTGCATTGCTGTGGCACTACGCCCCGTCCTTTCTATTCGGGCTTGAAGTCCGACGAGCCTCCCGGTCGAGCCTGGCAGGGGCGAGCGACTGCTCACTCGTCATGTCAAAGGCGCCGTCGGTTGCTGCCACGACGCCAATCTCACGGTATCGATCCAGGGCCGGCCGGCGTTCTTCAGTGCTTCGATATCGGCGTCAACCATCAATGGGGCCAGTTCGCGGCCGTCTACCGTCGGGATCCAGCCAAGGTCCTCGCGCGCCCGGGTGGAATCGCCAATCAGCGCGTCCACCTCGGTCGGCCGCAGGTAACGCGGATCGAACCGCACGTGGTCTTCCCAGTTCAAGCCGGCACGGTCGAAGGCGATCTGAACGAAGTCCCGCACGGTGACTCCCACACCCGTCGCCAGGACGTAGTCGTTCGGCTCGTCGGCTTGCAGCATGCGCCACATTCCCTCGACGTACTCCGGCGCGTAGCCCCAGTCCCTGACCGCGTCAAGATTACCCAGGTAGACGCAGTCCTGCCGGCCCGCTTTGATGGCAGCGACCGCCCGGGTGATCTTGCGGGTCACGAAAGTCTCGCCCCGCCTTGGGGATTCGTGGTTGAACAGGATCCCGTTCACGGCGAAGATGCCGTAGGCCTCCCGATAATTCTTCGTTATCCAGTAGCTGTACACCTTGGCCGCCGCGTAGGGAGATCGTGGATAGAACGGAGTGTCCTCGCCCTGCGGGGGCGGCGTTGCACCGAACATTTCCGACGACGACGCCTGGTAGAACCTGGTCTCGATCCCGGACAGCCGAACTGCTTCAAGCATCCGGATGGTTCCGGTGCCCGTCGTGTCTGCGGTGTGTTCGGGCTCGTCGAAAGAAACGCGGACATGGGACTGCGCCGCGAGGTTGTACACCTCGTCGGGGTTCACTTCCACGAGCAGTTTCACCAGCCGGGCGCCATCGCTCAAGTCGCCGTAATGCAGGAAGAGCTTTGCCCCTGGTGTGTGCGGGTCGACGTACAAGTGATCGATGCGAGAGGTGTTGAAGGTCGAGGCCCGGCGGATCAGACCGTGAACCTCGTAGCCTTTGGCGAGCAGCAATTCGGCGAGGTACGACCCGTCCTGCCCGGTGATACCGGTGATGAACGCGCGTTTAGCCATGTCTGCCTTGCCTGTGCATAACCCATCCCGCAGTCTTAGTTAGCTGAGCCAGGGCGCAAGCCTACCGGCCCCAAGGCCTGCCGATGCCCGCGGTGTTTATCTCCCCGGGTGCCCGTCGGCTGCCGGTGAACGCTGCGCGGAGGACGCCTCGGGTGTCGCCTTCGGAATTTGACAACTGATGGCGACCAGCATGACCAGGGTGAGAAACCCGTGCTGCAGAAAGCCCGGGCTGATGGCAACACTCACCGTGGAACCGAACATCAGACCGGCGAAGGCAATCACCACCGCGCGGCCGGGGGCGCCCCAGTCCGGAAGACGGTCGGAGAACCGCTTAGCAACCCACACCACGCACAGGGTGAGCATCAGCCAGCCCAGAGCGCCGCCATCGAACAGTTGCTGAAGAAACGAATTATGCACTGTTCCCAGCCGTGGATGCCGACTGGCCGTAGCCAGAATGTCGGCGTAGGTCAAGGAAACCCCAGAGCGAACCTGGCCGGTCTGGCCGAACCCGAAGAGCTGGTCGTACATGGTGTGCACGTGGTTGCTCCAGAATTCCAACGACCTCGACCAGATATTGCTGCGGTTACTGAGGGATTCGATGTCGCCGCTTGCCGTATCGCGGCCCGGGGCCAAGACCTTCATGATCGGATCGACAACGGTGCCGGAGAATTGCATGACAGGCGGCATGATCAAGGCTGACGTTGCGGCGAAAAGAGCGGCAACCGGTGCCATCCACTTGATTAACCGAGGGAACAGGAAACTGATCGTCGGCAGCGCGACGGCGATGGATAGCGCTGTTCTGGACGCGCCCGACCACGCCACGAAGAGCCCCGTCATGAGGCAGACCGCCCGGTACCCGCGCCAGTGGCGTTCAGCTACGAGCAGAACCGGAATCGCCGCGACGAAGACGCCGGCAAGGGTCGCGACTTCATCGAGTCCGTTGCTGAAGGGGAAGATCACCCTCGTGAAACCGGTGGACTCGTTGACGCCGCCCGCCCGATCGGCCGCGCCCGGCGATTTCAACCCGGCAAGGTGACCGATCAGGTTGAGCAGCAGGTACAGCCCAAGCCCGTCGAGCAGCGACGATATCGCTACCCTCGCGTCGTCCTGGATGGTGACGGCGATCGCGATCACCGCCACCAGACCCACCGTGATCAACCCGTAAATCGCCCCCTGGGCGCCCGGCGTCGGACGACTCATGACAACCGAGAAAGAGGCCGCAAACAGCAACAGGGGCCCGACCGCCAACGAGGCTGCCGCCCGCTGTTTGCGAATGACGACGTACAGCGCCATGGCGGCCAGGATGAAGATGGTCCCCCGGGTGTTGAAGACGCGCAGGCCTAACACGGCCGGCAGTGCGACGAGAATCCAGTCGGTCGCAACGTTCGCGGCAACGGAACCGGTCAACGCCGCCGGCTTGGCGGTACCGTCGAGCGCTGAAGTCGTAGGCATCGGCTTCTTCCCTCTGGCGCCCGGGCGTTCAGCATTGGCGCGGCTTGTGGGCTGTGACCGCCAACTATGCCTTTTGCGCCGTCGGGGCCGCAAGGTGGCGACAAGCATCACGAAAAGTGCCCGCGAAACGCCCTCGGTGCATCACGTAAGAATGCCCGCGAAACGGTGATTCTGGCCAGGCATGGAGAGTGGGCTGTCGATGTCGTCTCGTGCCGAGATCACCGCGAAGTTCGCCAAGGCGTATGTGAAGGCGCCGAAGGTGGACAAAGGTCAGGTTCTGGATCAGGTGGTGGAGGTCACTGGCTGGTCGCGGGACAATGCTCGGCGGCGGTTGACTGCGGCGGCCCGGCCGCCGGAACAACCATCTCGTGCGCAAGTACGGGTTCTATCACCGTTACCACACCGACGCCGAGCTTGCCGCGCTCAACCGCCTGTGGAAGCTGGTCAACGACCGGTTCAACTACCTGACTCCCACCGTCAAACCCATCGGCTACAGCTCCACCGGTGACGGCCGGCGCCGCCGCCTCTACGACGAGCCCACGACCCGACTGGACCGGCTACTGGCAGCCAAGGTCCTCTCACCAGCCCAGGAATCAGAGCTGCTTGCCTACCGCGACAGCTTGAATCCCGTCGCGATCGGACGCCAGATCGCCGACCTGCAGGCTCAAGAACAAAGCTCGCGAGCTCACCCCGGTTTAGCGGGCATTTCCTACGTGATGCACGGATCGTGTTTCGCGGGCATCTTGACTTGATGCATCACGGGTGGACCGCGGCTTGGGAGCTATGCCGCAGCTGCAACTAGGCTCTCAGCCGGCACGACGACCGGGAAGTCAGTGCCGGGAAGTCAGTGCCGGGAAGTCACTCCCCAGGTTTAGAAAGGCAATCGATGATCGCTGTGCTGCTGATAGGGGCCGGGGCGGTGGTCGAGGAGCATTACGTCGCGCCGCTGCGTCGCCTCGAGCGCGCGGGCGCGATACGAGTCCTCGGTGTTGCCGATCCAAACGCCTCGCGCGCGAGTGCGGTTGCCCGTCGTTTCAGGGCAGCCCGGGCCTATCCCGACAGTGACGCGGCGCTGCGCGGGGGCTCCTACGACCTCGCCATCGTCGCATCGCCGCCTGGATTGCACGCCGACCATGCCTGCACGGCGTTCGAGCACGGCTGCCATGTGCTGTGCGAAAAGCCGATGACGACGAACACGGCTGACGCAACGCGCATGAACGCGGCCGCGGTGAAAGCCGGTCGCATCCTCGGTGTTGCTTTTCCCCGGCGGTTCTATGCGAATTTCGCCGACGTGGCCAAGCTCGTCGCGCGTGGCGGCCTGGGCGACGATCTGCATTTCGTCTACCGGGAGGGCAGCCCTTACGGCTGGGCCATCGCGACTGGCGCTGCGTTCCGGCGCCAGGAGTCCGGCGGCGGCGCGCTGTCCGACCGTGGCGTGCACATGCTGGACCAGCTGAACTGGCTGTTCGGCGATCCAGTAGTCGTGGAGCGGTCATTCGACGACAGCCTGACCGATGGTGTCGAGACCAACGCGCGGCTTGAGCTGGCCTTTCCCCGGGCACGCGGTCTGATGCAGGTCAGCTGGGAATACCCGTTGAACAATGGGCTGCGGATCTGGGGTTCGGCGGGCGAGGTGTTCCTCGACGGCGAGGATGTCCGTACCTACCGGCGAAAAACGGCGGACGGCTGGGTGCGCGTCCCGGCCACCACGGATTGGCCGGCGGATCTCACCCGAAGTGGTGGTAAGAGGCTGCGGCCCGGCAACACTTACTCCTGTTTCGAAGCCGAACTTGTGGCCATGCTCAGGGCCATCGCCTACGGGGAACCCTTCCCGGTCACCGGCGCGCAGGCGGCCGCCGTGCAGGCGGCCATTGAACAGGCGTATGAACGCGCCGAACCGCTGGACAATCCATGGCTGCCGGCTGAGGAACAGGCGGCGGCCAAAGCCAAACACTGGAGGGCGGTGCCATCCGCATGAAGCCGATCGCGATTATCGGGGCCGGCGGTTTCGTCGGTTCGCGTCTTATCGAGCGCTCTGAACTGCTGGGCACCCCGCCGCTGGTGGCCATCGTCCGTGGCTGGCGCAGCCAGGGTCGGTTGGCTCGTTTCGGTCTGCGGACGGTCCGCGGCGACGCCAGTGATCCGGCGTCGCTCGCACCGCTGCTGAAGGGGTGCGGCCTGGCTGTCAACCTGACGATGGGCGATGACAAGCGCATCCTCGGTGACGTCCAGGCCATCCACGCCGCCTGTGTCGACGCGGGCGTCCCCCTCTTCGTCCACGTCAGCACGGCGGAAGTGTTCGGGCGCGCCGAGGAGGCCGGCCTCGCCGAAGATTCCTCGCCGGACGGTGAGCACTGGATGGAGTACGGGCGGGCCAAAGCGGCAGCGGAGGCGTGGCTGAGGGCCCAGGCGAACGGTCCGGTGAAGACCGTCATCCTGCGCCCCGGCTTGATTTGGGGGCCTGGTTCGGGCTGGCTGGTGGCGCCGGCCCAGGCGTTGATCGGCGGTACGGCGTTCCTGTTCAACGAAGGGCGCGGGATCTGCAATCTGATCCACGTCGACAACCTGATCGAGCACCTGCTGCAACTGGCCCGATCCGATGACATCGAGTCCGGTGTCTTCAATGTCTCCGATCCAGAGACTCTCACCTGGGCCGACTATTACCGGGCGATCGCCCGCGAGACGGGCGCCGACCCATCGGCGATCAGCATGCTTTCGCCGTCGGGCTTCAGCGAGGGCCGGATGGACAAAGTCATGGCCCTCAGCAATCTCGCCCCAGCAAAAGCTATGAAGCGCCGCTTGAGTGGGGCCACTAAAGTGCGCATGAAGCAACAGCTGCAAGACCGGCTGTCGCCGCCGATTACGCGGACTGAGCCCCTCACGCCGGCTCCGGCGGTATCCAAGCAGCTCTGGTGGCTGCAGGGAACCGCTCGCAAATTGCCGTCCGGCGCATTCGCTCAGCGCTACCCCGGACTTGCGCTTCGACCCTTCCCGGAACTGATGGCAGCTGCCGGGCAATGGCTGAGATATGCTGGTTTCGAAATCGCGAATGATAATTCCGAGGATCGCGTCTAGCGAAGTCGGGCGTATTTGTCATCTCGCCGCATAGCCGCCAAGATGCTGGCATACCAATAAGCCGAAATGGGGGTTACTCGCATGGCAATTGCCCGTCGGGACACCGGGTCGGCGCACGCCCCGCACGTCCTGATTCTCGTGGAGAACCTCTCGGTTCCCTTCGACAGGCGGGTCTGGCAGGAGAGTCGCGCGCTCACCGAGGCGGGATTCCGGGTGACGGTGATCTGCCCGGCCGGAGCCAACCGGGATGTCGAGCCCGACGTCACCACCGACGGCGTCCGGATTCTGCGCTACCCGCTGCGGCCCGCGGTTGGTGGTCCGGTGGGCTACCTTCGCGAGTATTCGGCTGCGCTCTGGCACACCACCCGACTGGCCCTGCAGGTCCGCCGCGAAGGCCGCGTTGATGTGGTTCAGGCCTGCAATCCGCCCGACCTTTTTTTCCTGGTCGCGCTCCTGCTCCGCCCCTTCGGCGCGCGGTTCGTCTTCGATCACCACGACCTGGTGCCGGAGCTGTTCCTGTCGAGATTCCCGGGCGGCCGACCGCTGCTGCACAAGCTGACCAGGATGGTCGAGCGCCTCACGTTCGCCTCGGCGGACGCGGTGATCTCGACCAACGACAGCTACCGCCAGGTCGCCCTGACCCGCGGAAAAATGTCACCTGATCGGGTGGCCGTGGTCCGCAGTGCCCCCGATTTGAGTCGCTTCATCCAGCGCGAACCGGACGACAGTCTGCGCCAGGGTAAACGCTATCTGCTGGCCTACATCGGCGTGATGGGACCACAGGACGGCGTCGACTATGCGTTGCGCGCGGTGAAACACCTTCGCGACGACTGCGGCAGGAACGATTTCCACGCGATTTTCATGGGTTCAGGCGACGTGTACGACGAGATGGTGGAGTTGAGCCGGCAACTCGGCATCGACGACGTCGTCGAGTTTCCCGGACGGGTTCCGGATGAGTTCGTCCAGCGGTGCCTGTCGACGGCGGACGTGTGTCTGGCGCCTGACCCGATGAATCCGCTCAACGACGTCTCGACGATGAACAAGATCGTCGAATACATGGCGATGGCGCGCCCTCTCGTGTCATTCGATCTCGCCGAGGCCCGCGTCTCGGCGGGCGAGGCCGCGGTCTACGTGCCGGGCAACGACGAACGGGCGTTCGCCACGGCGATCGACGACCTGCTGGACCGGCCCGAACAGCGCAAGCAGATGGGCGAGATCGGTCGGGAGCGGGTACAAAGGGACTTGTCCTGGGACGTCTCCCGGCGCAATCTCGTCGCTTTCTATCGGAGTTTTCTCGGCGAGAGCGATGTGACCGCGCGGTCGTGAACGGACGGCCGACGAGACCGCTGCGGAAATTGAGGGACTTCGGCCCTCCCGAGTATCGTCACGGCCGAGCAAACCGACAGGAAATGAGCGTAGTGAGCGACACCCATCAGACGACGGTCAGTGTCTACGGACTTGGCTATGTCGGTTGCGTTTCGGCCGCCTGCCTGGCCTCGCTGGGCTTCCGCGTCATCGGCGTGGACGTCAATAAGGACAAGGTCGAAGCACTCGGCCGCGGTCTCGCCCCGATCGTCGAAGACCGGATCGGCGAGTTGACCTCAGAAGTGGTCTCAGCCGGAACGCTGACCGTGACGACCGATTCCCGGGCCGCTCTTCTCGGGTCGGATATCTCGTTGATCTGCGTCGGGACGCCGTCGGCGCCCAGTGGTGAATTGTCGACGGTCTATCTGGAGCAGGTGACGTCGGAGATCGCCGCCGCCCTGGCCGAGAAAAGTGATTGGCACACCATCGTTTTCCGCAGCACCATGCTGCCGGGAACCTGCGAACGCCTGCTCATCCCGAAGCTTGAGGAATTGTCCGGCAAGCGTGTCGGCGTGGATTTCGGGGTGTGCGTCAACCCGGAATACCTGCGTGAGGGAACGAGCGTCAAGGACTTCTTCGATCCGCCGAAAACGGTTGTGGGCGCCAATGATCCGCGTTCGGCAGAAGCGATCATGGTCCTCTACGAAGCCTTACCGGGGAATCGCTACGTCGTGCCGATCAATGTGGCCGAGATGACGAAGTACGTCGACAACAGTTTCCATGCGCTCAAGGTCAGTTTCGCCAACGAAATCGGCGCTGTGTGCGCGGCGGTGGGTCTTGATTCGCACGCAGTGATGGACATCTTCCTCTCGGACACGAAGCTCAATCTGGGCCCAACATATCTGCGGCCGGGGTTCGCATTCGGCGGTTCTTGCCTGCCGAAAGACGTTCGCGCGCTGACCCATATCGCGCGCAGCAATGTTGTTGACACCCCGCTGCTTGGCAGCATTCTGACCTCCAACCAGAGCCATCTGCAGCGGGCGTTGGACATGATCGTCGCCGACGACCGCCGCAAGGTGGGAATGTTCGGTCTGTCGTTCAAAGCGGGAACCGACGACCTGCGCGAAAGCCCGCTGGTCGAACTAGCTGAGCGCCTCATCGGCAAGGGTTTCGACGTCAAGATCTTCGATGCCAACGTGGCGCTCTCGCGCCTGGTGGGCGCCAATCAGGCCTACATCAGTCAACGGCTGCCGCACCTCGGCGACCTGCTGGTCGACGACATCGACGCCGTGCTGCAGCACGGCGAGATCCTGATCGTCGGCTCCAAGACCGACGCGGTGATCGACGCGGTCAGACGCAGTTCACCAGACCAGTTGGTCGTCGACCTGGTCCGCCTTCCCGACGCCGGGCAGTTGCGTGGCCGGGAGAACTACCGGGGAATAGCGTGGTAACCCCACGCCGCGCTGGCACTGCCGGATCCCGTGACTGACGGCGGTCTGAAGCAGCGGCTCGGCTGGTACGCCCGCCGGCTGCGGTCGATGGAGAAGGGCGAAGTCGCCTGGCGGGCCGGGCAGGTCCTGCAACGCTTCAAGTCCGACGGCGAGACCACCGCGGACATCCTGGCGCCCGTCGACCACCTGGGCTGGCAAGAAGCGCTCGAACGTTTCCGCGCCGCCGAGGGCCGGCCGGTGCTGCTCGACCGGACCGGAGCCGCGGCCATCGCCGGGCGCGAACCTGCGCTGGTCGCCGACCTAACCCGGTTGGCGGATCAGCTGGCTGAGGGTTCGTTCGCGTTCTTCGGATATCCGCCGGTATCGCTGAAGCGGCCGATCGACTGGCATCACGACCCTTTCGCGGACCTCCGCTGGCCTGATGCGCCGTCCCACCGGCTCGACCACCGGGTCGCTGCCGGTGATGTCAAGTGGATATGGGAACTCAACCGTCTCCAGCACCTGCCGCTGCTGGCGCAGGCCTGGTTGTTCACTGGCGATAGCCGTTACAGCGCAGCGGCTTTCGAACATCTTGACGGCTGGATCGAGCAGAATCCGTTCGGGCGGGGGATCGCCTGGCGGGGTGCCTTCGAGGCCGGCCTTCGGGCCGTCTCGATCGCCATTGCTGTGCAGGGTCTGCGCGACGCACCGGAACTCACCGTCGAGCGTCACCGCAAGATCGTCGGCGTCCTGGCTGAAAGTGCGCGGCGCTGCTGGAAGGAGCGGTCGCTCTTCAGTTCGGCCAACAATCATCTGGTCGGCGAGATGGCGGGCCTTGCCGTCGTGGCGATGATGGTTCCCGAATTGAGTTCGGCGCGGGACTGGGAGCGCAGCGCGGTGAACACTCTTAACGGGGAGGCCGGCAAGCAGATCCTGCCGGACGGCTGCGGGGCGGAACAGTCGGTCGGCTACCAGATGGCGACGGTCGAGCTGTTGCACCTGGTCTCGGTTCTGCTACGCGACCGCGACGGCGATGCACCCAGACCCATGGCCGACGCCGTCGCGCGCAGCAGCCGGTTTCTCGCTGCTGTCGTCGGCGACAGCGACCCGGACCCGCGCTACGGGGACGCCGATCAGGAATTCGCCGTTCGTCTCGGCCCGGAGCCGGTGCGGACGGTACGCGACCATCTGGGTATCGTCGCCGCATCGGGGCTGGGCGGAGTTCGGGCGCCGGCGGACTCGGACACCCTCAGCGCGCAGTGGTTCCGGGAGGTGTCGCATGCCGCCGCCCCAACCGCGGCGATTGCGGATTGCCCTGGTGTGCAACGAAGTTTCGTCGCATCCGACGGTGGCCTGGTGGTGTTGCGCGACGGCCGACGCCGGCTGACGATGGACGTCGGGAACCTGGGCTACCTGTCGATTGCGGCACACGGTCACGCCGACGCCCTGGCCTTAACACTTGCTGTCGACGGAGATGACGTCATCGGCGATCCTGGGACCGGCAGTTACTACCAGCATCCCCAGTGGCGCGCCATGTTCCGCGGGACCAGGGCGCATGCGACGGTCAGCGTGGATGGCGCCGACCAATCCGTCATCGCCGGCCCGTTTCTGTGGTCTCGCCATGCCGTCGTCACTGTGCGGGGCGTGGATCTGACCGGGGGTGTGGTCGACGCCGAACACGACGGATACACCCGTTTGCCCGGTCGGGTTGTCCATCGGCGTTGGCTGGTCGCCCCGCCGAACGAGCGATGCCAACTCGTCGTCGACCTGATCAGCGGAGCGGGAACCCACGAGGTGCGGACCACCTGGCCCCTGCACCCCGACCTGCAGGCGCAGCGAATTCCCAACGGGCACATGCTGATGCGTGATGATTTTGCTGTCGCGCAGGTGCTGCACTCCGCGACGGCGGCCGTGACCGTCGAGGATGCTTACGGCGATGAAGCCGACTGCCTCGGGTGGTGGTCGGACCGCCTGGAGCAGCGTGCCCCGGCGTGGTGGCTCGGAGCGGTGTGCCATTCCGAATTGCCGTTGGTCATGGCGACGCTGATCTGCCCGGCGGACGGCGTCCACACCGGGGACCTGGCGGTCGATGCCCGAGGGGACATCATCGACGTGACGTGGTGTGAGGAATCCCGTCGCAGAACCGTCGAGGTCCGGGTTGATCGCGCCGCCGTTGTGACCTGGCGCAGCGAGTGTCACGACCAGTCGTCATTGAGGTAGCGTCGTTACATCGACTAGAGGGTGAGAAAGTCAGTGACCACTGCAGACAGCGAAAAGAAGCAAGCAGAGGTAGAGCAGTTCTGGGATGCAAAGCCGTGCGATTCCGACACGAGCCAGCGCGAATTGCTCTCGAAAGAGTATTTCGGCGAAATCGAGCAGCACCGATACGAGCTTCAGCCGCATATCGCTGAGTTGCTGAGCGGACTGGATCTCGGCGGGAAACGGGTCCTCGAAATCGGCACCGGGTCCGGCACCGACGCGCGCGCCATCATCCGGCACGGTGGTGACTATTTCGGGATCAACGTCGACGCCGGCTCGTCGGACATGACCCGGACCGCGCTCGAGGTTTTCGGCGTGCCCGGCGAAGTCCGGCACGCAAGTGCGCTGAACATCCCGTATCCGGCCGACTTTTTCGACGTTGTCTACTCGTTCGGAGTCCTGCACCACATCCCGGCCGTCGCCGGTGCGGTGGAGGAAATCCGCCGAGTGCTCAAGCCCGGCGGGAGACTGGTCATCATGCTCTACAACCGGAACTCCATCAATTACCAGGTGGAGATCCGGCATTTGCGGAAATGGGGCCTGCGGTTGCTGCGCCTTCCGGGACTGGTGGCCCTGCTGGAGCGATTGGGCCTCCCGCGCGCCAAAATGGAACGGCATGTCGAACTGAGCAACAGCGTTGGGCGCATGAGTGACGAGGAATGGCTGTCGCGCAACACCGACGGCCCGGATAATCCCTACTCCCGGGTCTATGACGCGAGTGAGGTCGTGTCCCTTCTCGCCGGCTTCGAACAGATCGATCAGCACGTCGACTTCTTCGACTACCGGCACTGGGGGCTTCTGGGGCGCTTGATGCCGCAGTCGTTACGGACGTACGTCGGTGCCCGGTGGGGTTGGCACCGGATTGTCGTGGGCCGAAAGCCCGCACGCTGAAGGTCGGGCGGCCGCCGATGACTTCGGACATGAGCAGACAGTCCGTGGCAGCGCAACCGGGTCGCAAGATCAGGGTCCTGCTTCTCGGCCCCGATCTGGTTGCCGTGAGCGGTGTCTCCACACACTTGAACCAGCTCATCGGCTCAAGTTTGGCAAGCGACGTCGATCTGCAGCATTTCATCGTCGGCAGCGAAGGCCAACGGGAAACGCGAATCGCCAGACTTATCCGACTCCTGTTCAGCCCGATCATGCTCGCGGCGCGCATCATCCGGAGCCGTCCGGACATCGTGCACATCAACGTCTCGATGGATCACAAGAGCTTCCCGCGCGACGCGGTGTACCTCGCTGTCGCGCGCATGCTGCGCTGCAAGGCTGTCTTCCAGGTCCACGGCGGTGTGATGCCGCAGAACCTGTACCGCAGCGAGTTCCTGCGCGACCAGTTCGTCCGGCGGGCTCTGCGGTCGGCGTCCGTCGTCGTCCTTCTGGGCACATCGGAATTGGGTGCCTACTCACGGTTTGTTCCCGACACCAACCTCCAGGTGATACCGAATGGCATTGCCATACCTGAGCAATTGAGTTTGCCCGAAGGAGTTCGTTCTGGACCCTTGCACCTGACGTACATCGGCCGGCTGGTCGCCACCAAGGGGGTCGCGGAGTGCATCGAGGCGGCTCGGCTCCTGATCGCCGCCGGTCGGGATTTCAGGCTGACGATCGCGGGTACCGGTCCCCAGGAGGAGGAACTGAGAGCTCAGGCCGCACCGCTGATCGAGCGGGGCCTGGTCGAATTCGTCGGCGCCAAGTTCGGTCCGGACAAGGACAAGCTGTGGCGTGACAGCGACGTTTTCGTCTTTCCCACCAATCACGTTGAAGGACTGCCGTATTCGCTCCTGGAGAGCATGGCCGTCGGCACCGTTCCCATCACTACCCGGGTGGGCGCTCAGCCGGACGTCGTGGAAGAGGGCGTGCACGGTCTTTTCATCCCGTCCGGTGATCCGCAGGCTCTGTGCGAGGCCATCGTCGAGTTGGACGACGACCGCGCCCGGCTGTCGAGGATGTCGCAGCAGTGCATGTCGCGAATCCGGCAGGACTACAGTGTCGAACGGCTCGCCGCGGAGTTCGGACATCTCTATGCATCCCTCGTTCCGGAAGGCAGTGCCGAGGTCGGCTAGCGTCTGGCGGTGAACCGATCTTCTGAGGAGCGAAAGGGTCGTCCATGTGTGGGATAGCAGGCGTCCGCCGGCTCGACGGCGGGGTCGTCGATCGCGGCCTCCTCGACCAGATGGCGGCTGTCCTGCATCATCGGGGCCCCGACGATAAGGGCATCTGGCTCGACGGATCGGTCGGGATGGCGCACACCCGGCTGTCCATCATCGACCTGGGCGGCTCGGCGCAGCCGATGCCCAGTGCGGACGGACGCCGGCACCTGGTCTTCAACGGCGAGATCCTGAATTACCGCTTGCTTCGCAAGGACCTGTCCTACCCCTTTCGGACCGATGGTGACACCGAAGTTCTGCTTGCGATCTACGACAAGTACGGTCCGGCGGGCGTCGAACGGCTGCGCGGCCAATTCGCTTATGCCCTTTACGATTCGGACACCGGAGATCTGCACCTGTTCCGGGACCGCCTCGGGATCCTGCCGCTGTACTACTACGCAGACTCCAAAGTCTTCGCCTTCGCCTCCGAAATCAAGGCGTTGTTTCCGTTGATTGGATCGCCGGCAGTCGACGAGGACAGCCTGCACGACTATCTGGCTCATCGGGCCGCGCCCAGCCCGCACACGCTGATCAAGGGCGTGCAGAAACTGCCGCAGGGCAATCACCTGGTGCTGCATGCCGACGGCCGTATCGACATCGCACCTTTCTGGGAGCTGTCTGTCCGCTCCCCGCGCAGTAGCGTGACTCCCGACGAGGCTGTCAGCAGCGTGGAGGACGCCTTGAAGGCATCCGTGCACGAAGCGCTGGTCGCCGATGTGCCGGTGGGCGTCTATCTCTCGGGGGGAGTGGACAGCAGCCTGCTCACCGCGATGACGCGGCGGGAGTACCCCGATCAGATCCTGCACTCCTTCGGGGCCAGCTTCAGCGACGAGCGCTATGACGAAAGCCGTTGGGCCAGAAAGGTTGCCGGTATCGCCGGGACCACTCACCATGAAGTGCTGGTGACCTCCGACGACTTCATGAACAACTGGGGCAAGCTCAGCTGGCACCGGGACGGGCCGTTGTCCGAGCCTGCGGACGTCGCCATCTACCGGCTCGCGCAACTCGCCCGCGAGAACGTCAAGGTTGTTCTGAGCGGCGAGGGTAGTGACGAATTGTTCGGTGGCTATCCCAAGTACCGGTTCGCCACTGCGACCCGGTGGCTCGGCGCAGTCCCGGCTGGAAGGCCGCTCGGCTGGCTGGAGAAGTCGCTACCGGCCGACAAATCCAAACTGAGGATCGCTGTTCGGGCTCTGGCCGAAACCGACTATGGGGAGCGGTTGCGCGCCTGGTTCGCGCCGTTCACTGTCCGGGAACGCGAACAACTGGTGGGGCGGCCGCATCGACGCGGGGCGCCGCCGGCGTACCGCCACGGCCGTGGGGACAGCCTTCGCCGGATGCTGTACGCGGACACCTGTGTCTGGCTCGCCGACAACCTGCTGGAGCGCGGTGACCGGATGTCGATGGCCGCTTCGCTGGAAACCCGGCCGCCCTTCCTGGACTACCGCCTGGTGGAACTCGCCTTCGGTTTGCCGAGCCGGGTCAAGACCCGGGGCGGGAGCACCAAATGGGTACTCAAGGAAGTGGCGCGCCGATACCTGCCCGCCGACATCGTCGACCGCAAGAAAGTGGGCTTCAAAGTCCCACTCGACCGGTGGTTCCGTCAGGGTCTGCGTGAAATGGCGTTCGATCTGCTGACCGGCCCGTCGTCGTACGTCGGGAACACCCTCGACAAGGGCAGCATCAACGAGATCCTCGACTCGCACGCTCGCGGAGAACGGGACGAGGAGTCGCGCATCTGGACGCTGCTGTCCCTTGAGGTGTGGCACCGCGAGTTGGTGCGTCGGTCGGTGTTCTGAGGGCTACCGGCCCAGCGCCTCTACCAACGACATCTTGGGGAAAATCGTCAGTGCGCCGTCTACGGTGGCGTCAACTATTCGGCGCCCATGGCCCTGGAAGTAGTCCCGCGCGAGTGTGTACGCAGTCTCGGAGGCTTCGTAATCGGGAAGCTGCCATTTGAAGCCCTTGCCGAAGTAGTTCGGGTCGAAATGGCTGTCATCCGGACCCTTTGACTCGACAACCTGGTTCGGGGGACCGGAGACGGCGAAGCGATGGTCGACTCCGACCAGGACGACATTGGTGAAGCCCATGTAGTAGGCCAGTTGCATCGCGAGGTAGGTCACCGTGCCACCCGCCCAGAACCCATGCGCCGCATCGGGAACGAAGCGCGGACCCTGCAACTCCGTCAGGAAGATGGCATTCGGCATACCGCCCAGGAGATCGCGGTTCTGCTTGCAGGTGAACAACGGGGCTTGGATACCCCGCAGATCCTCGGTGCACTGCTCCACCACCAGCCTGTTGATCACGGCGTGAAACGTCGGTGTGAAACCGAGTTGATCGAACATCAGGTAAATCCGGTTGAGCCCGAAGGTGATCTCGTTCCGCAGCAGTCCCATATCAGTCTGGCGAAGGCTGGGACCATTGCCGATGATGACGCAGCGACGGCCGGAATACATGTTGCGGTACTTCCGGATATTGTCCCGGTCTGCCCGCCCGTCGGGGGTGAACGTGCGCTCGCGCCATGCGAGGGCGTCCTCGTACCGAAGCTCCACGTTGCGTGCGCGCTCCTCGCCGAGGAGGGATACCGCCGCCGCGTGCTTCCGGCTGACGCCGGTCCGACCGGACTCGCTGCTCATCGTTCGATCACCTAATCTCCGTCAACGGTTCTGCGGTCCGATTGTTCACTCGGCGAACCGGCCAGATTGTAGTGGACCGCGCTGAGCGGGCGCTGTCGTCCCTGTGGTCTACGCTTGGCTGTCACCATGAACCAAACGAGCGCCGGAAAGACTCGGCTTGCGGCAGCGATTTACATCCTGCTCTCCGGCTTGCAGAGGGGCGTGGCCCTACTGATTCTGCCGCTGGTCGCTCGAGTCATGTCGCCAGCCGAATTCGGCGGAGTGACAATGGTATCGGCCGCGTCATTCCTCATCGTCTCCGCGCTGGCCTCCCCGCTGGAAACCCAGATCATGTATTCGGCTCCCCGTGGAGACAAACAGGGTCTGGCTCTGCTGCGAGTGTGTGGACTGTACTGCTACCTGGTGCTGCCCGTGTTCGCGTCGGTGCCCGCCGCGATCATGGCCGGTTTCGTCACATCGTTTCTGGGTGTGCCGGGCAATATCTGGGCGATCGAGATCCTCGCGATGGGATTTCTGCCGGCGATGGGTGTTTTCGCACTGGGCATGGTCCGGGCATCGCAGGATCTCCGACGATTCGTATGGCTGGCCGCGAATTCTCTGGTGGTGTTCTCGGCAGCAAAATTGATCCTCGTGGTCCTCTGGCGCTGGGGGATGCTGGGCTGGGCCCTTTCCGACCTCATCACCGCCGTTACGGGCTACATCATGGCGGTGTCGCTGGTGCGAATCCCCGCCGCACGTATTCATCGCCGCGATGTCCGAAGCGTGGTCGCATTCACCGCGCCGATCATTCCCAACACCGTCTCGTTCTGGGCGATCACCTCGTTGAGTCGGCCACTGCTGGCCAGGGTGTCGACGCTCGCGGAAGTCGGCTTTCTGTCCGTCGGATTGACCGTCTCCACCGCGGTGACCGTTTTTATTCTGGAGACCAACCGTGCCGTGCAGCCGAGGTACTCGCAGGAAACCTTCCCGGCCCCAACGGAGAAGACGCTCATGCCCGTTCGCTGGCAGATTGTCCTTGCGCTGGCGATTCCGGCGGTGGCAGGAGGGGTGTTTGCGCTGGTGGGCCAATGGATCTTCCCTGAGCCGTACTGGTTGGCCTTCCCGCTCACCGGTGTACTGCTGATCGGCCAGGCGGCATACGGGCTTTATCCCATTGCGATGAACTATCTGATTCTCACAGCAGGCTTCTCGAAGCTCAGTTCCATCTCATCGACCTCCGGGGCTGTCGTCATCCTGATCTCGATCCTCGCCGTCGCCGGCTCCTACGGGGCCACGGGCGTTGCTTACGCCACGACGGCTGGCTTCTGTGCGATGGTCGCGGTTTCATTCGCACTGACGAAGGTGGCGAAGTTGGAGATAAAATGGAGCAGTTGGTTTAAGTACTGGCCGCAGATTCTTCCGATGGGGATTGCCCTTCTTCTCGCCGAGGAGGCACTTGCATCACCGGTCGGTAGCACGACAAGTCGGGTGCTGGCTTCGGTTTGCCTGGCGATCGTGGTGTGCGTCGGCGCCCCGCCGAGGTGCCTCACCTAAAAGTGAGCGCGAAGTAGTGGCTGGTGCCTCACGCATGGTGAGCGCGTGGGGGGCTTGCGCTACTTCGTCTTGGTCAATCGGTTGATTGACGGTTGCAATGCTTCCAGATCGATGTGGCGGGCG
>CAIRCP010000232.1 GCA_903877095.1 uncultured Actinomycetes bacterium | reverse complement strand
TTTTAGACCCGCCGACCCCAATCCGCCAGCCCACGACCGGACCCAACACCGAAACGCCGGCATCTGTCGGAGCCGTCGCCTAACATCACCAACCAGGAACCCGCGCCCCAGTCATTTACACCGGCGTTGGGACGCAACCCCTCAAGATCCCGCACCTGCAACGCCTCGTCCTGGGCGTCGGTGCTCACTCTGGCGTACCCGAGCCAGCGACCGGCGGCCGTGACGGGCGAGTTCATGGTCATGAACCGCGGTTATATCAGAACAGACCGACAGGTTGGGTTACGAGACACGCTGCCGGACAATGGTTTTGAAACGACCATTTGAGACCGATTCCGTCCCGCAACGGGGACTTGTGTCACTTTCTCTCAACCGAGCGTTTCTGAGACGGGGTGCTCGCGGCGGCTACAGCGGACGGCCGTCCCGTAAGACAGCCTCGGCGATCTCCGGCTTGAGAAGCGACACCTCGACCACATCGAGTTCCCGCCCGATGCGGAGCAGCACCGTCAGCTCCTCGTGCAGGCGCATACAGCGGCCGATGACGCTGAGGCCACAACTCGCGGGCCGGTTAGTGGTCACCGCTAGGTCGACGTCGCTGGTTTCGGTATAGGCACCGGTCAGCATTGACCCGAACACAGTCGGATCGCGGAATCCGAGGCGGCGGCAGGCGGCGTAGATCTCGCGGCGGTGGTCCGTCATCCGGCGAACGATCGCGGCCGGATCGGTCACGGCGGGGGTGTCCGTCACCGGTTTAGTGTCCGCCCTTTCGGGCAAGCCGGCGTGCTTCGTGGCGGCCGACCGGACATTCCATTACTCGGCACGGGTGGAGCCAATGTAGTCGTTGGCCCGTCTTCGCCGGGAGAAGCTCACCTCTCGCGGGAAAGGAAGAAAGACCGCTTGAGAGGCGGTCTCAGCGTGGCGCGCCCGACCGACGATTACTCGTGAAAGGCGGCGGAGAACTTCGCACTTCGCAGTACGTCTATCGCGGCGGCGAGGCCGTGCTAGTGCTTCATGTTGTTGCCGAGGTTCCGGGCCAGGACGACGGTGACGGCGATGGTGCGTTCCGGGCCGGCGCCCAGCAGCTCGGCGATTTGCTGGCTGGCGAGAGTCCGGTCATCGGGAAGCAGGGCTTCAGCGAGGTAGGCGGCGCGGCGATGTTCGGTCGGATTGATGACGAGTTCGTTCATGGTGGTGCCTCTCTGTCGGTTAGGTGTTCTTTTGGACCCACACCTGTGTCGAGTGTGGGGGTTGAAGGGGCAGCCACAGATAGGCCACCAAGACCGCGGTACCACGCCCGGGACGGGCCACCAGGACCGCGGGACCACGCCCGGGAGCCACCCCAGGGCCACCCGCGACCGGGGTACGGCACCGGGTGGGGTGTGGGGCTGGCGACGGCGCGAACACACACGTTTCCCCAGGTGCCGTGTTCGCCGTGCGTGTGGTCGGGGTATCGAGAGCGGCCCGGCGGGTGGTGGGGTCGGGCCACGAGGCCGCCACAGCGGTGGTGGGGAGGTCCGCCGCCCGGCCCACGGAGGCCACCCGGAGGTCACCCGAGATGCCCACCGCGCCGCCACACGGCCGCCACCGGGCCGCCACACGCCCACCACACGGCCACCACAACGGCGCCTCAGGGCCGTCTGGTGCGGTGCGGCCGGTCATTCGTCGGGTTCGGCTTGCAGCCGGGCCAGGCGCTGGCCAGCCGCGAGGGCGATCGCGGCGTAGGCGTGGGCGGCCGCGATGACGCTCTTACCGCCGTAGCCGTCCTCCCACACGACCATCCAATCGACCGCCTCACGGAGTGCCATGGCTTCGGTGGCGGCAAGCTGGGTCTATCGCTGATTTGGTGTAAGTGGTTTCAACCGCCTCCGGCGTGGGGCAGAAGGAATCACTGCAATGACCAAGACACTCAAGGGCGTGGATGCCCAGGTGCAAGAGCCGGCTCAAGCCGGCGCGAACGTGGATGAG
>CAIRCP010000231.1 GCA_903877095.1 uncultured Actinomycetes bacterium | reverse complement strand
GGGCGCCGTGCACCCATCAGTTCCTCGACACACTGACGGTGCAGACCACCAAGATCAAACCCGGCTCACACCACCGACCACATCGGCAGCCTCAACGACGAAGAACCACCCCGTGGTCGTCATGCCCAGCGACTGTCAACACCAGGGTGTCGATCTCGGCCAGCGCCTTGATGTGCCGGCGCAACGGCGACTCGCGGTCATCGGCGCCGCCGCCGAGCGAACCCGGCTGCATCTTCTCGAAACCCAGCGCCAGCACGCAGTCGGCCAGCCCGCCGCGGATGGACTGGGCGCCCAGATACAGCGCGGTCGAACCGGTGGAGCAGTTGTTGTTGACGTTGACGATCGGGATTCCGGTCATGCCCAGTTCGTAGAGCGCACGCTGACCGCAGGTCGAATCGCCGGCGACGTAACCCACGAACCCCTGCTCGATCTCGCGGTATTCCACCCCGGCGTCGGCCAGCGCCTTGGTGCCCGACTCGCGGGCCATGTCCGGATAGTCCCAGCCTTCGCGGCGACCGGGCTTCTCGAACTTCGTCATCCCCACCCCGACGACGAACACCTTGTTGGCCATGACAGTCCCTTCCCGCAGCCGATGACGGCTAGTCTGCCGGTATGGCGCTTCGGGTGGTGCAGTGGGCCACCGGCTCGGTCGGCGCGGCCGCGGTCAACGCTGTGCTGGAGCACCCGGAGTTGGAGCTCGTCGGCTGCTGGGTGCACTCGAAAGACAAGGCCGGCAGGGATGTTGGCGACGTTCTCGGCATCGGGTCACTGGGCGTTATCGCCACTGACAACGTCGCCGACATCCTGGCGATGGACGCCGACGCGGTCGTCTACGCGCCACTGCTGCCCAACGCCGATGACGTGGCCGCGCTGCTGCGGTCGGGCAAGAACGTCGTCAGCCCGGTCGGCTGGTTCTACCCGGGCGAGACCGAAGCGGCGCCCCTGCGGGCGGCGGCGTTGGAGGGCAACGCCACTCTGCACGGGGCCGGCATCGGCCCCGGGGCGTCCACCGAACTGTTCCCGCTTTTGTTGTCGGTGATGTCCACCGGCATCACCCACGTGCGGGCCGAGGAGTTCTCCGACCTGCGCACCTACGGTGCTCCCGATGTGCTTCGGCATGTGATGGGTTTCGGCGGGACGCCGGAGAAGGCGATTCGCGGTCCGATGCAGAAGTTGCTCGACGGCGGCTTCATTCAGTCCGTCCGGCTGGTGGTCGACCGGCTGGGTTTCGCCGCCGAGCCGACGATCCGGACCAGCCAGCAGGTCGCCGTCGCCCGCGCGCCGATCGACTCTCCGATCGGGGTGATCCAGCCCGGCGAGGTCGCCGGCCGCCGCTTCTGCTGGGACGCGGTGGTGACCAACACCATCGTCGTGCGCGTCGCGGTCAACTGGCTGATGGGTGAGGAAAACCTTGATCCGCCTTGGTCTTTCGGTCCGGCCGGCGAGCGTTACGAGATCGAGGTGCGTGGCCATCCGAACACCTTCGTCACCGTGAAGGGATGGCAGCCGGAGAATGTCGAGCAGGGGCTGGTCTCCAATCCGGGGATCGTCGCCACCGCGGCGCACTGCGTCAACTCGATCCCGGCCGTGTGCGCGGCGGAACCCGGAATTCGCAGCTTCTTCGACCTTCCCCCGCTGACCGGACGGGCCGCCCCGCACTTGATTCGGCCGCATTAGGCTCGGGTTCATGCCCGTCACCGTCGAGCGTTCCCGCGCGATCCCGGTCGCACCGGGGGACGCGTTCACCCGAACCCTGCCGATGCCGCTGCCGACGCTGTTCCGGCATTGGTACGGGCCGATCCCGCCGATCAAGGAGGTCCGCGACCAGCGCGGCGAGTGGAGCAGTGTCGGGGAGACCCGCACCATCGCACTGGCCGGTGGCGGCACGATGCGTGAGACCCTGACCGAGGTGGTCCCCGGCCACAAGTTCGAGTACACGATCACCGACATCACCGGGCCGATGGCGCCGCTGATCGATCAGATCGACGGCGCGTGGATTTTCGACCCGGCCGGTACCGGCACCCGGGTCACCTGGCGCTGGGTGCTGCACGCCAAGTCGGCCTTGAGCGCACCGGCGCTGCCGGTATTCGCCCGGGTGTGGCGCGGTTACGCCAACGGCGCGCTGGAGACGTTGTCGGACTACCTGGTCGGCTGAGCCCGCCCGTCGGGTCGCCCGATCTCCCGGGCTCGCACGGCGAGCAGTAGCCGGGCTCTGGTGTCGGCGGAGTCCAGCCCGCCGCCGAGCAGTTCGGCGATGCGGCCCAGCCGATTTCGCATGGTGTGACGGTGCACCCCCAGCGCGGTGGCCGCATTCTCCAGATGGCCGTTGTGCTCGAGGAACGCGGTCAGGGTGGGCAGCAGATCGTGGCCGTCCAGTGGCCGCAAAACGTCGCCGATGACAGCCAGTTCATCGGGGGTGCGGTCGCCCAGGATCGCGTCGAACGCACCGAGTTCGTCGTAGCTGCGCAACGACTCGCCCTCCGCTGACGACCGGGCGGCGATACGGGCGCGGCTGATCAGTATGCCGACATCGGCGAGTTGACCCGGGCCGCTGACGCCGCCGACGACGGGCTGTCCCAGATGCTCCCGTAATGCCTGGACCAGCAGCGCAATTCGACTCTGCTCGACGGCTGGGACAACGACGACGATGTCCTCCCGCGAGGATGACATCAAGAACGGAGCCGCACTGTGATGCAGCATCTGCTGGATCTGCGCTTCCGCCGCCAACGTGGGTCCGACGCCGGCCAGCGCAACGGTGACCACGTCGGTGTCCGGTTCAAATCCGAAGTAGAGCAACACCGTCGGCTCCACCGGCTCTGGGTTGGCGATCAGTGCCTGCGTGACGGCGGTCCGTAGCCGCTGTTCGGCGTCGAGCATCCGGGTGGGTTTCTCAAGCTCGATGCTGATGAGCGAGACCGCGTGCGCCAGCAGTAGACGGTCCGGGCTCGACAACGGATGGCCGGAGCCCACCGCCAGATAGCCGCGTGCGACCGCCCCGGCGCGCAGGGCTTGGAGCGTGCAGTAGCCCTCCTCGTCGGCGACCACGCGACTTGCCGGTTCCCCCCGGCCCCTCCTCGACCCGATCAGGTCGGCGGCCAGGCCGGCGACCCGGTCGGTGTCCGTCCCGGCGCCGGCGAGCAACCGGCCGTCGGTGGACAACACCACCACCGTTGCATTCAGCGCCCGCACCAGCGCATCCACCAGGGCCGGGATGCCACCGCGCAGCGTTTCACGGGCCAGTCGCTCCTGCAGTTCCACGGTGCGTTGCACGGACTTCAACTGGTCGGCGTTGATGGCGTCGATGACGGTGCGGGTGATCGCGATGAACGGTGTGGACGCCGGAACCCGCAGCACGGGCAAGCCGAGAGCGTCTGCGGCAGTGAGGATCCCGTCGGGAACGTGCCGGAAGTTTGTGCCGGTGTCGAACGCCAGGGCGGCCGCGTCGGCAGCCACCAGGCGTGCCACGTAATCGAATTGCGCCTTCTTCGTCTTACCCACGGTGATGCCGGTCGTCATCACCAGTTCGCCGCCGGACAGGTACGGCGCGGGGTCGGCGAGCTCGATGGCGTGTGCCCACTCGATAGTCCGTTCGGTGTGCTCTGCGCCGGCCACCAGCCGCAATCCGAGGTGGGGCTGACGGGCCAGCCAGCCGACGGTGACCATCAGCCGCCGATGCCCGTCATGGCTGATCCGGCCGGTCCAGTGCCGGCGGTGCCAGACGGTAGGTGACGGGGGTGGCCGATAGCGTCACCGGATTGGCGACCTGCGGTGTTGAGGAACCAGGCACTGGCACAACCGGATTCAGGCCCAGTCGCTCGGCGAAGGCAAATGACTCGGCGACGTCGTTGATCGGACCGGCGGGCACCCCCGCTTTGCTGAGCACCTCATGCCAGTGGTCGGCCCCGCGGGTGGCGAAGACCTCGCCCAGGACGGCGCACAGGGCGTCGCGGTTGGCCACCCGATCCGGGTTGGAGCCGAACCTGTTGTCGCTCAGGATCTCCGGGACGTCGAGTTCGACGGCGATGGCTGCGAACTGCTTGTCGTTGCCCACCGCCACCGCGATGGGCCGGTCAGCGGTGTCGAACGTCTCGTAGGGCGTGATGCTGGGATGGCGGTTGCCCATGATGCCCGGCACCACGCCGGCGCCAAGGTAGCCGGATGCTTGGTTGACCATCGACGACAGCAGGGACGACAGCAGGTTGGTGTCGACGCGCTGCCCTTCACCGGTGCGATCACGGTGATGAAGGGCCGCCAGGATCCCGGACAGCGCGTGCAAGCCGGTCAGAACGTCGACGAGGGCTACTCCGGCCTTGGTGGGCGCACCGGGCCCCGGTCCGGTCACGCTCATCAGCCCGCCGACCGCCTGCACCAGCAGGTCATAGCCCGGTAGGGCCGCACCCCCGCCGCGGCCGAAACCCGTGATGGAGCAATAGATCAGACCCGGCCGGAGTGTGCGCAGTTCCTCGTACCCGAGGCCGAGGCGTTCCATCGTGCCGGGCCGGAAGTTCTCCACCACGATGTCGGCACCGGCGACCAGTTCGCGGGCCGTCCCCACGCCGGCCGGGGTGGCCAGATCCACGCTCACCGACCGCTTGTTGCGGTTGATCGCGTTGAAATACGTTGCCACGCCTTGCGCGTCGTACGGCGGGCCCCACGCCCTGGTGTCGTCGCCGACACCGGGACGCTCGACCTTGATCACCTCGGCGCCGTAATCGCCCAGCATCATGGTGGCGTACGGTCCGGCCAGCACCCGGCTGAAGTCGACGACGACGATGCCATCCAGCGCTCCGCGGCTCATGAACGCGCCGTGCCCCCCCGCAGATACACCGTCGTGGTGTGGGTGAAGAACTCCCGCGCCGCCGCGCCCTGCTCCTTGGGTCCCAGGCCGCTCTTCTTGGCTCCGCCGAAGGGCACGTGCGGGTCGGCGCCGGCCGACTCGGAGTTGACGTGCAACACGCCGACGTCGATGCACTCCATCGCCTGCATCGCCCGGGTGAGGTCCTGGGTGAACACCGCTGCGGACAAACCGAATTCGCTGTCGTTGGCCAGGGCGAAGGCCTCCTCGGCGGTCGGGGCGCGCCGGACCGCCAGGACCGGTCCGAACAGTTCGTCGGCCCAGATGTCGGCGGGACCGCTCAGTTCGACGACAGTGGGGGAGACGAAGTAACCCTGCGACAGCAGACCGTCGCTGTACGGGCCGCCGCCGGCGAGCACCGCGACACCCTGCGCTCTGGCCGTTTCGATCCCGGCCGTGATGGACGCCCGGGCCGCGCCGCTGACCACCGGTCCCATCTGGGTGCGGACGTCGGTGGGGTCGCCCACCGCCAGTGCGTCGGCGCGCTGGGCCAGTGTTTCCAGGAACCGTTCGGCGATGCCCTCGGTGAGGATCAATCGTGATGTGGCTGTGCACTTCTGGCCGCTGCTGCGGAAGGCGCCGAGCATCACCTGCTCGACGGCGAGGTCGAAATCGGCGTCGTCGAGGACCACCGCCGCATTCTTTCCGCCCATCTCGGCCTGCACCGGAATCCCACGGGCCGCTGCGGCGGCGGCGATGCGCCGGCCCACCCCGGTCGAACCGGTGAAGGTGATCCCGGCGATGCCGTCGTGCTGCACCAGCGCGTCACCGACGCTGGAATCGCCGACGACGAGGTTGAGCACGCCGGCCGGCAGGCCCGCCTCAGTCAGTGCCTGTGCCAGCCGAATGGCCAGCAGCGGGACCGAACTCGCGGGCTTCCACACCACGGCGTTGCCGTAGACCAGAGCCGGCACGATTTTCCACGCCGGGATCGCGATCGGAAAGTTGAACGGGGTGATGACGGCAACGACGCCCAGCGGCTTGCGGGTGACGAGAATCTGCTCACCGGCCCGCGGCGAGGCGTACATCTCACCGGCCGGTCGGTCGCCCTCGGCGGCGTAGTAGCGCAGGATCTGCGCGGCGCGACGCACCTCGCCGATGCCCTCGGCCAGGGTCTTGCCCTCTTCGAGTGACAGTTCCCGGCCCCAGTCCTCGGCGTTGCGGTCGACGATCGCCGCCGCCGCGGCCAGTACCGCGCCCCGGGTGTGGATCGGGGTGGCCGCCCAGCCGCTCAGTGCGTCCGATGCTGCGGCCACCGCGTCGTCGACGTCACCGGGTGTGGCCGAATTGCCCTGGGCGACAATCTCGTCGGGCCGGGTGGGGTTGATGCTCTGAATCGGTTCCCCGTGCCCGTCGCGCCACTGCCCGGCGACGAGGTGCGCGATGCCCGCCGGCATGTCAGCGGAATGCGGCGTGGCCGGTGAGGGCCTTGCCGACCGACAGCAGGTGCATCTCCGAAGTGCCTTCGTAGGTGAGCACCGACTCCAGGTTGTTGGCGTGCCGCAGCGGGGAGTACTCCAGGGTTATTCCGCTGCCGCCCAACAGGGTCCGGCATTCCCGGGCGATGGCCAGCGCCTCGCGTACGTTGTTGAGCTTGCCCAGGCTGACCTGCTCGGGGCGCACGCCGTGGGCGTCCTTGATGCGGCCGAGGTGAATGGCCAGCAGCATGCCCTTGCCCAGTTCAAGGGTCATATTGGCGAGCTTTTCCTGGGACAGCTGATAGCTCGACAGCGGCCGGTCGAACACGTCGCGGTTCTGGGTGTAGGCGATGGTGGTTTCCAGGGCATCGCGGGCCGCGCCCAGGGCGCCGAAGACGATGCCGAACCGGGCCTCGTTGAGGCAGGACAGCGGGGCGCCCAGGCCGCGCGCCTCGGGCAGTTGCGCTGAGGCCGGCAGTCGCACGTTGTCGAGCACCAACTCCGAGGTGACCGACGCGCGAAGCGAGAGTTTCTTGTGAATGACGTTGGCGCTGAAGCCCGGTGTGTCGGTGGGCACCAGGAAGCCGCGAATGCCGTCGTCGGTCTGCGCCCACACGGTGGCGACGTCGGCGAGGTTGCCGTTGGTGATCCACATCTTGGTGCCGTTGATCACCCAGTCCGACCCATCGCGGCGTGCGCGGGTCCGCATACCGGCGGGGTTGGAGCCGAAGTCGGCCTCGGTCAGGCCGAAGCAGCCGATCGCGTCACCGGCCGCCAACCGGGGCAGCCACTGCCGCTTCTGCTCCTCCGAGCCGTAGCGGTAGATCGAGAACATCGACAGCGAGCCCTGCACCGAGACGAAACTGCGGAAGCCGCTGTCGCCGGCTTCCAGTTCCATGCAGGCCAGCCCGTAGCTGACGGCATTGGTGCCCGCGCAGCCGTAGCCGTCCAGGTGCATGCCCATCACGCCGAGCGCGCCGAATTCCTTGGCCAGTTCCTTCGGCAAGCCGCCGGACTCGAACCAGTCGGCGACGTTCGGCTTCAGCCGGGTGTCGACGAACTTGCGCACGGTAGCGGCGATATCGCGTTCGTCTTCGTCGAGCAGCCGGTCGGTGTCGAACAACTCAAGTGGGCTGTAGACATCCTTCTTGGCGGAGTCTCTATTGATGGCCGGGGCGGTGATCGTCATGGCACGTCCTTCCAGGTGAAACCAGGCTAACCGGGAACGCGTCCCGCCGATATGGACATTTCGGACAATAGATGGGAATGAAGTCGCCATTACGGCCATCGGATCCGCCGGCGCGGGTAGTCGACACTTGTGCACGCAATCTCGGCCCGGCGGACCGCCCCGCAGTGGCATCCTGAGGCAAGCGCTTCGAGCGACTGTGCACACGACGACAACCCGAGGATGGCCATGACCCTGTACGCGGTAACCAATCCAGCCACCGGCGAGGTGCTCCGTGAGTACCCCACCGCGACCGACGCCGACATGGAGAAGGCCATCGCGGCGGCCGACGCGGCGTTCCGCAGCTGGGGGATGACGTCCACCGTCGCCGAGCGGGCCGCTCTGACCCGGCGGGTGAGCGAATTGCACTCCGAGCGGCGCGAGCAGCTCGCCGAGACCATGCACCGCGAGATGGGCAAGCCGCTCGCCGAGGCGCTGGGCGAGGTCGACTTCAGTGCCGCCATCTACGGCTTCTATGCCGAAAATGCCGAACGCTTCCTGGCAGATGAGTCCATCGACCTGCTCGCCGGCGAGGGCAGCGCGGTCGTCCAGCGCCGGCCGGTCGGGGTGATCCTGGGCATCATGCCGTGGAACTTCCCGGCCTATCAGGTGGCCCGGTTCGCCGGCCCGAACCTCACGCTGGGTAACACCATCGTGCTCAAGCACGCGCCGCAGTGCCCGGAATCGGCCGAGGCACTGCAGAAGATCTTCCTTGACGCCGGCTACCCGGAGGGCGCGTACGTCAACGTCTACGCCACCAACGAGCAGATCGCCGCGGCCATCGCCGACCCCCGCATCCAGGGCGTCTCGCTGACCGGTTCGGAGCGCGCCGGTGCTGCGGTGGCCGAGATCGCCGGGCGCAACCTGAAGAAGGTCGTGCTTGAACTCGGCGGGTCGGATCCGTTCATCTTGTTGAGCACCGACGACCTCGACGCGACCGTCGACGCCGCCGTGGCCGCCCGTCTGGGGAACACCGGTCAGGCCTGCAACGCCGCCAAGCGCATCATCGTCGATGCCAAGCTGTACGACGATTTCCTGGAGAAGTTCACCGCCAAAGTGCTTGCGGCAGCTGACGATCTGTCACCGCTGTCGTCCGCGGCCGCCGCACAGAACCTCGCCCGGCAGGTCGACGCCGCAGTCGCCTCGGGCGCGAAACTGGCCACCAAGGGCGAGCGCAACGGCGCCTGGTTCCCGCCCGGGATCCTTACCGGTGTCACCAAGGACTCACCGACCTACCGCGAGGAACTCTTCGGCCCGGTCGCCCAGGTCTACAAGGTCACCGGCGAGGATGAGGCGATCGAGGTGGCCAACGACATCCCGTTCGGGCTCGGTTCGTACCTGTTCACCACCGACCCGGAACAGGCCAAGCGCGTCGCCGAGCGGATCGACGCCGGAATGGTGTTCGTCAACGTCGTCGAAGCCGACGGGGTGGAACTGCCCTTCGGCGGTGTCAAGCGTTCCGGCTTCGGCCGCGAACTCGGCCGATTCGGCATCGACGAGTTCGTCAACAAGAAGCTGATCCGCACGGGGTAATCCGGCGGTCAGGTCGCAGCCTCTTAGGTGACCACGAGGATCGCGACCAGAGGCGCGAGATTCAGCAGCAGGATGCCGATCTTGTAGACGGCCATCCCGCCGTAGTGCACGGCGTCGAACGTCTCCCGCGATAGCGCAAACCAGCGGGAGTGCAGCCGGTAGACCCCGTCGTGGGCCACCGTCAGCGCGGTGAACCACACCATGAGGATGACGTAGTTGAAGACCAGGGACCAGATCAGCAGGTCCCGCAGGGTTGTCATGGTCATTCTCTGAACGTACTGCGGCGCACGTCCCGTTCGTGGGGCCCCTACCCGCCGCCCTCGACCCGGTCGAGCGCACGGGCGGCCAATTTCTGGCCCAGTTCGATCATCTCGGCGGCGCGGTGGAAGTCCAGGCTGCGGCAGGCGGTGCGCGGGACTTCGATGAGCACGTCCGGGGGATAGGCCGCCATCTGGTGCCGGGCCAGGGCCGCCTGCGCGATCTCGATGGTGCGGGTCATCACCGCGAAGCCGCCCAGTTTCGGAATGGGACTGTCGCGGACGATGTCGACCAGAGTGGCGTCCGCCAAGTCGCCCTGCTCCCGGTCCGCCGAGTCGCCCGCCTGCGGGTCCACTTCCGCCGGGTCCACCGCATCGGCCGGGTCGAGGCCGGCGTTCCACCGTTCCAATAGTGCAGTGGTACTGCGCCGCAGCCGGTTCAGCCGCTCCCGGGTCGGGCTGGTCTCCGCGCCGCCGTCGTCGGCGATGTCCCATCCCGACACGCTCACCGCGACGGTCAGGTCGGCGTTGGCGGCGGCAACAGGGGCGAGCGGCAGGGGGTCGAGGATGCCGCCGTCGGCCAGCAGGCGGCCGTTGACGACGTACGGGGCGATCACGCCGGGAATGGCGACCGACGCCCGGATCGCCTCGTCGAGCGGGCCGCGTTGCAGCCACACCGACCGCCCGGCGATGAGGTCGGTGGTCACCGCGGTGTAGGGGATCGGGAGCTGTTCGATGGTCACGGTGCCGAGCAACTCCCGCACCGCGTCGAAGATCTTTCCGGCCCGAAACACACCCGCCGCCGTGATCGAAGGATCGAGCAGTCGGAGCATGGCGGGTCCGGTCAGGCTGGTGGCCCAGTGCGTGAACTCGTCGAGGGAGCCCGCCGCGAACAGTCCGCCCACCAGCGCGCCCATCGAGGACCCGGCGACCCCGACCACTTCGTAGCCGCGCTCCCGCAATTCGTGGATGACGCCGATGTGGGCGTATCCCCGGGCGCCGCCGCTACCCAGTGCCAGAGCCGCGCGCTTCACCATGAGGCCATTGTTGTCCGACGCCCGCCGACTCCATCAGCCGAGGTTTCGATCGGTCTGATTTCAACGGACCAGCGCCGTCAGCAGCCGCCGTCCGCCGCGGCCCGCACCGCGATGATCACCGCGGCCTGCTGGGCGGTGCTCAGTTCGGCCCAGGGCTTCTTGAAGGTGATCGAGCTCGGCTCCGTCGAGCTCTGCACGTCCTTCAACAGTGGCTCAACATGGTCCTGCGGATTCCCGCCCTTGGCGGTCAGCAGATCCTTCGCGGCCAGGCAGGACTGGCCGTATTGTTCCTCGGTCGACTGCGCCGGCTCGTCGATACGGGTGGTCACCCCGCCTGGTGACACCCCGATCGGCGGCCCGCCGGGGCTTGCCTCCGCGGTGCTCGGCTGCGCCTCGGACGCCGACGGCGCGGCGGACGGGGCCTTGTTGTTACCGCCGGAGCATCCCGTCAGCAGGGTGGCGGCCACCGCGACGGAGGCGGCGGCGCCGAGCAGTGCGCGGTCTCGTGTTCGGAGCATGGCTGTCAATCTATGCAACACTGGCGGCCGTGATGGACCATCCGGGGTTTCAGGAGTGTTGTCGGGCCTGATTTGCGCCCGAACGTCCCTTCTCCCTGGAGTGTCCGTCCCATGGCTCTGGCCTCTGTTTCCGCACCCGCCGTCGCCGCACTGCCGTTCCCATCGGTGTCCGCGCCGACCCGGCTGCGACTGCCCGATCTGCTCTACGCGACCGACCACTACGCCAACGGCGTGCTGGACGGCCGCTTCGACCACTTGCTGCCCGATGGAGGCCTGCCGGCCGACACCCGCTGGTACACCCGACTGCATGTCGACGACGATCTCGACGTGTGGCTGATCAGCTGGGCCCCCGGGCATGCCACCGAATTGCACGATCACGGCGGATCGCTGGGCGCGCTGACTGTGCTGTCCGGGTCGCTGAACGAATGCCGTTGGGACGGAACACGACTGCGTCAGCGTCGGCTGGATTCTGGCGACCAGGCGGCATTTCCGCTCGGCTGGGTGCACGACGTCAGCTCGGCGGGCAACCCCTCGTTGGAAACGCTGAGTGTGCACGCCTATTCGCCGCCGCTGACCACCATGTCGTACTACGAGGTGACCCCACGGCAGACGTTGCGGCGGGTCCGCAGCGAGATAACCGCAACGCTGGAGGCGTCATGAGTGACAGCGCCGGAGGCAGGATGAGCGGCAGCCGGGTCGACCTGATGCTCACGCGCGCCCGGGCCGGGCTGCGTCGTATGCCGGCAGCGGACCTGCCGGAGGCGCTGGCCCGAGGCGCGGTCCTGGTGGATATCCGCCCCGCCGCCCAGCGCGCATTCGAGGGACCGTTGCCGGCCGCGTTGGTCATCGAGCGCAACGTCCTGGAGTGGCGTTGCGATCCCACCAGCACGTCGCGCCTGCCGCAGGCAGTGGGCGACGACGTCGAGTGGGTGGTGGTCTGCTCCCAGGGCTACACCTCCAGCCTGGCGGCGGCAGCCTTGCAGAGCCTCGGCTTGCACCGGGCAACCGATGTGATCGACGGCTTTCAGGCCATCGCTACCGCGGGAGTGCTTCCCGCGCTTGCTACTGCGGGTAGTCCTGGTTCACGCGACCTCGCAGCCGTTCGGTTTTATCCGGAGTCCAACCTGGCGGCTGCAGCACCGCCGCCCAGGCGTTGACCACGTCTTTGACGTAGTGATGGCCGTGGCCGTCGGGAACGTCGACGGCCACCGCCATGTCCGCGGCCACTTGGAGGAAGGTCACCACCGGGATCCAGTTCATGTCCTTGGACACGTCGTAGCCCCGCGGTTCGCGCAGCCAGTCCGGCTGTGCGAAAAGCAGTTCCGGCGTCCACCACGCGATCGGATCGGAGGCGTGCTGCAGATAGGCGATCCGGGGATTGCCCCACGGCTTGTCGGGCCGGCCGAGATCCTCGGCGCGCGCGGCGAACCGGACGTTGGCGCCGGCATCGAAGATCGGCAGCCACTCCGGGGAGCCCGGGTCGCGGTTGTCGGTGACGAAGTCCCGCATCGTGTTGTTGAACGTCGGTCCGGAGAACAGTGCACCATCGGTGCGGGCGATGATGTTGTTGGGCCGCAGGAACGGCGCCTCGCCGCCGAACGAACCGAGGCTTTCGCCGAACACCACGATCTTGGGCCGCTGTGCCTCGGGCAGCGCGCGAACCTTCTCGTCGACCGCCTCGAACAGCGCCTCACCGGCCTGTCGGGCGTTCTCCTTGTCCACCAGGAACGACAGCCAACTCGGCAGGTAGGAGTACTGCATGCTGACCAACGCGGTGTCGCCGTTGAACATGTACTCCAGCGAGTCCGCTTCGGCGGCATTGACCCAGCCGGTGCCGGTGGTGGTTGCCACCCCGATCAGCTTGCGCTTGAGGCCGCCCTCGCGTTCCAGTTCGTCGGCCGCCAATTGGGCTGTGGCCCGAATTCCGTTGGCGGAGTTCACGCCGGCGTAGGCGCGGATGGGTTCGGTGGCCGGGGCTTTGTTGAATTCGGAAAGCTGCGCGACGGTAGGGCCGTTGCCGACGAAGATGCGGCCCTGGTGGCCCAGCGAGGACCAGGACACCTGTGAACCCGGTCCGCCGGACCGCAGTGCGGAGGTCGGTGCCGGGTGTTTGGGATCCAACTCGTCGTTGACGTTCGAGAACGTCTTGTTCATCACGCTCATCGCGCCGCGCACCACGACGCCGTTGAGGACCGCGATGAAGACGGCCAGCACGGTGATGAGCGTGACGACGAACGAAACCCGTGGCGGCGCAACGCGACTGAGCTGACGGACCAGGAACCGGACCAGTCTGCCGATCAGCTGGCCGAACTCGATGAAGACGAACAAGAGAACCACCGCCAGCACGCCGGCCTGGATGTACTCGTACCACTTCAACCGGTCCACACCGAACAGATCGCGGACGTGGTCCTGCCAGTAGTGGAAATAGACGATGCCGAGGACGAGCCCGACGGCGCCGAGGCCGACCAGAACGGGCCACGCCCAGCGCGGGGCCGGCGGGCTGGTTGGCCGGGACCGCATGAACCGGACCAGCCACACCCCGAAAACCCCGAGCATGTAGCCGATCGCCCCGGCGGCGCCGCTGACGATGCCCTGGAACAGCGGGCCGCGCGGCAGCAGCGACGGTGTCATCGACAGCAGCATGAACAGCAGACCGACCGCGGTGCCGGTAAAGGTGTACCGACGCTGCCACCAGTCGCGCTTAGGTTGTTCGGTTGGTGAAGGTGCCGGAGCGGCTTCGGTTACGGTCACGGACGCTCACCTTAGCGGCTGCCCGGCCGGCTAGCGGTGAGTGAAGTTCGGCGTCCGTTTCTCGGTGAAGGCGGCCATGCCCTCGGTCTGGTCGTCGGTGGCGAACGCCGAATGGAAAAGCCGTCGTTCGTAGAGCAGGCCCTCGGTCAGGGTGGACTCGAACGCGCGGTTGACCGCCTCCTTGGCCATCCGTGCCGCCGACCGCGACATCTGCGAGATGGTGGTGGCGACCGCGTTGGCCTCGTCGAGCAGTGTGTCGGCGGGCACCACCCGCGACACCAGTCCGCTGCGTTCGGCCTCGGCGGCGTCGATGGTGCGCCCGGTCAGAATCAGGTCCATGGCTTTGGCTTTGCCAATCGCGCGGGTCAGGCGCTGCGAACCGCCCATGCCCGGCAGTACACCCAGTTTGATCTCCGGCTGGCCGAATTTGGCGTTGTCGGCGGCGATCAGCACGTCGCACATCATGGCCAGTTCGCAACCCCCGCCGAGGGCGTAACCGGCCACCGCCGCGATCAACGGGGTGCGCACCGCGGCGAGTTTGTTCCAAGCGGCGAAGAAGTCGGCCTCGAACACTTCGGAGAACGACAGCGACGCCATCTCCTTGATGTCCGCGCCGGCGGCGAACGCCTTCCCGCCCGCACCGGTGATGATGATGGCGCCGATACCCGGGTCGGCGTCGAAATCGGCTGCGGCGGAGGTGACTTCGGTCATCACCTGGCTGTTGAGCGCGTTGAGCGCCTGCGGCCGGTTCAGCGTGATGGTGCCGACCCGGTCGGTCCGGCTCACCAGGATGGTCTCGAAGTTTTGCTCTGGGCTCATGGTCTCTCCTTTAGAACGTCAGGTCCGGATCGGCCGGCGCGAAGTACTCGGCCACGTCGGCCTCGGTCACCGCGTCCACCGACGACGGCGACCACTGCGGGTTGCGGTCCTTGTCCACCAGTTGGGCGCGAATGCCCTCGACGAAATCATGGGACCGCAGCGACGCGCACGACACCCGGTACTCCTGCACCAGAACGTCGTCCAGCGAGGGCAGCGTGGCGGCGCGGCGCACCGCGGCCAGGGTGACGGCCAGCGCGATCGGCGAGCGGGTCGCGATGAGGTTGGCGGCCTCGTTGGCCGGCCCCTCGTCGTGCTTGCGCAGCGCCGCGAGGATGTCTGGGATGGTCTCCCCGGCGTAGCAACTGTCGATCCACTCCCGTTGCGCGGCAAGCGGACTCGGCGGCGGCTCGACGGCATGTGCCGCCACTGCGTTTTCCACCCCGTCACCCACCACGTCGGCGGTGAACGCTTCAAGTCTCTGCTGCGGAACGTAGTGGTCGGCGAATCCCATGGCGATCGCGTCGCCGGCACCGAAGGGTGCTCCGGTCAACGCCGCGTGCAGGCCGAGCATGCCTGGGGTGCGGGATAGCAGATAGGTGCCGCCGACGTCGGGGATGAAGCCGATACCCACCTCGGGCATGGCGATTTTGCAGGTCTCGGTCACCACCCGGACGTTGCCGTGCCCGGAGATTCCGACGCCACCGCCCATGACGATGCCGTTCATGAGTGCGACGTAGGGCTTGGGGTAGTGGCCGATGCGGGAGTTCAGCCGGTATTCGTCGAAGAAGAACGCGCGGGCGTCGGCACCGCCCGCCTTCGCGCTGTGATGCAGCGCAACCACGTCGCCGCCGGCGCACAGGCCACGCTCCCCGGCCCCGGCCACCACGACGGCCCGAACGGTGTCGTCGTCCGCCCAGGAGGCCAGCGTTGAATCCATCGCCCGGACCATCCCATGGGTCAGGGAGTTGATGGCTTTCGGCCGGTTAAGGGTGAGCAATCCGACGCCACCTGCGACGCGCGCCAGTACTTCGTCGGTGTCGGCGCTCACCACAGGAATCTCCGTCCGTAAATCGGGGGGAACGTGTCGATTTTTACCAGCAGTAACGCCGGTGGCGAACATCGGGATGGCAGGTAAGGTGAACCTACGACGGCAAATTCTGGAAGGTTCTGAGGGAACCTCTGGGGTGGGTCGTTCGTTGAAGCGTTGTTCATACGTCCAACTCTGGAAGGATCCGCGGTGCGGCAAAGCAGCAACCCGGTGTTCCGCTCGTTGCAACCCCAGCAGCAGGGCGGTTACGCGCAGTTCGGCACCGGTATCGCCGGTGCTCAGCAGATGGGCTACCAGGCCCAGCCCTATGCGACCCATCCGCCGCAGGCCGGTGTGTCGCGGCCGATGACGATCGACGACGTCGTCACCAAGACCGGCATCACCCTCGGCGTGCTCTCGGTCGTCGGCGTCATCTCCTACCTGATGGTTTCGGCCAACGTCGGCTTGGCCATGCCCTTCGCGGCGGTCGGCGGCCTCGGCGGCTTCGTCCTGGTGATGATCGCGACCTTCGGTCGCAAGCAGGACAACCCGGCCATCGTGTTGTCCTACGCCGCGCTCGAGGGTCTCTTCCTCGGCGCCATATCGTTCCTGCTGGCCAACTTCACGGTGTCCGGCGCGAACGCCGGCGGACTGATCGCCCAGGCCATCCTCGGCACTGTCGGTGTGTTCTTCGGCATGCTCGTCGTCTACAAGACCGGTGCGATCCGGGTCACCCCGAAATTCACCCGTGCGCTGGTTGCGATCATGATCGGCGCGGTGGTGATGATGCTGGGCAACATGTTGTTCTCGATGTTCGGCAGCCATGACGGCGGCCCGCTGCGCAACGGCGGCACCGTCGCGATCATCTTCTCGCTGGTGATGATCGTCGTCGCGGCGCTGAGCTTTCTGGTCGACTTCGACTCTGCCGACCAGATGATCCGAGCCGGCGCTCCGGAGAAGGCAGCCTGGGGCATCGCCCTGGGCCTGACGGTGACCCTGGTGTGGCTGTACCTGGAGATCCTGCGCCTGCTGAGCTACTTCCAGAGGGACTGATATCGGACGCACGACGAGAAAGCCCCGCTTCGGGTTAACCCGAAGCGGGGCTATTTCGTGAGCATCGGCTCTGCACGCAGATCGACCGATCAACGCTTTCTGCGCTCTGAGCGCAGCGTCGACGGCGGCGTCAGCTAAGCCGCTCGATCACCATGGCCATGCCCTGGCCGCCGCCGACGCACATGGTCTCCACCCCGAACGTCTTGTCATGTGTCGCCAGGTTGTTCAGCAGCGTGGCGGTGATGCGGGCACCGGTCATACCGAACGGATGCCCCAGGGCGATGGCGCCGCCGGACACGTTGAGCTTGTCCTCGTCGATCCCCAGTTCGCGGGCCGAGCCGAGCACCTGCACTGCGAACGCCTCATTGATCTCGAAGAGGTCGATGTCGGAGACCGACATCTTGGCGTAGCCCAGAGCCTTCTTGACGGCCTCGATCGGTCCCAGTCCCATGATCTCCGGGGACAGTCCCGAGACGCCGGTTGCCACGATCCGGGCCAACGGTGTCAGCCCCAGTTCCTTGGCGCGTGCGTCCGACATGACCACGACGGCGGCGGCACCGTCGTTGAGCGGGCAGGCGTTGCCCGCGGTGATGGTCCCGTCCGGGCGGAACACCGGCTTGAGTTGGCTAACCGCCTCGTAGCTGGTCCCGGCGCGTGGACCGTCGTCGGTCGACACCACGGTGCCGTCCGGCAGGGTCACCGGGGAGATCTCTCGGGCGAAGAACCCGCTCTTGATGGCTTCCTCGGCCCGGTTCTGGCTGCGCACCCCCCAGCGATCCTGGTCCTCGCGGCTGATGCCGGTCAGCCGGGCGACGTTCTCGGCGGTCTGGCCCATCGCGATGTAGACGTCGGGCAGCAGGCCGTCCTCGCGGGGGTCGCGCCACTCGGCGGCCCCTCCGGCCGCCGCAGCGGTGCGGGCCTCGGCATCGCCGAACAAGGGGTTGTGCGAGTCCGGCCAGCCGTCCGAGGTGCCCTTCGGGAACCGTGACACCGTCTCCACCCCGGCTGAGATGAACGCCTGCCCTTCACCGGCTTTGATGGCGTGGAACGCCATTCGGGTGGTCTGCAACGACGAAGAGCAGTAGCGGTTGACGGTGACGCCGGGGAGGAAGTCGTAGCCCAGTTCGACGGCCACCACCCGGGCGATGTTGAAGCCGGCCTCACCGCCGGGCTGGCCGCAGCCGAGCATCAGATCGTCGATATCGCGAGGGTCCAGCGCGGGGACTTTGTCGAGCGCAGCGCGCACCATCTGTGTGGCCAGGTCGTCGGGACGCATGGAGACAAGTGACCCCTTGCCTGCGCGGCCGATCGGAGAACGGGCGGTGGCGACGATGACGGCTTCCGGCATGACGGGCTCCCTGGATAGTGACGCGGTTGGGAGCAATCTAGCTGGCGGCCGCCACCGCCGGTGCGGGCACCCGGATGCCGCGGCGCCGCAGCAAAGTGTTGAGCCGCGCGATCGCCGTCCCCTCCGCGTGAACCGATGGCGCGCAGGCAGATTCGGGCATCGGTTCACCCAGCGTCGCGCAGAGGGCGGCCAGTAGCTGGCCCGCGGCCAGCGCATACCCGTCCGCGGACGGGTGGTAGTGGTCCTCGGAGAAGAGCCGCTCGGGATCGGTGAGGAAGTGCGGCGTCAGCAGCGCTGCGAGCGGCACCGCGACGCCGCCGGCCGCGCGGGTCTCAGCGGCCTGGGCGCGCGCCAGCCGCAAGCCGATCGACCGTGCCGTCCAGCGCAACGGCTGCGGTATCGCGGTGATCCACCCGAAATCCGGGCAGGTCCCGACGACGACGGTGGTGCCGCCGGCCTGCAGGCGGAGAACCGCGGCCCCGAGGCGCTTGGCCGACGGCCCGATGCCGTTGAGCGTCGTGACGTCGTTGGCCCCGATCATGATGATGGCCGCGTCCGGCGGCGGCCCGGCGACCAGCATGGCGTCCACCTGGCTTGCCAGACCTTTTGATGTCGCGCCGACAATCGCTTTGGTAGACAAGCGAATTGGACGTCCGGTGGTTTCCGTCAGGCCCCGTGCGACCACCGCGCCGGGGACCTCTTCGCCGTTGCGGCAGCCGTAACCGGCGGCGGTGGAGTCCCCGAAAACCATCAGGTGCAGACCGACCTCGACGCCACGCTCCCAGCGGCGAACCGGGCCGCCGCCTGGGGTGTAGACGCCGTCGGCCCGCGGTGGGATGTCCCACGCCTTCGGGATGATGCCGCGGGCCTGTTCGGCCTGTCCGGTCAGCAGGCTGCGAGCGCCGACAACCGCGCCGCCGGTGGATGCCAGCACCCCGGCGACGGCCAATGTTCGAGCGGACCCGAACCACATGCCGGGCAGTTTAGGCACACGGGAGGCGGGAAAACTAGTGGTCAGCAGGATTTTTGAGATTACGGACCGGTATCGAATCCAGTAATAATCGTCATCTGGGTTTGTGGTGCGCGTCACAAGTGTCAAGCTTGACTTCCGGGGGCCGAGAAGCGGCCCCTTCGGCACATCACTACAACGATGTAGGGAGTGTTGACTGTGACCGCACCGCTGAAGGTCTCGCCGTCGGTTCGCCGACTGCCGCGCCGCCATTCGCTCAGTGACGGAGTCCCGCTCGAGGTCGTCGAAGACGGCCCCAGCATCCCGGCGCGGCTGGTGTCGCTGGGCACCCGGATGACGATGCGGCCGACGCTGGCGGTGCTCAGCCACGTCCCGCACCTGCCCTGGCCGTTCGGTCTGCTGGACTTCGCCGCCAAGGCGCTGCTGCCGTCGCCCGGAACGGTGCGTGCGACCGTCGGATTGCCCAATGCCTCAGCGCAATTGGTGCGTGCCCCTGGCGTGCTGCCGGCCGATGGACGCCGCCGTGTGGTGCTGTATCTGCACGGCGGCGCCTTCCTGACATGCGGGGTGAACTCGCACAGCAGGATTTCCGTTGCGCTGTCGAAGTTCGCTGACTCACCGGTGCTTGTCGTCAACTACCGGCTGATCCCTAAACATTCCATCGGGCAGGCGATCGACGACTGTTACGACGGTTATCAGTGGCTGCGGCTACGCGGCTACGAGCCGGAACAGATTGTGCTGGCCGGAGATTCGGCCGGCGGCTACCTGGCGCTGGCCTTGGCGCAGCGCCTTCAGGCCGAGGGCGAAACTCCCGCCGCGTTGGTGGCGATCTCGCCGCTGCTGCAATTGGAGCAAGAACCCAAGTGCGCGCATCCGAATATCCGCAGCGATGCGATGTTCCCGCCCAAGGCTTTTGACGCGCTCGTGGCGCTGGTCGCCCGGGCCGCCGCGAAGAACGTCGTGGACGGTAAGCCCGAGGACGTCTACGAACCGCTGGATCACATCGAGCCCGGTCTGCCGCAGACCTTGATCCATGTGTCCGGCTCGGAGGTTCTTCTGCACGACGCTCGGCTGGCCGCCCGGCGGCTCGCCGCGGCCGGGGTGCCGACCGAGGTGCGGGTGTGGCCGGGCCAGATCCACGATTTCCAGATGGCGTCCCCGCTGATTCCGGAGGCCACCCGCTCGCTGCGCCAGATCGGCGAGTACATCCGCGAAGCCACCGGCTGAGCCACAGGACCCCGCAGCCACCGGCTGAGCGCGGCCTGATTGCCCTCATCCTCAGCGGGCCGCGAGCGGCCCGCATCGTCGTGCGGGCGGTGCTCTGCGACGATAGAGGGATGCGTATCGCGCGGCACGTCAGCGAACTGATCGGCAACACCCCGCTGGTTCAACTGAATTCGGTGGTGCCCGCCGGTGCCGGGACAGTGGCGGCCAAGGTCGAATACCTCAATCCGGGCGGCAGTTCCAAGGACCGTATTGCGGTGAAGATGATCGATGCTGCCGAAGCCAGCGGTCAGCTCAAGCCGGGTGGGACGATCGTCGAACCAACGTCGGGAAACACCGGGGTGGGGCTGGCGCTGGTGGCCCAACGCCGGGGCTACAAGTGCGTGTTCGTCTGCCCGGACAAGGTCAGCGAGGACAAGCAGAACGTTCTGCGTGCCTACGGCGCCGAGGTGGTGGTGTGCCCGACGGCTGTGGCACCCGACCACCCCAATAGCTATTACAGCGTGTCCAACCGCCTCGTCACCGAAATCGAGGGCGCCTGGAAGCCCGACCAGTACTCCAATCCCAACGGCCCGGCCAGTCACTACGAGACCACCGGCCCGGAGATCTGGGCCGACACCGCGGGAAAGGTGACCCATTTCGTCGCGGGCGTGGGTACCGGCGGCACCATCACCGGCGCGGGCCGTTACCTCAAGGAGGTCTCCGGCGGACGTGTCCAGGTGATCGGCGCCGATCCGGAAGGCTCGGTGTACTCCGGCGGAACGGGCCGGCCCTACCTGGTCGAGGGGGTGGGCGAGGATTTCTGGCCGTCGGCCTACGACCCCGAGATCGCCGATCGCATCATCGCGGTGTCGGATGCGGACTCCTTCGACATGACCCGACGGCTGGCCCGCGAGGAGGGTCTGCTGGTCGGCGGCTCCTGCGGGATGGCGGCGGTGGCCGCGATCCAGGTCGCCGCGGAGGCGGGCCCGGACGCGTTGGTCGTGGTCCTGCTGCCCGACGGCGGGCGCGGCTATATGTCGAAGATCTTCAACGACGCCTGGATGTCGTCCTACGGATTCCTGCGCCAACCCCTCGACCAGTCCCGTCCTGAGCCGACGGTCGGTGACGTGCTGCGCGGAAAGTCCGGGGGACTGCCGGACCTGGTGCACACCCACCCGTCGGAGACCGTGCGCGACGCTATCGGGATCCTGCGCGAATATGGCGTGTCGCAGATGCCGGTCGTCGGTGCCGAGCCGCCGGTGATGGCCGGCGAGGTGGCGGGCAGTGTGTCCGAGCGCGAACTGCTCTCGGCGGTTTTCGAGGGCCGCGCCAGCCTGGCCGACGCCGTCGCGCAGCATATGAGCCCGCCGCTACCGCTGATCGGTGCGGGGGAACAGGTCAGTACGGCGGCCGAGGTACTGCGTGACGCCGATGCCGTCATGGTCGTTGAAGGCGGCAAACCGGTCGGCGTCATCACCCGCCATGACCTGCTCGGGTTCCTCTCCGAAGGCCCGCGGCGACGCTGACACGGTAGGGTTGTCCGGTCGCGACCAGACCAGATGTTCGCGCTCGTCAACGCGGCCGGGGGCCGCTTGATCGTCGCGCGACTAGTTCGAGTCGACGATTCTGCCGAGGGACGAGGCGGCAGAGGAGCGAGACAATCGACCTGAGGGGATTCATGACTTATCCGCCCGTGCCACCTGGGCCGGGGAGATATCCCCTTCCGTCCGAGGGCTACCTGCCCGACGGTGGCTATCCGCCTCCGCCGCCCGGTTACTACCCACCGCAGGCAGGCTATTTCCCGCCGGGCGGGCCGGGCTATTTCCCCCCGGGCGGGCCGGGCTATTACCCGGCCGCACGACCGCCCTCCTCGTACACCCCGTGGGTCACCCGGGTCGCGGCGTCGCTGATCGACTGGGCCATCTACGCGGTCATCGTTTCGGCCGGATTGTTCCCCTTCGCGTTCACCGGCACCCGCACGTGCGTTCGTGAGAGCACCGGCACGACGGTGATCGCCGGATGCGAAGCGACACCGTCCACCCTGGGAACCGTGATGTTCGTCATCGCCATGCTGGCCGCGTTGGCGTTCCTGGTCTGGAACTACGGATACCGCCAGGGCATGACCGGGTCGAGCGTCGGCAAGTCAGTCATGAAGTTCAAGGTGGTCGGTGAGACAAGCGGCCAGCCGATCGGCTTCGGCCGCTCGCTTCTGCGTCAGATGGCCCACATCCTCGACGGACTGGTGTGCAACATCGGCTACCTGTTCCCACTATGGGACACCAAACGACAGACGATCGCCGACAAGATCATGTCGACGGTCTGCCTCCCTATTTGACCTATCTGAGTAGAGACGAACGAGGACACCATGACTCAAACTCCCGACCCGGCTGACTACACGGTGCCCGCCGCGCCGGAAGGCGCTTTGCCGGACGGCGGCAGCCCGACGCCCGGTGGCTACCCCTCGCCGGGGATGTACCCGCCGCCGCCCGCCGGGTCGTACCCGCCGCCCCCTACCGGGGCTTACCCGCCGCCCCCTGCCGGGGCCTACCCGCCGCCGGCTCCGGGATGGGGCACCGCGCCGGCCGGGGCGTACCCGAACCCCGGGGCTTACCCGAACCCCGGGGCCTACCCGCCGCCCGGGGCCTACCCGCCGCCGGGTTCCTACCCGCCTCCGCCGCCTGCCGGGGCCTACCCGCCGCCGGGCGGCTACCCGCCACCGCCGGCCGGCTACTACCCGCCCCCGCCGGCCGCCGGCGGCGGCTATGCGCCCCCGCCTCCCGGTTGGGGACGGCCGGCCTTCAGCATCGGCGAGGCGCTGTCCTGGGCATGGAGCAAGTTCACCAAGAATGCGTTGCCGCTGATCCTCGCGACCATCGTCCTGTTCGGCATCCCTCTGGTCATCGCCGTGGTTTCGCAGGCGATCATGGGCATGATCGCGCCGACGAACGTCACCGCTTACGAGTCCGACGGCGACATCATCGAGATGACGTCCCGGAACCTCACCGGGGCAGGACTGGCCTTCACCGCGCTGACCTGGATCATCCTGACCCTCGTCGGTGCCGCCATCGCCAGTGCATATTTCGGCGGGCTGTTGGACATCGCCAACGGTCAGAAGGTGGAGATCGCCAACTTTTTCCGGCCGCGCAACGTGATGGCCGTCGTCATCGCGTCGGTGCTGCTGAGCTTGGTGACGCTCGTCCTTGAGGTCGTGCTCGGCATCGGCATGGGCCTCAGCCCGGTACTGGGATTCCTGCTCGCTCTGCTGCTGATCATTCCGGCCTTGGCGATCGGGGTGCTCACCCTGTTCGCGACGGTGGCGATCGTCGACCGCAACCTCGCGCCGATCGACGGCATCAAGGAAGCCTGGCGGCTTACCAAGGCCAACTTCGGTCAGGTTGCACTGGTCGGACTGGTCACCGGCGCGCTGATCTTTGCCGGTCTGCTGGCCTGCGGCGTCGGCGTGCTGGTGGCTATGCCGGTGGCCTACCTGATGGTGACCTACGCCTACCGCAAGCTCAGCGGTGGGACCGTGGCTCCGGCGATCGTCTGAGCCCCTGATGACAGACAGCCACGGGCACGGCTTCGCCACCCGGGCCATCCACGCCGGCTACCGTCCCGACCCGGCGACCGGGGCCGTCAACACCCCGATCTACGCCAGTAGCACCTTCGCCCAGGACGGTGTTGGCGGCCTGCGCGGCGGGTTCGAATACGCCCGTACCGGTAACCCAACCCGCGCCGCCCTGGAACGGGTGCTGGCCGCCGTCGAGGACGGCCGGTTCGGCCGGGCGTTCGCCTCCGGCATGGCGGCCACTGACTGTGCGCTGCGCGCCGTGCTGCGTCCCGGTGACCACATCGTCATCCCCGACGACGCCTACGGCGGGACGTTCCGGCTCATCGACAAGGTGTTCCGGCTGTGGGGCGTGGAGCACACCGCGGTGCACCTCACCGATCTGGACGCGGTGCGGGCGGCGATCACCGGCAACACCCGGATGATCTGGGTCGAGACGCCGACCAACCCACTGCTGTCCATCGCCGACATCGCCGCGCTGTCCGAGATGGGCCGCGGCGCCGGGGCAAAAGTTTTGGTGGACAACACCTTTGCCTCGCCGGCATTGCAGCAGCCGCTGACACTGGGGGCGGACATCGTCCTGCACTCGACCACCAAGTACATCGGCGGGCACTCCGACGTCGTGGGCGGTGCGCTGGTCACCGATGACGAAGAACTCGACGCCGCTTTCGGTTTCCTGCAGAACGGGGCCGGGGCGGTGCCCGGCCCGTTCGATGCCTACCTCACGATGCGCGGCCTGAAGACCCTGGAACTGCGCATGCAACGGCACAGCGACAACGCCGCCAAGGTGGCGGAGTTCCTCGTCGGGCATCCGGCGGTGAGCACGGTGCTCTACCCCGGCCTGCCGGACCATCCCGGCCACGCCGTGGCGGCCCGGCAGATGCGGTCCTTCGGCGGCATGGTGTCGGTGCGGATGTCCGGTGGTTTGCCAGCGGCGCGCGAATTCTGCTCGAGGACAGAGATTTTCATCCTCGCCGAGTCACTCGGCGGCGTCGAATCGCTGATCGAACTCCCCGGCGCGATGACGCATGCCTCGACGGTCGGGTCGCAACTGGAGGTACCCGAAGACCTGGTCCGACTGTCGGTCGGCATCGAGGACCCCGCTGATCTGATCGCTGATCTGAGTCAGGCGCTGGCTTAGCCGAAACCGTTGCCGGACAACTGATCCGCACGGCTAGCGTGCCGAATCCAGCTCAGGCAGCACGTCGGCAAGCGTCAGAGCGAGATTGGCCTCGGCGGTGTCGGATTCATCGGCCCAGCCACCGCCGGCGATGTCGCGGGACCGTTCGCGGACCACGCGGACCCCCTCATCGTTGAGTTCGAGCACCGATCCCAGGGCATTCGCCTCGTCGAGCAGACAGATGACCGCGGCGTTCGCCGGCGACGGCGTGCGCTGCTCGAACAGCGCCCCGATGATCTCCGAGCGGAGCACCGCGACCCGTCCGCGATTCTTCACCGGCCAGCGATAGTGGTTGCGGCGCAACTTATGTGAGCTCAACTGGACCTGGTGGATCTGGCCGGTGCGCAGCAACTGATCCAAGACGGTGTCCTCAGAATGCCTACGCAGCGTGGCGATGGCATCCGCGGCGGTGATCGGCCGCTGTTCCAGGAGAGCCAGCGTCGGCCGCACCGACGGGTCCAGCGGCACCGGCCCTTCCAGGGCGACCAGATGGCCGTCCGGCAGCGGCTCGTCGGGCAACGTCGAGCGGACCCGGCAGTCCAAGGCCAGGTCCAGAATCAACGCCGCTGCGAGCACCCGCCCGAGCGGCACGCGCTCCAGGCGCGGTTGTTCTTCCGGGTTGTCGAGGAGCAGCAGGAGGATGTTCTCGGCGATGTGCGCCATTGCGCTGACTCTAGTCGAGTCGACCGATGCCGCCGAGGGACGAGGCGGAGGAGGAGCGAGGCGATAGGAGCGAGAGGATCGGGCCTAGTCCGACGCGCGCCGGCAGCCCCGGCGCCTACGAGTGATACGGCTCGGCGCTGACGAGGGTGACCTTCACCGTCCGGCCGCTGGGGATGGTGTAGAAGCGGTCCTCGCCGACCTTGGCGTTGAGCAGCGAGGCGCCCAGCGGAGAGTTGGGCGAGTACACCTCGAGCTTCCCGTCGCTGATGATCTCCTGACGGGTGGCGATCAGGAACGTCTCGGTGTCCGACTCGTCGTCGTCGTAGAAGACCTTCACCACTGAGCCGGGCAGCGCCACGCCGGACTGCTTGGGCGCCTCGCCGACCTTGGCGGTGTTGAGCAATTCCTGGAGCTGACGGATCCGCGCCTCTTCCTGGCCTTGCTGCTCGCGGGCGGCGTGGTAACCGCCGTTCTCCCGAAGGTCGCCTTCCTCCCGGCGGTCGTTGATCTCCGCGGCGATGATGGGGCGGTTCGCGATGAGATGGTCGAGTTCGGCCTTGAGCCGGTCGTAGGACTCCTGCGTCAGCCAGACCACCTGGTAGTCGGTCATCTCGTCGCGCTCCTCGGGTTGTTTTCCGCGTTCGTGGCGGTGTGAGTCTGTTCGTCGCTGCCGGGACGCGGGGCGAACCGCGGGTTTTGCCACCGCGCGGCGATTCTGGCGCGCAAACGAAGCAATACACGGCCCCAGCAGGAACCGTGTATGGCATCAGTCTACACAGGCCTACCCGCCGGCATTGTCGGATTTCGCCAGTTAATCGACGGCTGATCAGCCGGTATGCACCAGGTAGGGGGGCACCTCGGTGCCGCACCCGTAGATGTCGCCGACGTACGGCCGCTGGTAGGACTTCACTATCGCCGTCAGGGTGATGGTCTTTGCTTCGGCGGGTTCGACCAGGATCTCCCGCCGGCCGGTCTCGGCGCCGTCCTTGGACCGGGCCCGGACGATGCACACGGCCGGCGTCGAGGGGTCCTTCCGCGTCACGCTGATCGTGACGGCCACCGTCTGGTCGTCGAGCACCTCGTAGGCCGCCATCTTGCCCTCGACGTCGTTGCCTTCGAAACGGTGGTAGGCAGCCAGGGCCCCCCCGATCAGAGCCACCGTGACCAGGGTGCCGAGCCCGATCCTCCACCGGCGCTGCGTCGTTTCCGCCATGGGCGCGCGGCCGTACCGCTCCTGCGGCAACTGCTGCCCGGGGGAGGATTCGGTCATGGATGTAGTGTGCCCGCCTGCAGAGGGCTGGATTGCGACTACCCCTCAGGTGGATGGGACGATGGGAACGCACACCCCGGCGCCGCCGGGAACGACCTACAGAGGGACCAGGTGACCGAACTTCGGTTGATGGCGGTGCACGCCCATCCGGACGACGAGGCCAGCAAGGGCGCTGCCACGCTGGCGCGTTATGCCGACGAGGGCAGGCGCGTCATGGTGGTGACGCTGACCGGCGGTGAGCGGGGCGACATCCTCAACCCGGCGATGGACGTCCCCGAGGTGCACGGTCGCATCGCCGACGTCCGTCGCGACGAGATGGCCCGCGCCGCGGAGATTCTCGGCGTGGAGCACCGATGGCTCGGTTTCGTCGACTCCGGCCTGCCTCAGGGTGATCCGCCGCCGCCGCTGCCGGATGGCTGTTTTGCCCTGGTGCCGATGGAAGAGCCCGTCGCCCGGTTGGTCACCCTGATCCGGGAGTTCCGCCCGCATGTGATGACGACCTACGACGAGAACGGCGGCTATCCGCACCCCGATCACATTCGCTGCCACCAGGTTTCGGTCGCCGCGTTCGAAGCTGCCGCAGATCCCCGTGTGCATCCCGACGCCGGACCGGCCTGGGCGGTGAGCAAGCTCTATTACAACCACGGGTTCCTGCGCCAGCGCATGCAACTGCTGCAGGACGAGTTCGCCAAGAACGGGCAGGAGGGTCCGTTCGCCCATTGGCTGGAGCAGTGGGACCCCGACAACGACCTCTTCGCGAAACGGGTGACCACCCGGGTGCACTGCGCTCCGTACTTCGCGCGACGCGACGACGCCCTGCGGGCGCACGCCACCCAGATCGACCCGGACGGGTTCTTCTTCGCGACGCCGTTAGAGTGGCAGCAACGGCTCTGGCCCACCGAGGAATTCGAGCTCGCCCGTTCGCGGTTGCCCGCGGTGTTGCCGGAAGACGATCTGTTCTCCGGAATCGAGGTATTCGAGTGAGCGCGCTTCCCATGAACGACGTGCTGATCGTTCTGCTGGCCGACGGGCCGAAGAACACCGGCCCGGACTTCGGCAAAGCCAGTCCGGTCGGGCTGTTCATCGTGGTGCTGCTGCTCATCGCGGTCTTCGCCCTGGTGTGGTCGATGAATCGCCACCTCAAGAAAGCCCGGGCGCATTTCGACGCCCAGGACGCGACTCCGGTGGCGGCCCCATCGGCAGGTACCTCGGCCCCCACCGACAGCGGTTCCCCCGCGACCCGGGAGCCCTCCGGTGAGTCCGGCGGGTAACGAACCCCCGGGACCCCAAGAATTCTCGGGGGCCAACAAACTTTCTCGGGCCACCAGTCCCTATCTGCGCCAGCACGCCGACAATCCGGTCCACTGGAAGCAGTGGGGTGCCGATGCACTTGCCGAGGCGGCCCGCCGGGACGTGCCCATCCTGCTGTCGATCGGCTACGCGGCCTGCCACTGGTGCCATGTGATGGCCCACGAGTCCTTCGAGGACGCCGACGTGGCCGCAGCGATGAACCAGTTCGTGTGTATCAAGGTCGACCGCGAGGAGCGGCCCGACATCGACGCGGTGTACATGAACGCCACCGTCGCGATGACCGGCCACGGCGGCTGGCCGATGACCTGCTTCCTCGCCCCGGACGGCCGACCGTTCTTCTGCGGCACCTATTACCCCAAAGGGCAGTTCCTGCAACTCCTTTCGGCGGTTTCCCAGACCTGGCACGAGCAGCGCGACGAGGTTGAGGAAGCTTCCGACCGCATTGCCGGCGAATTGCGGCGGATGGCTTCGGCGTTGCCCGGCGGCGGACCGGAGATCACCCCCGCGTTGTGCGATCATGCGGTGTCGGCGGTTCTGCGCGACGAGGACACCGTCCGGGGCGGCTTCGGCCCGGCGCCGAAGTTCCCGCCGTCGGCGCTGCTGGAGGCGTTGTTGCGCAGCTACGAACGCACCACCTCGCCGGTGCCGCTGGGCACCGTGCGCCGGACGTGTTCGGCGATGGCGCGCGGCGGCATCTACGACCAGTTGGCCGGCGGGTTCGCCCGGTACAGCGTCGACCCCGACTGGGTGGTGCCGCATTTCGAGAAGATGCTCTACGACAACGCGTTGCTGCTGCGGGTCTACGCCCATTGGGCGCGGCGCACCGGCGACCCGCTGGCCCGGCGGGTGGCAGCCGAGACTGCGGCGTTCCTGCTCGCTGACCTGTCCGACGGCGGCATGTTCACCTCGTCGCTGGACGCCGACGCCGCCGGCGTCGAGGGATCCACCTACGTCTGGACACCGGGTCAACTGCGCGACATCCTCGGCGCGGACGACGGCGCTTGGGCGGCAACGGTTTTCAACGTCACCGATACCGGGACGTTCGAACACGGCGCCTCGGTGCTGCAGTTGCCGGCCGACCCCGCCGATCCGGACCGCTTCGAGCGGGTGCGCGATGCTCTGCTGGCAGCGCGGGCGCACCGACCGCAGCCGGGCCGCGACGACAAGGTGGTGACGGCCTGGAACGGTCTTGCGATCACGGCATTGGCCGAAGCCGCTGTGGCGCTGGACGATTCGATGCTGCTCGACGCGGCCCGCGGCTGCGCGCAGTCGGTTGTGGGGCTACACGTCGTCGACGGTCGGTTACGCCGGGCGAGTCTGGGCGGAGTGGTCGGCGACAGTGCGGCGATCCTGGAGGACTACGCCATGCTGGCCACCGGTCTGTTGTCGCTCTATCAGCTGACGGCCGAGCAGACCTGGCTCGACCACGCCGCCGAACTGCTCGACGTCGCGGTGCGGCGCTTCGCCGATCCGGACCGGCCCGGGCGGTGGTTCGACACCGCCGACGACGCCGAGCAACTCATGGTCCGTCCCGCCGACCCGGTCGACGGCGCGACGCCCTCGGGAGCGTCGTCCATCGCTGAGGCGCTACTCACCGCAGCGCATCTGGTCGACGCGGATCGGGCCGGACGCTACGGCGAGGCGGCGGCCACCACACTGCTGGCCCACTCGGCATTGGTGGCCCGGGCGCCGCGTTCGGCGGGCCACTGGCTGGCCGTCGCCGAAGCGGCCGTCCGCGGCCCGTTGCAGGTCGCGGTCGCGATCGGAGACCCGGCATCGGAACTGTTGGCGCTGGCCCGCCTGCTGGCGCCGGGCGGCACCGTCGTCGTCGGCGGAGCCGTCGACTCGATGTCCCTGCTTGCCGGCCGGGACCGGGTGCGGGGTTCCGACGCGGCCTACATCTGCCGGGGCAGGGTCTGCGATCTGCCGGTCACCAGCGCCGCTGAACTGGCCGAAGCGCTCGGGGTGCCGGTGTAGCCTCGCGCCATGGTCAGCGCCGAGCACATCGAGTCCGTCGTCCGCCGTTACCTCGAACTGGTGGCCAACGGGACCGCGGACGACGTCGCCGCCCTATACGCCTCCGACGCCACTGTGGAGGATCCCGTCGGCGGCGAGGTGCACATCGGCCGGCACGCGATCGCGGGCTTCTACAAGAACATCGAAAGTGCGCCCAAGGAAACCGAATTGCTCACCCTGCGGGTGGCCGGACATGAGGCCGCGTTCATGTTCGCCATCACCGTCGGTGCCGGTGAGCATCGAATCCGGATCGAGCCGATCGACGTGATGGTGTTCGACGCCGAGGGCAAGATCGCGTCGATGAAGGCGTACTGGTCGCCGGCGAACGTCACACCGGTCTAGGACGCTGCTGTTTTAGTCGCCGGGTTGCCGCGCGTCCGAACGGTTTTGGCACTGGTGCGCGGGAGAATCTGGTGCGTGGCTTTGGGGCGGGAGGATCGGCAGGTCCGATTCGATGACGTGATGCTGCTCGTGGGTG
>CAIRCP010000230.1 GCA_903877095.1 uncultured Actinomycetes bacterium | reverse complement strand
CTCGTCGATCTTGGCGCGAACACGGTCGGTCGGGGATACTCGTGCAGGCACGGGCGTGGGTCCTTTCTTCGATGACTTGGTAGGTCTCGAAACAGAACCTACGCCCGGCCCCCATTTACACCGGTTTCAGGACGCGACCGTTGTAGCGAAATGCTGTGGGCACATCAGAGCCATCATCTGCACTGGAATTCCCATCACTTGGTGCATTGGCATACGCATCGCCATCTACCTTGGTATCAGCCGCACGAGCGGAACGCGGCCGGCATTTACGTGGGTAGGGTCGGGACGCTCGCGGTGACACTGGGGATCGGGACAGCCGTTGCGGGTGGATTCTGCGCGGCGTGCGCCGCGGCAGACACGGGCCCATCGAATGCGGCCGCTGACACGTCGACCTCGCAGTCGATCAATGCAGGCCCACAAGCGTCCAGGATCAGGTCCGCAACCGCGACGTCGATCGGAGGCTCGGTGACCAGGGGCGTCCGGGGCGGTAGCGAAATCCATCTCCAACTGCCCGATGACGCGATGGTGCCCGCACCGGTCGCGCACGTGGACTCGAACAGCGGGGGAGGAAATCAATCACCGCCGGCGTCGCCGTCGACGGTAACCGCCACGTCGCCGGCGGCCGCGAGCGCACCGCAGGCTGGAGCGGTCGTTGTGATCCCCGAGGCGCAAGCCGCGAGCGTGACGAAGTACTCGACCACCCCGGGCCATCGGGCTCTGCATGGGGCGGTCTCCCTGCCAAGTGCCGCGACGACCTCGTCGTCGACCACGACGGCCGTTGAGAGCGAGAAGATGGCGGTCTCGCCGTCGGGTGTCAGCCGGATTGTGTCGGACAGGAACGCCTCGAACGGTTCGGCGCTGGCGATCACTGGCAACGCGACCGCCTCGGCGACGGTGAACGTTCCGACGGCCACCACGGGCCTGGTGATCCGCGCGAAGACCAGCGCGGGCGCGCCGAACATGACGCTGGCGATCGACGGGGTGGCCGTCACCACCCTGATGGTCACCTCGACCGGTTGGACGGATTTCACCTTCGCCGGTGTGGTGCCCGCCGGCTCCCATGTGATCAGCGTGGCCTCGACCACGGCCACCACCAGCAACGCCTTGTATCTGGACAGGATCAGCGCGATGAGTGGTCCGATCATCGACCATTTCGCCGGCAAGTACGGGTCGGCGCCGAGCGATGCAATCTGGAACGTGCGCAACGGCAGCGGATTCGATTCCGGGATCGAGAGCTACTCGCCGAGCAACGTCTACGTCGACGGTCAGAGCCGGCTGGTCATCCAGGCCTTCCGGGGTAAGACCGCCGGAACGTACAGCTCGGGGTGGGCGTGGTCGAAGAACGACGTCAGCTACGGCTACGGCACCATCACCGCGCGAATCAAGATGCCCAAGGGGCAAGGAATCTGGCCCGCCTTCTGGCTCATGGGCGCGGACTCCGACACGGTTGGCTGGCCCGGCTCAGGGGAGATCGACGTCGTCGAGTTGCCCAGCACGAGCACGACGGTCTACTCGACCCTGCACGGCCCGATCGCCGGGACGACGGCCACCCAGCAGGCCCAGATCGTTTCGACCGTGCCGGATCTATCGACGGACTTTCACAACTACTGGGTTCGGCACCTGCCGAACGAAATCACCTTCGGCATCGACAACCAGACCTTGGGCACCCTCACACCCGATTCGCTTGGGCCCGGGGAGACCTGGGTCTACAACCGGCCGATGTATGTCAACCTCAACGTCGCCGTCGGCGGATCCTGGGCCGGGGCTCCGAACAGCAGCACGGCATTTCCCGCCCAGATGCTGGTCGACTCGATCCGGTGGGATCCGCCGGCCTAAGGGCCCGTCCACTCTGCGTCCAGATCGCCGTAGATGCGCACATCGCGTTCTGGGCTCAGAGTGGATTGATACCGGTCGCCGGGGGAACTGGGGATTAATCGCGCAGGTCAGACACCCTGCGTCCCGATCCACTTTACTTGACATAATGTGGCTTATCGGCAAAACGGTGAGCAGCGGAAATCGTCGAGCCAACGTTTTGGGTTCGCGAATTTGGGCGTGAGCCCGGCCCTGGGCGTGAGCCCGGCCCTGGGCCAATCGAATGTTCTTCGGGATGGGGCGCAACATGCGCGACGAAACCCGGGCGACGGGGCTCGAGAATCTGACGGAGATTCGCTTCGCTGAAGCCCGGGCCGGCCGCCGAACCCCTTTCGACTCTCGGCTATTCAGAGCCGTGCCTGAGTAGCTCAATTCGTCACTGTGACGTTTTGCACACTATCGGCCGAATTGCCGCGGCCCATCTTTCGGCAAGCCATCGCTTTCGGGACTTCGGTCCCTACCCGCGCGCCCAGTGGGCATGATTGCATCGAGGAAACGGGGTCGGCCGCGTGAGATGGCCCGCCATGCGAGAGCGGATTGCGTTGGAGAATTTCGAATTCCGGGGATTACGAATCGCGTATGAGCGCACGGGTCGGGGTGATCCGGTGATCATGCTCCACAACGGTGGGTCGTCGCATGCCATCTGGGACGAAGTGTCGAGCAGACTAGCCAGCAAATACGAGATCTTCGCCCTTGACCTGCTGGGGTTCGGCAACTCGGCCAAGCCCGGCGCGGGCTACACCTTGGACAATTACGTAGCGATGCTGGAGCAGTTCGTCAGCTCGCGAGGACTGGACAAGGTTGCGCTGGTGGGTAACTGCATGGGATGTGCGATCTCCCTGGCCTTCACCGAGCGCCATCCGGACAAGGTGCGGGCCCTGGTGCTCTGCAACCCGCTCACCGAGTCGACCTTCCTGGGTGGCTGGTTGGGGCCGTTGCTGTGGTTGCGGGAGCGGATGCCCGCAGTCAATCGGCAGGTGTACCGGGTCCTCGGGCACCTGAAACTCACCAATGGCATCGGCTCGGCCGCCACCGCGTTCCAGCTGGGGCCGCGCGGCCGAGCCCTCAAGGTCCATCGCAGTCCCGAAATCTTCGGCCCGTATGCGGCCACCGGTCAGTTGGAGTCGCTGCTCGGGGTGCTTGACGACCTAGAGAATTACGCGGTCATCGACAACCTCGCGCCGAAACCGGGGTTCCCGCCCATCTGCACCATCTGGGGGCTGAAGAACAAGATCGTCTCACCGAAGGCGGGACGGCGGCTGAATTCCACCCTGCACCCCGCTCGCCAGGAGTGGCTACCCGATTCCGGACATCTGCTGATGCTGGAGCAGCCGGACGAGGTCGCCAAGATCATCGATGGGTTCCTGAAGACTGCCGCGGCGACCCGGGCCTGAGATGGAGCTGTTTCCCGACGACGTTTTCAACCTCGCCGACATCGTGTTGCGGGTAGCGCGCGAGGACCCGGAGCGCATCGCGGTCATCGACTTGGACGGTTGGGAGGGCCACGGCAAGCGCCGCTACAAACGTCACACCTACGCCGAGCTTTCGGCCGACGTCGAGGCGGTCGCCGTGGGGCTGCGCGAGATGGGCATTGCCGAACTGACCCGCATCGTCTGCATGTCACCGCCCAGCTACGAGACAGCCGTCATGGGCATAGCCCTCACGCGGGTGGGCGCCTTCACCATCTGGATCGACCCCTCGGTCGGCTATCGCAACGTCGCGGAGCGACTCAGCCGCGTGAAACCCGAGGCGTTCCTGGGCAACGCACTCGCCCATCTCGGTCGAATCACCTTCGGATGGGGTCCGCGCGACCTCCGCAAGCTAATTCTCACCGAAACTCCCCTCGTGCCGGGCGGCCGATTCATCACCGGGTTTCCCCCCTTCCCCGGCGCGCGATCGATCAGGTCGCTGCGAAAACATGTGGCCGCCGAGCCGCCGCAGCCGGCACAAGTCGGGCCGGACGATCCCTGCGCAGTTCTCTACACCACCGGCAGCACCGGGCCGGCGAAACCGTCGCTGTACTTGAATCGCAATTTCTGCCAGTTGTTCCGCAATGCGCACCACAGCTGGGGCTTTGATAGGGACACCGAGGTCCCGGTGGATATGGCCGTCTTCCCCGCGTTCCTGTTCATCCCCATCAGTGCCGGCGGCACTATGGTGGTGCCGCCCATCGACTTTGCCCGGCAAGGCCCGGCCCAGGTGGACTCAGCCGCCCTGATCCAAGTCATCAACGATTGCAAGGTCCGGTCGTTTTTCGCCGCGCCGATCCTGATCGAGAACCTGGCCCGGGAAGCGCTGGCGCGCAACCTGACGATGCCCTCGTTGAAACGAGTCATCGGGGCCGGGGCGCCGATCTCGGGTCCGGTCGAAAAAATGCTGGATGCGGTGATGGCTCCCGACGGGGAGTTGGCGGCGAATTACGGTGCCACCGAGGCGATGCCGTCTACCGAGTTGAGCAGCCGCGAGCACCTTGCCGGCTTGTGGGACATGACCGAGCAGGGGGCCGGCGTCTGCGTGGGCTACCCGCTGCCGGGCGTCGAACTGAAGATCATCGACATCGCGGACGGTTCCGTCGACTCCATCGAGGAGACGTCGCAACCGCCTACCGGGCAGGTCGGCGAAATCCTGGTGCGGGGCAAGCACGTCAGTCCCGAGTACTACCTCGACCCCGAGAGCACGCGCAAGAACAAAGTGCCTGACCCACAAGGAAACTGGCACCGCTTCGGGGACGTCGGCTACCTCGACGCGCAGGGCAGGCTCTGGGTCTGCGGTCGGGTTTCACAGCGGGTGAAGGCAGCTGGTGGGAACGTCTTCCCGCTGCAGATCGAGCCGCTCTTCGACGCGCACCCCAAAGTGAGGCGAAGTGGACTGGTGGGAGTCCCCGGACCGGCGGGCGAGCTGCCTGTGCTGTGTGTCGAGGTCGAGCCCGACGTCGGCAAGAACGAGCTCGCCGGCTTGCACCAGGAATTGCTCGCGTTGGCGGTGAATTCGAAGACGGCGAAGGAGATCCACGCCATCCTGTTCAAGGACAAACTGCCGGTCGATCCGCGTCACAACTCCAAGATCGAGCGCCCGCGCCTTGCCAAGTGGGCCGCCCGGCAGCTATCGAGACACCGGCACCAACGCCACGACTAACTGGCGTGACGCCTTTGCATTTCTTGAGCCAAGCCGTGGAAGCGCAGTGATTACAGCGTTCTGACTATGGCCTGCACCGTTGGGGTTCTCGGCTTTTCGCTGATGGCGCGAAGTACATTGACGGCGACAAGGCAGAGAAGGGCGCGGACGGTCGCGCACACACACAGGAGGCCCTCACGGTGTCCCTCGCTCAGAGTGCTTCCATCGTCCTACTGGTCGTCGTCCTCGTCCTGGCAATCTGGCAGCGCATCAACATCGGCGTCCTTGCCTTGGCGGCGGCGCTACCTGTGCTGGCGCTGTCCGGGCTGCCGGCGAAGACGATGTATGCCGCATTCCCCGGCGACATCTTCGTCCTGGTCGCAGGAGTGTCCCTGCTCTTCGCCCACCTCGAACGCAGCGGTGCGCTCGCCTGGTTCGTCGAGCGGGTGTACCACGCCGTCGGTGATCGGCACGCGCTGCTGCCGTGGGCCGGTTTCCTCATCGGCGGTGCGCTGTCGACGGCGGGAGCGTTCTCCACCGCCGTGATCGCCTTCCTGGTGCCGATGGTCGCGCACATCAGCCTCCGGTACCGGGGAACCTTCCTGATGTCAGAACTCGCCGTCATCATCGGCGCCAACTGTGCCGGTCTGTCGCCGTTGAATCCGACTGGCGCCGTCATCCGGTCAGCCGCCACCAAGCTCGGCGTGACCTACCCAGGCTGGGGTGTCAAGGGACATTGAGATCTGCCCACCGGCGGTCAGCGAACCTGCCCGCTGGTGGCCATGAACGTGCCCACTGGTGGCCAGCGTTGCTGCCCGGTCGGTGACGGGGCCAGGGTGG
>CAIRCP010000229.1 GCA_903877095.1 uncultured Actinomycetes bacterium | reverse complement strand
GCGAACCGGCGGCTGCATCAGCGGTGGGCCCATTTCGATGAACGCAAGAAGCGTTCAGTGGTCGCCAACATGGCCGTGGCCCGCGAACTGGCCGGCTGGTGCTGGTCACTGGCGGTCCTCGACGAGTAGCCACCCATGAACAACCCAGGTGAGCACCTGGTTGGTGACGGCAAGCGTCTTGGAGTGACCCGCGATCGGACTATGAGCAATCCCGTTGTCCGACAACGTGATCACGCTCGACTTTAGACAGCGGCCAACTCCGACTCGAAAGTCCCGTCCTGCGGTGACCAACCCGCGCATATCAGACTGACAACGCGTCGACACGACACGCTCGGCACCACCAACACTCACCTGGGCCAACGAAGCGGCGGCCGTAGCGACGGTTACGGCCGCCGCTTCAACCTGCCCCTTGACAAATCAGTCCCCATATCAGTCCGACGACCGATGCGGAGCGCAGCGACGAGGAGGAGTCGGACAATCAGGACCAGTCCGACGACCGATGCCGCCGAGGAGCGAGACGGAGGATGAGCGGGACGGTCCGGCAGAGGTCAGCCGGTCGGGACCACGTCGGGGGCGTCGGCCAGGTCACCGGTCTCCCCCGCTCGCTGCGCCCGCCGGCCGAAGTGTATGACGTAGCCCAGGAACGCCGCCTCGGCGAGCACCCCGATACCGATCCGGACGGCCGTCGGCAGCGGTGAGGGCGTGACCAGCGCTTCGATCAGTCCGCTGATCAGCAGGACCACCGTCAGGCCGATCGCCACCGACACGACCGCGCGGCCCTGTTCGGCCAGGGCCTGCGCGCGGGGCCGGTCACCCGGTGCGATGACCGTCCACCCCAGCCGCATCCCGGCCGCCCCGGCGAGGAACACCGCCGTCAACTCCAGTAACCCGTGCGGCGCGAGCAAACCCAGCATCATCCCGGTCTTGCCGGCACTGGACATCAGGCCCGCGGTGAGACCCAGGCTCGCCGCGTTCTGGAAAAGTACCCAGGGGATCGGGAGGCCCAGCAGTACCGCGAAACCAATGCACTGTGCGGCGATCCATGCGTTATTGGTCCAGACCCGCAAGGCGAACGAGGCGGCGGGGTGCTCGCTGTAGTAGGAAGCGAAGTCGTGGTTCACCAACTGGTCGAGTTCGGCCGGCGTCCCCAGCGCCGAGCGCACCTCGGAGTTGCCGGCCACCCATAGCGCGATGACACCGGCGACGACGAAAAATGCGACGGCGGTGCCCACCCACCAACGCCCGGCCCGGTAGGCGACCACCGGGAACGACACCGTCCAGAACCGGACGAACTCGCTCCACAGCGGTGCGTGCGCTCCAGTGACGGCAGAGCGGGCTCGGGCGACCAACGCCGACAGCCGCGCGATGAGCACCGAGTCGGTCGAGGATGAGCGAACGATCGAGAGATGCGTCGACACCCGCTGATACAAGTCGACGAGTTCGTCGACCTCCGCTCCGGAGAGACGACGTTGTTTGACCAACTGGTCGAGCCGCTTCCAGGTGGCCTGATGGACCAGCACGAAAGCGTCGACGTCCACCCCGCCGATGGTAGTGCCGGGCCCGGATGCGGCCCGGATTCGGCTAAGCCCGAAGGGCCGGAGCCAGGGCACTCAGCGGGATGTGCGGCTGCACGTCGCCTCCGGTGAAGGACCAGATGTACTTGCCCGGGGTGAAGTCGATCCCGGAGTCCCGCGCGACGGGATAGTCCGGCAGGTAGAGGATCAACTCGTCCGGGGTCAGCGCCCACGCCTTGTAACCGCCGGAGTACACCTTGTCGGGGGTCCACCGGTCCAGGGTGAACGGATAGGCGTTGGGCTCGTGCGGCCACGCCTGCGTCGTGTTGTCCAGTGCTGCCTGGATGTACGGGCCCCCCAACCGGGCGACCGCGCCGGGGTCGATGATGTCGGACAACTGGATCTGCCGGCCGCTGGCCGAATCGAAGGCGAAGGTCCGGTAGCCGCTTTGGATCGCGGCGCCCTCGAAGCGGCCCGTGCTCTCGTTGTCGTAGGTCTCGTGGAACACCACGGTATGGATGTTGCCGTGGTGGAAGACCTCGAAATTGGCGTCACCGCGGCTGTTCTGGAACATGTTTTGGCCGGCGTTGCGCCAATTGTTCATCAGCGTGACGAGGTAGTTGCTGATCGCTCCGCCGATGACCGGGTTGTCGGCTTCGGCGGGGATCGCGATGTTGATCTCGCGCACCGCTTTCTGGTTGGACGGCACCATGGCGTGGCAGTACTGCCCGTTCCACTGACCGCCCATCTGGTCGCACAGCGACACAGCCGATGCCCCGGCGACCGGTGCGGAGAGCACCGTGGCCGCGGGAGCCATCACCACACCGGCCACCACCACGCCGACGAGTCCGCTCATCCGCATTGGGATCCCCTTACTTCGACAAATCTCGCCACGACGCCGTCGCGCTAAGGAAGCTCGACCTTGCTTGCCCGCCAACGGCCGTCGACCTTCTCCAGCGTCATTTTCATCCGGCTGCGGTCGATACGCGGGTCGGGAAGCTTGGTGTTGGTCACCGACTGATCGACGAACAGCAGGACGATGGCCTTGTCCTTGGATGCCTCCTGCACGGCGGAATCGACCACGACGCCGTGCGCGGTCGCCTTGTTCTCGATCAGCAGCTGGCGCAGTTCAACGCTGGACTGGGAATACATGTCCTTGAACTCGCCGGTTGCGCCGTCGAGAACGTCTTTGAAGTTCTCGTCGACTTTGTTCGAGTCGATGCTGGTGAGCACCTGGGCGTAGGAGACCGCTGCCCGCTGGGCCTCTGTGGAGGCCTCCTTGATCTGGTGCTGCTGCCATACCTGCCAGCCGAGGATTCCGGTGGCCACCAGCAGGCCGCCGCAGACTCCCGCGACCGCGCCGATCACCGGCCAGCTGAGACCGCCGGGTCTGGCGTCGGTCGCCACCAGGGCCTCCCCGCCGACCGCGGTGTCCTCAACGAGCACAGCGTCGTCGGTCACGACAACCTCAGTCTCGGCAAGCGTCTCAACAGCGGCATCCGTCTCCTCGACCGCGGTCACGTCGGCCACGATCGCGGCTCCCTCATCAATCGCGGCAGGCCCTTCATTTGTCATGACAGGCATTGTGATGCATCTTCCTGAGTGTCCGTCACTTCGGCGGCTCGATCGGCAACGTCGGACCGCCGTAAGGCGTCGGCACCGAGTAGCGGCCTTCGGGCGACGTGCTGGTCCGTTCGCCCAGGTCCGCCCCCGCCGGCGGGCCGGCGGTGTCGTCGCCGGCCGGCCGCGGCGCGTTCTTGGCGCCACGGATCAGCACCGCGGGATCGGTGTCCATGCAGTAGTTGCCGTATTTGAACGGTTCCGGGTAGTCCGCCTGCGCAGGGGCTGCGCGCGGGGTGCCGTAGTCGCAGGTGTACCGCGGGTAGATGTCCATGGTCAGCCAGAATCCGTTGTCGTGGATCGCGCTACTGAGCGAATCCAGCAGCGAGCCGCGGTAATTCGGGAACAGTGCGTTCAGCGCCGGCACCCGCAAGTACATCAACTCCGTGGTGGTGACCAGGTCGCCCATCAGCTGCGCCATGGTGTCGCCGTTCTCAGTGAAGGTGGCGTTGGTGGCGTCGAAGGTCTTGGGCGCAGCCTGCATGAGCTGACGGAAGCCGCCGACCATTTTGTTGATGCCTGCGAAGGACTTGTTGAAGTTGTCGGTGGCGACCTTCATGCCTTCTTGCTTGTCGGCCACCAGTTGCAGGGTGGTGCGACTGGTGTTGAGCAGCTTGACCGTCTGCGGCATGACCCCGTCGAGGGTGGAGATCAGGTACGTGCCGCCGTCCATGATGTCGCGGATCTTCTGCGGACCGTCCTTGCTCATGCCGAGCTCTTTTTTGATGATCTCCATCTTCGTGGTGTCGATCTGCTTGAGCATGCCGTCGGAGTGGCCGAGCAGTTCACCCAAAGTCACCGGCACTTCGGTGGAGCCCAGTTTCAGAACGCTGCCGTCGGCCAGGTAGGGAGCTTCACTGTTGCCGCCGTCGAAGTCGATGTACTGCTCGCCCGCGGCCGACAGACCGGCTACCCGGCCTTTGGTGCTCTCGGAGAGCTTGGTCGACGAGTTGAGCCGCACCTCGGCGTTGACGCCCTCCGGGGTGATGAAAAGGTTGGTGACCTTCCCTATCGCGACACCACGAAGGGTGACGTCCTGATTCTTGAGCAGGCCGCCCGATGCCGGAAGTTCGACCGTGGCGAGGTAGGTCGATCGCAGCGGGTTCCAGCGCAGCGCCCCCAGGGTCAGATAGGCGATTCCGACCACCAGGCAGGCCAGGAGGGCAAGCGCAGACAGCCAGGCTTTCTTGCGGTGCAAGGCTTTGACGGTTCCGACGATGCCGTCGGCGATGGGGTTGATCACGGCGTCGGTCCCGACGCGGGCGCGACCTCAGCCGGCATGTGTGCCGACCCGGGAGGAGGCGGCGGGGGCGCGATCGGCCCGGGCGACTGCCCGTGTGGCTGGACGAACTGACCGGGGGCGAGCGGCAGGGGCGGCCCGGGTGGCGGACCATTGACCTGCCACTGACCCGGATCGTCCGGACTCGGGATAACCGGAACCTGCGGCACGTCCGGGCCACGCCCGACCACACGTTCCTGCAGGCGCAGCAGCGTGTACTTGAAAGCGCCGATGATCTGGTTGAAGTCCGACCACTTGGGCCCGTGGAAGCCCTTGTCGCCCGGGAAACCGATGTCGGGGATGTAGCCCAGAATGAGCCGGTCCAGGCTGCCCTTGATGGCGATCGATTCCCCCGCGGTCGACTTGATGACTTTGGGCATCAGGCGATTGAGCGCGGCCAGGCTGACGTTGGGATCCTGTGAGACGTCGTTGAATGTGCCGGCCAGGGTGTTCATGTCGGCGATCACGCTGCGCCCGCTGGTGTCGGTGCCGTTGAGCGACGGGAACTTGTTAAGCATGTCCATGGTGGAGCCGGCTTGGAGAGCGAGGTCGGCGATCCGGTTCGTCTCCTGTGCCAGAACGTCGGTGGCCGGAGCGGCCGCGGTCATCAGCTCGACGATGACGTGGTTCTTCTCGTCAAGCCGCCGGGATAGTCCGGACAGCGCGACGATCGAGTCCGAGATCTGCTCGGTGCGCCGGTCCATGGTGGTGAGCAGGCGATTGGTGTTGTTGATCAAGACGTGGAAGTTCTTTCCGCCGTCGTCACCGACCGCCTTGCCGGCACCGTTGATCAGGTTGGTGAGGTTCTGGACCGCTCCGCCGTTCACCAGCACGGCGGCACCGGTCAGCAGGTTCTCCACCGTCGCCGCGGCCTCGGTGTGATCGAGCCCGATCGTGTCGCCGTCCTTGAGCAGCGCAGCGTTGGCCGAGGGGTTGGCCGGGGGCTTGACAGCTATGAAGACGTCACCGAGTGGGGTGGCCGAGCGCAACTCCACGGTGCTGCCTTCCGGCAACTCGACCCCGTTCTGGATCCGCAGTGTCGCGACCGCGGTGTAATCCTTCGCCTTGAGGTCCTCCAGCTGACCGACGTCGGCACCGGCGAGCCGGACCTTGGCCAGGGCAGGGACGTTGAGTGCGTTCTCGAAGATCGCGGTCAGGGTGTATCCGCCCTGGCTCAGGCCGGGGTGCGGAAGCGGCAGGCTGGCGAGGCCGTTAGTGGCACATCCGGCGGTGGTGAGCGAGACCGCTGCGGCGAGTGCGACAGAGAACCTGGTTCGTGCGGTCATTATTTCTGCCCCATCGCTGCAAGGCCGTCAAGAATGTAGGAGAGGCCGAAGTCGGGCCCGAAGTCCTGCAAAGTGCCGGTGCTGCAACCCAATTGGCGCAGGTGCATAAGGTTGCACAACTCTTTGATGTGCTGGGCGTCGAACAGCACCTTGTCGGTCAGGATGTGCGCCCGGATCGAGCCGTTGTCGCGGTCGACGGTGTTGTACAGGTTGTCCAGCGTCAACGGCGCGACGTCGAGGAGTTCAGCCAGTTCGCGTCCGTGGGCGTTGGTGGTCGTGACGATCTTGCCGCCGTTGTCGACGGCGGCCCGGAGGTTGTCCCGGTTGACTTCCAGCAGATCACCCAGTTGGGCCAGCACCACGTTGAGCTGCTTGCCGGTGGTGCCACTGCCGAAGTCCTCGTCGGCGAGCACCTGGCTCAAAGCACGGATGGTGGAACCGAAATCGCGCAACTGGCCTTCGTTGGCGGCGGCAGCGTCCATGAGGGAACCGACGTTGTTGACCACTTTGGTCAGCTGGTCCTTGGTTTGGGCGCCACCGTCCGCGCTCAGCTTGAGTGCCTTAGACAACTCGCCGAGCGCCGACTTGATCCGCTCGCCGTTTCCGTCGGCCATGGCCGCACCCGAGTCGATCAGGGTGCGCAGCGCACCGTTGCCCTTGCCATCGCCCTGGAGCGACACCGCGAGCCGGTCGACCATGTCCAGAGTCTTGGTGAACTCCACCGGTGTCTTGGTCTGGGTCAGCGGAATCGTGGTGTGATCCGCCATGGTCGGTCCCTCACCCCGGTAAACGGGTGTGAGTTCGATCGACCGCTCGGCCAGGATGGAGGTCTGCAGGGTGACGGCCTGGGCGTCGGCCGGGATCTTCACGTTCTTGTCGACGGTGAATTCGACCTCGACGTAGCCGTTCTTCGGAGTCACCTTCTTGACGCTGCCGACCTTCATGCCGAGAACCTGGACGTTGTTGGTCGGGTACAGGCCGGCGGAGTTGTCGAACTGAGCGGTTAGCGTGATGTTGTTCGTGCGGGCCTTGGCCAGCTTCAGCGCGTAGAAGCCGGCAACGCTCAGGGCGAGTACGGCCGCAATGGCCAGGATCAGAAAACCTCTACCGCGCTTCACTTGCAGTCCTTGTAGTACTGGGCCAGCTCGAACTGTTGGGCACGACCGCTGATGGCGCACATCCAGGAGTCGACGAGTATGCCGTTGGGGAACATGGTCTCCAACGCGTTTCCGGATCCCGAGGCGTTGGCGATGCCACGCAGCGCAACCGGGGCGCTCTCCAGGATGCTGGCGAGCATGTCGTCATGCTTGGCCAGCAGGGTGGTCAGCGTGTTGAGGTTGCCCAGCAGCGAATCGACCTGCGGCCGGTTCTTGACGACGGTGTCGTTAAGCAGGTTCACCAGCGAATTAATCGACTGGATCATCTCGTGGAAGGCCACCCGGCGCATGACGAACTCACCGAAGAGTTGCTGGCCCTGGCTCACCATCGCGCCGATGCTGGTCTGCTGCCGGCGCAGGGTGCCGGTCACCATGTCCATCGTCTTGAGCATGCTGCCGAACTGGTCGCGCCGCTCCGACATGACCGCCGAGAGACGCTTGAGGTTGTCCATCGCCTTCGGGATCATCGGGGGCAGGCCCTCGATCTGCTTGCCCATGGCCTGCAAGGCGGTGGCGAGTTGGTCGGTATTGATGTCGCCGTAGTTGATGGCCACGTCCTGAAGGGCTTCCTGCAGGTCGTAGGGCACTTCGGTGTGGTTGATGTCGATGGTGTTGTTCGGCAGCGGCCCGCCGCCGCCGGGGTGCAGGGCCAGGTAGCGCGAGCCGAGGATCGTGGTGACCATGATCACGGCCCGGGAGTCCTTGCCGATCTCGATGTTGTTCTTGACCTGCATATCGACGGTCACGTGATCCCCGTTGAGATGCATGCCCCTGACGGTTCCGCTGACGATCCCGGCCACGGTCACCGGGTTCTTCGGCATCAGGGCGGCGGCTTGGACGAAGTCGGCACTTATCCGCTTGTAACCGGGGCCGACCTTGGTCAGGACGACCAACGCCGCCAACAGAACAGCGATAAGCGCGATCGCGACCAGGCCGATGCCGGTCCGGTTTCTGTCCTCAAGGGTGCGCTTGCGGGGCTGCCCGCGGAACTCGCGCTCGAGGACCGTCTCACCGGTCAGCGGGTCCGTCGCGCCACGCTTGATGATGTCAACCATTGGCCATGTTCCTGCATTTCGGAGTGTGCTTGGCCTGATTACCGGGGGTCGCGGCGTTGACGATGACCGGTGTCACGTCGTTGAGCCCGGGGAAGAAGCCCAGCGCGTTCAGATCGCACGTGTAGATGTCCAGGTAGGCGCCGCTGTCCGTGCCCCTGGCCAAGCCCTTCAGCATCTTCGGCAGATTGGCGCCCATGAAGGCCAGTTGCGGCTCAATGCTGACCAGGTGCGCGGCGAAGCCCGGTTCGCGGGTGATGAGCGCCTGCAGCGAGGGATTCACCTCGGTGGTCACCGCGCCGAGCGCGCGGACGACCCGGGAGATCGAGCCCATCGATGAGATCAGTTCGGGCCGGCGGGCGTTGAACGACGTCACCATGTGCTGGGCGTTGTTGAGCGTCTTCTCGATGTTGTCGTTCTGCCCGGCCAGTGTCCCGAACAGCCGGTTCATACCGGTGATCATGTCGCCGAGCAGTTCATCGCGCCCGGCGATGGTCTCGGTGAGGTTTCCGGACTTCTCGACCAGAGTCGCCATGGCACCGGTATCACCCTGGAACGCCTGGACGGCCGCCTTGCTGATCTGATCGGCCGCCTTGGGATCGATGGTGGCGAACAGCGGTTCGTAACCGTTGAGCACCAGACCGACGTCGAAGGACGGGATCGTCCGGTCCAGCGGAATGACGCTGCCCCCCGGCAATGGCGTCGACGTGTCGCCACCCTGGTCGGCGCCGAGGCGCAGGTCGAGGTAACGCTGACCGACGATGTTCTGGTAGAGGATCGACGCTTCGGTGTTGGGGAAGATCTTCTGATCGTTCTCCAGGGCGAATTCGACGCGGGCCTTGTTGTTACCGGGCTCGCCGACCAGGTCGACACTGGACACCCTGCCCACGCGCACGCCGGCCATCCGGACGTCGTCACCGTCGCGAAGACCGAAGACATCGGTGAACTCCGCGGCGTAGTCGGTGGTGTGGCCGGTCACCGTGCGCTGCAGGGTGGCGTACACCAGCCACGTCATCACCGACGTCACGATGAGGAAGATGGCCAACCCCAGGGCAGCTTTGCGCTGCTTTTTCTTCATCGCACTAGCACTCATTACGCTCCCTCGCCCGGTCCCACGGTCATGCCACGGACAACGGGCCCCATCAGCAGCTGAGTGGCGGTCGTCGCGGGCTGACCGGTGATGTAGGACAGTTGACTACGTTCCTGGCCGCTGCCCACCGGACCGACGTTGCCGCCATAGGCCGCCGGGGCGACCTCCGCCGGCAGAGCACCGGGCGGCGCTGCCGGCATAGCCGGCGCCGCCGGTGCCGGTCCGGGTGCCGGCGCGATGCCGGGATCACCCTGGCGCGGTCCGGGGTCGCCGGGCAGGAACCCCGGCGGCCACGGATCGACCGGCGCAGCCGGAGACTCGTGGTAGGGCGGAAGCTGCGGGGTGAGGGCCGGGTTGGCCGACCCCGGCACCGGAGGCGCCGCAGTCATCGGCGGACCGTTGGTCCCCAGAATCCCGGTGCCGATGCCCAGCGACAGCGGCGGGTTGGGATCGACCAGGTTGGGGCCGTTGGGGTTGACCAGCGGCGGGCCTACTGCCACCAGGTTGCCGTTGGGGCCGACGACGGTCCCCGGCGGCGGCAGCAGGTCCTTGGGCGGCTGGTAGTACTGCGGCATCAGTACTTCCGGCAGGTCGGGACGCACCGCGATCAGCGGTGCGGTGAAGCAGCTGGGACCCTTCATCTCGCCGTAGGCCGGGCAGTCCGCGCGGGTGTAGGAGAACGACGGCTGCAGCGAGAGGTTGGCGCGCAGGTTGAAGATGTCCAGGCCCGGCAGCCAGCCCTGATCGAACTTGTCGGCGAAGACCTTCAACTTCTGGAAGCCAGGAACCCAGTTGTTGGAGGTCTGCGCCAGCACCCCGACGACGGGCGTCAACTGCTTGCCGATGAGGATCATCCGATCGGTCTGGTTGGCGAAGGCCGTATGCGTCATACCCAGCGTGCTGGCGCCGCTGGACAGCATGTTCTCCAGCTGCGCGCGCTGTTCGACGAGCACCTGCATCGGGACGACCGCCTGGTGCAATGCGTCCAGCAGGTCAGGAGCGGTCTGCTTCAAGCCGTCCGCCGCGGTGACCAGCGCACTGAGCATCGACGGGCTGGACGGATCTGTCGCGACGACCGAATTCAGCTGTTTGATCAGGTTGTCCATCTGCGCGCCGGCTGTGAGGATCTGCGACTTGCGATCGTGGGTGGCCGCATTGACGGCGGCCAGGACGCCCAGCGTCGAGTCGTTCCGGTCACGACCGGTGGCGTAGAGGATGTCGCGCAGCTTGCTGATCGTGGTCTGGAACAGCACCGTCGGGAGGTTGGTGTCCTCCTGGATGTGGTCGCCGTTGACCAGGTGCGCGGCTTGGCCGTTATCGACGAGTTCGACGCTGGAAACGGCGAAGACGTTCGAGGGTACGACCCGGGCGGTCACCGTGTTGGGGATGTCCTTGGCGTACTCACCCTGCAGTTCGATGTCGACGAAGTTGGGCTTGCCGAAGGATGCCGGGGTCACGTTCGTGGTGGTACCGACCAGCAGTCCGTGGTAGCGGACGTCGGACCGGGCGGGAAGCCCGTCGCCGACGTTATTCAGGTCGGCAGTGACCTTGGTGAAGTTCTCCAGCCTGCCCTGCGATTTGAACACCAGCAGGGTGGCGATGACGATCGAGGCGATGATCATGCCGATGCCCAGCGCCATCAGCCTCTTGTTGCTCGGACCGCGGCCGCTGGTGTCGAAGACTCTAGCCATCAGCCACCGAACCTTGCACCGGAGCTGAGGCTGAACATCGCCATGGTGAGAAGCATGTTGACGATGACGACCACGACGATCGCGGCGCGCATTGCGTGGCCGGCGGCTACGCCCACGCCCTCGGGTCCGCCGCTGGCGTTGAATCCGTAGTAGCACTGCAGCACCGCGGCGATCGCCACGAACACCACGCACTTGATCACCGAGAAGAAAATCTCCTTACCCGACAGCATCAGGCCGAAGTAGTGCATGTAGCCGCCCATGGACCCGCCGCTGATCAGCGAGACGATGATCTGGGTGCTCAGGAAGCTGACCCCCAGGCAGACGATGTAGAGCGGGATGATCGCGATCACCGAGGCCATCAATCGGGTGGTCACCATGTAGGGGATGGGCCGAATGGCCATGACCTCGATGGCGTCGATCTCCTCTGAGATGCGCATGGCGCCCAGCTGCGCGGTGAAACGGCAGCCACTCTGGGTGGCGAAGGCGAGCGCGCAGGCGATCGGCGCAAGTTCGCGGGTGTTCACCAGCGAGGAGATGATGCCGACCGCGGGGCCGAGGCCCAGCAGCTGCAGGAAGTTGTAGCCCTCGATACCGACCATGACGCCGACGACGACACCCAGGACCAGCGCGACGCCGGCGGTACCGCCGCCCACGACCAACGACCCGTTACCCCAGGCGACGTCGGACAGCAGCCGGGTGAATTCGTTGCGGTAGCTCTTGAGGACCAGTGGGATGCCGGCGATGGCCCGGACACCGAAGTCCAGAACGTGCCCGAGTTGCATGATCGGGCCGGTGAGCTTGGAACCCAGCCGCGTCAGCGGCTGGAGTATCGGCGGGGTCGCCTTGGCAACAGTCATGCGATCACAACCCCGTCTTCGGGAACAGGATCAGGTACATCTGGCTGATCGCCACGTTGCAGATCATCAGCAGCAGGATGGACTCGACGACCGAGGAGTTCACCGAGTTGGCCACGCCCATCGACCCGCCGCTGGTGTTCAGCCCCTTCTGGCAGGCGACGATGCCCACGATCGCGCCGTAGATGACCGCCTTGAACATGGCCAGAATCATGTCGTCAGTGGTTGTGAACGACGCGAAGGTGGCGACGAAGCTGCCCGGCGCGCCGTGCTGGAAGTAGACGTTGAACAGGTAGCTGGCAAGGAAGCCGGTGAAACACACCAATCCCGTCAGCGCTACGGCGATCAGGATCGATGCGACGAACCGGGGGACGACCAGCCGCTGGATGATCGAGATGCCCATGACTTCCATGGCTTCGATCTCATCGCGGATCTTGCGGGACCCGAGGTCCGCGGTGATGGCCGATCCGACCGCTGCGGCCATGATGATCGCAGCCACCAGCGAGGCGGCCTGCCGGATCACCGCCAGGCCACTGGCCGCACCGGCCATCGAGGTGGCACCCACCTGACCGGCGAGCAGGGCGAACTGCACCGAGAGCGTCACGCCGATCGGCAGCGCCACCATGATGGTGGGCGCCACCGACGTTCCGGCCATGAACGAGGCCTGCCGGACGAACTCTGCGAACTGGAACTTGCCGGTGAAGATGTCGGTGAACAGCGTCTGGATGGTGCGCAGCGCCATGATGGCCTGGTTGCCACCGGTGGCGACGGCCGCCGAGGGGTGCCGTTTGACGTAGCCAGCGACCCAGTCGTCGATCTCCCTGACGCCGTCGTGCTTGCGGCCGGTGTCCGAAGTCGTCATGGGGCAACCAGGTCGACGAGCGGCAGGGTCGCAGCACGGCCGTTACCGACGGAGCGAATGTCATGTGCCGGAACCGGCACTGATCTGCGTGGCGGTATCACCAAGGCCACACCCCTTCCCTCTTGTGACCCAGGGCACAGAGTCTTGCACACCCTAGGGCGGACCAACGGTAGCTGCAACCCGTTTCAAAGTTTTGCCAGGAACCGACCGGCCGGTTTTTTCGGGGGCGAAAGCCGCAGCACAAACCCATCGACGCTGCCAACGGAACCCTCCCTCAAGTTGCCCGGGCGGTAGCGTAGAGTCCCATGGTTCGGACCCCTGACACGGTGGTCACCGGGGATGCGGTGGTCCTCGATGTCCAGATCGCACAGTTGCCGGTGCGGGCTCTCGGCGCCCTGATCGACCTCGTCGTGATGGTCGTCGGCTATCTCATCGGACTGCTGCTGTGGGGGGCGGCATCGGCTCGCTACGACGAGGCCCTCACCGGGGCGATCATGGTGATTTTCACCGTCGCGGTAGTCGTCGGATATCCGGTCGCGATGGAGACCGCGACCCGGGGCCGTTCGCTGGGCAAGTTCGCGATGGGGTTGCGGGTGGTGTCCGACGACGGCAGCCCCGAGCGGTTCCGACAGGCCTTGTTTCGGGCGCTGTCCGGAGTGGTCGAAATCTGGATGCTGTTCGGCGGGCCCGCCGTTATTGCGAGCCTGTCTTCCGCGCAGGGCAAGCGCCTTGGCGACGTGTTCGCCGGCACGGTGGTGATCAGCCAGCGCGGCCCCAAAGCCGTTGGTACGCCGTCGATGCCGCCGTCACTGCAATGGTGGGGATCCACACTGGAGCTGTCCGGCCTCGGTCCTCAGGAGACCGAGATGGCCCGTCAGTTCCTGGCCCGGGCATCCGAACTGACCCCGCACGTCCGCGACGAAATGGCCAATCGCATTGGCGCGGAGGTGACCTCGCGCATATCGCCGCCGCCGCCGCCGGGAACACCGCCGCAACTGTCGTTGGCGGCGGTGCTCGCCGAACGGCATCGACGGGAACTCTCAAGACTCATGCCGGCCCAGGCGCCGCCGCTTCGCTATCCGGCGGGGCCGCCGGCGCCGCCCTCGCCGCCGGCGTCACCCTCGGCGCCGGCGCCGCACCGCGCGGACGGCGGCTTCGTGCCGCCGGATTAAGGGCCGGAGTTCAGGCGCGCCGCATACTCAGGCGCTGATCCAGTTGCCGTGGAAGCCGTAGGGAACCCGCCGCGGCAGGCGAACGCGGGCCACCGGCTCACCGCCGAAGTCGGCGGCGTCGAGGATCACCAGATCGCTGCTGTTGCGGGCGGCGTCGTAGACGAGGGCCAGATACCAGCCGTTGTCCTCCCCGGCCGGCCCGTTCGGGGACGGCACGAACACCGCCTCGCCCGGGCCACCTTGGGCGTCGGAGTCCCCGAAGCGGTGCTCGACTGCGGCGCCGGTGGTCAGGTCGTAGCGCACCAGCGCGGCGTCGCCGACTGTCACGGCGTAGCGGGCCGGCAAGCCCGCCAGCCGGTCGTCGATTCGGGGGAACTCCACGGCCCGGTCGTCGAGCTGGCGCTCGGTCACCGTGCCGGTCTCCAGGTTCAGCGTCCACTCCCAGAGCGCCGCGCTGTCACCGAATCCGCCGTTGTTGCGCCATAGCTCCGGATACCGGGCACCCTGCACAACAACGGATTTCCCGTCCGGGCTGTCGTAGGCGTTGGCCACATGGAACACGTAGCAGGGGTCGATGTCGAACCAACGGAGCTGACCGAACGGGTCGTCGCGACGCAGCACACCGAACCGGGCGCCGTAGTCGTCATCCCAGCGGAAAGGCATGTCGCCCTTGCCATTCAGGATGACTTCGAGTTTGAACACGATGGGCAGGTCCATGAAGACGACGTGGCCGGCCGACATGGCGAAGTCGTGCATCATCGTCAGGGCCGGGACTTCCACCGGGCGGTTCACGGTCAGTGTGCCGTCGGCGTCGACCCGGTGATAGCTGACGTGCGGCTGAAAGAGGTTGCCGTATCCGAAGAAATGCAGTTCCCCGGTGGTGGGGCAGATCTTCGGGTGGGCCGTCATCGAGTCGTTGAGCTTGCCGTCGAAGTCGTAGCAGCCGACGGTTTCAAGATCATTGGTGATCTGATAGGGCAGCGACGACTCGACCAGTGCGAGGGTCTTGCCGGCATGGTTGACCACGTGGGTGTTGGCCACCGACGAGCGCAGATTGCGGGTGCCGTCGGGGTTGTACACCGGAAACGGATCGTCGAAACTGTCGGTGCGGATCCAGCGGTTGCGGTACCACTTGGCGGCTCCGCCTTCGATGCGGACGCCGTGGATCATCCCGTCGCCGACGAACCAGTGCCCGGTGGGCGTGCGGGGGTTCGAGCCGTTGCGCAGGTACCAGCCGTCCAGTTCCGGCGGAATCGTCCCCTCCACCAGCAGGTCGTACTCGGTGAGTTCGTCGGACACCGGCGCATAGTTCCCACGCATATGAAAGGGGACGTCGGAGTCCTTCCCCGGGTCGCTGCGCTCCTGCCCTCCGGAGTCCACCCGGTCAGCGATGGGCAGGTTGGCCGAGTCGGCGGCGGTTTGTGTCATACCGCCACTCTCGCAGCTAGACCTCCACCCAGTCCAGGGTGCGTGACACGGCCTTTTTCCAGCCGGCGTATCCCTTGGCCCGCTGCTCCTCGGTCCACTGCGGCTTCCAGCGGCGGTCCTCCTGCCAGTTGGCCCGCAGATCCTCCGGGTCCGACCAGTAGCCGACGGCCAGTCCGGCCGCGTAAGCGGCGCCGAGCGCCGTGGTCTCCGGCACCTTCGGACGCACCACATCCACGCCGAGGACATCGGCCTGGATTTGCATGCACAGTTCGTTGAGGGTGACGCCGCCGTCGACCTTGAGCACCTCCAACTTGACCCCGGAATCGGCGGCCATCGCGTCGACCACGTCGCGGCTCTGATAGCAGATCGCCTCCAGCGCGGCCCGGGCGATGTGTGCATTGGAGTTGAACCGCGAGAGCCCGACGATGGCCCCGCGGGCGTCGGAACGCCAGTACGGCGCAAACAGTCCGGAGAACGCCGGGACGAAGTAGATGCCGCCGTTGTCCTCCACCTGGGAAGCCAGCGCCTCACTGTCCGCCGCGCCGCTGATGATGCCCAACTGGTCACGCAGCCACTGCACCGCCGATCCAGTCACCGCGATCGAACCCTCAAGGGCGTAAACAGGTTTCGCGTCGCCGAACTGGTAGCAGACGGTGGTCAGCAGACCGTTCTGGCTGCGGACGATCTTCTCACCGGTGTTGAGCAGCAGGAAGTTGCCGGTGCCGTAGGTGTTCTTGGCCTCGCCGGGTTTGAGGCACACCTGGCCCACCATGGCGGCCTGCTGGTCGCCGAGGCTGGCGGTGACCGGGATCTTGCCGATCGCCGGACCGTCCGCCAGGGTGTAGCCGTACGGTTCGGGTGAGGACGACGGCCGGATGGTCGGGAGCATCCGCCGCGGAATGCCGAAGAACCCCAGCAGCTCGTCGTCCCAGTCCAGGGTCTCCAGGTCCATCAGCATGGTGCGGCTGGCATTGGTCGGGTCGGTGATGTGGACTCCGCCGTGAACGCCGCCGGTCATGTTCCACAACACCCACACGTCCGGTGTGCCGAACAGCGCATCACCGTTCTCGGCGTCTTCCCGCAGACCGGGCACATTTTCCAACAGCCACTGGAGTTTTCCGCCGGAGAAGTAGGTGGCCGGCGGCAGACCGGCTTTGCGCCGGATCACGTCACCGCGGCCGTCGCGGTCGAGTGCCGCGGCGATCTGGTCGGTGCGGGTGTCCTGCCAGACGATCGCATTGTGATACGGCTGCCCGTTCTTGCGGTGCCAGACGATGGTGGTCTCGCGCTGGTTGGTGATGCCCAGCGCGGCGATGTCGGACGCCGTCAACCCCGTGTTGTTCAACGCCGAGGTGACGACGGTCTGGGTATTACCCCAGATCTCGGTCGGATTGTGTTCCACCCAACCCGCGCGCGGAAGGATCTGGCTGTGCTCCAGCTGACTACGACCGACCTCAAGGCCGTTGTGGTTGAAGATCATGCAGCGGGTGCTGGTGGTGCCCTGGTCAATGGCGGCGACGAAGTTGGCCACGGTGCTCCTCGGTCTTGGCGCGTGTCACGGGAGTGAAACTGTGCTGGGAGTCTGCCACCGTCCATGATGTTTCACATGGGCATTCACGCGCACGATCTTTCCGGGATGCCCCGCGGCGGCCCGGATGCCAGTTGGCTTGATCGGCTGCTGCAGACCGACCGCCTCGAATATTTGGACCGTGACGACGTCGACGAGTCGGTGAAGCGCGGCGTGGTGGCGACGCTGGACCGGGTGGGTTCGCTGTTCGGCGAGCATGACCGCAACGCCCGGCTGGTGCTCGCCGAGGTGGCCGATGTGGCCGACCCGCGCATCCTGGAGCTCGGCGCCGGGCATGGAGCGCTGTCGCGCAGGCTGCTCGACGAGCACCCGACCGCCCGGGTCACCGTCTCCGACGTCAACCCTGACTCGGTCGCGGCCATCGCGGCCTCGGACCTCGGCGAGAATCCGCGGGCAGACGTCCGAGTCCTCGACGCCACCGCCATCGACGAACCGGACGGCATCTTCGACCTTGCGGTGTTCGCGCTGTCGTTCCATCATTTGCCGCCGCAGCAGGCCGCCCGGGTGCTGGCGGAGGGAACCCGGGTGGCCGGCCGGCTGGTGATCATCGACCTGCCCAGGCCGCCCGCACCGTTGCACCTGATCCGACTGGCGACGATGCTGCCGCTGGCCCCGGTGTGGCCGTTCGCCCATGACGGTCTGGTGAGTTCGCTGCGCACCTACAGCCCGTCGGCGTTCCGGGCGATGGCGGCCCACGCCGGTGTGGAAGTCGACGTCAAGCCGGCCGGGTTCGGTCCGCAAGTCGTGATCGCCCGCCGACCTGGCTGATTTCCTTGCGCCGCAGACGGCGAACAGGGTTGCATCGTCACCGTGGGTGAAGAGGTCAAGCACACCAGCTACAGCCGCGCGCACCGGCAGCAGTACCGGCAGAAGGTTCAGCGGTGCCTGGACGTGTTCGAGAGGATGCTGGCCGAGTCGAGCTTCGACTTCGCCCATCCGCTGACCGGCATGGAGATCGAGTGCAACCTCGTCGATGCCGGCTACCAGCCGGCGATGTCCAACCAGGACGTGCTCGCTTCCATCGCGGATCCGGCTTATCAGACCGAATTGGGCGCTTACAACATCGAATTCAACGTCCCGCCGCGTCCGCTGCCCGGCCGCCGGGCGCTGCGACTCGAAAACGAGGTGCGGGCGAGCCTCAATGCCGCCGAGACCAAAGCCGCCACCGACGGCGCGCACATCGTGATGATCGGCATCCTGCCCACCTTGATGCCCGAGCACCTCGCCGGCAGCTGGATGAGTCCGTCGATGCGCTATCAGGCGCTCAACGACTCGATCTTCACCGCGCGCGGTGAGGATATCCTGATCGACATCACCGGGGCGGAACGGCTGAGCGTGTACGCGGAATCCATTGCGCCGGAATCGGCCTGCACCAGCATGCAATTACATTTGCAGGTCTCCCCCGCCGACTTCGCCAACAACTGGAACGCCGCCCAGGTGATCGCCGCACCGCAGTTGGCGATGGGCGCCAACTCGCCGTACTTCTTCGGCCACCATCTGTGGGCCGAAACCCGCATCGAGTTGTTCGCCCAGGCCACCGACACCCGCCCCGACGAACTCAAAGCACAGGGGGTGCGTCCACGAGTGTGGTTCGGGGAGCGCTGGATTACCTCGATCTTCGACCTCTTCGAGGAGAACGTCCGGTACTTCCCGACCCTGCTTCCGGAGATGTCCGACGAGGATCCGGCGGCCGAACTCGATGCCGGCCGGACTCCGAAGTTGTCGGAACTGCGGCTGCACAACGGCACCGTGTACCGGTGGAATCGTCCGGTTTACGACGTGGTCAAGGGCCGACCCCATGTCCGGGTGGAGAACCGCGTACTGCCGGCCGGTCCGACGGTCGTCGACATGATGGCGAACTCGGCGTTCTACTACGGTCTGCTTCGCACCATTTCAGAAGAGGACCGGCCGCTGTGGACGAAGATGAGTTTCGCTGCGGCACAAACCAATTTCATCGGAGCGGCCAAGAACGGCATGTCGGCTCGGCTGTACTGGCCGGGCCTGGGCGAGGTGACTGCCGACGAGCTGGTACTGCGGCAGCTGCTCCCGATGGCCGACGAGGGTCTGCGGCGCTGGAAGGTCGCCGCCGATGTGCGCGACCGTTATCTGGGCGTCATCGAGGGCCGCGCGAAGACGGGTCGAAACGGCGCGGTGTGGCAGGTCGATACCGTGCAGAAGCTTCAGGCCCGCGGACTTGACCGCACCAAGGCTCTGGCCGAAATGCTGCGCCAGTACTGCGATCTCATGCACAGCAACGAGCCGGTGCACACCTGGGAATAGGCCGTCGCTGCTCGCCGCTCACAAGGGCGAATAACGCCGGCTCACAACACTTTGGTGAGCACCCTCGACTCGACGTTGCCGCGGGTGGCCTTGGAGTAAGGGCAGACCTGGTGGGCCTTCTGCATGAGGTCTTCGGCCTGGGCCTGCTCCAGTCCGGGCACGTAACCGATGACCTCGGTGGTCAGCCCGTAACCGGTGTCGTCCTTGCCGATGCCGACCCGGACAGTGACGCCGGTGGCGTCGTCGAGAGCGACTCCGCTGCTCTTGGCGACCAGTCGCAGGGCACTGAGGAAGCACGCGGCGTAGCCCGCGGAGAACAGCAATTCGGGGTTGACACCCTCGCCGCTGCCGCCCATCTCCTTGGGCGGGCGGACGGCGAGGTCCAACAGGCCGTCGGTGGACTTGACGTTGCCGTCCCGGCCGCCGCCGGTTGCGGTGGATTCTGCGGTGTAGATGGCGTCGAGGGTCATGGCTTCGATCATGCCAGGGGATTGTCAGCGCGGGCTAGCAACTCCGCGATCTGAATCGTGTTGAGCGCCGCACCTTTTCGCAGATTGTCCCCGGAGATGAACAGCGCGAGCCCGCGGCCGCCTGGAACACCCGGGTCCTGCCTGATCCGGCCCACCAGGGAGTTGTCCCCGCCTGCGGCGGCCAGCGGTGTCGGCACGTCGACCAGTGTGACGCCCGGCGCGCCGGCCAGCAGTTCGCGAGCCTGATCCGCTGAGATCGATTGCGCGAATTCGACGTTGATGGACAGCGAGTGCCCGGTGAACACCGGAACTCGCACGCAGGTACCGCTGACGGCCAAGTCCGGGATGCCGAGGATCTTGCGGCTCTCGTTGCGCAACTTCTGGTCCTCGTCGGTCTCCCCTGTGCCGTCGTCGACCAGGGAACCCGCCAGGGGGATGACGTTGAACGCGATCGGCGCGACGTACTTCTCCGGCGCCGGGAAGTCCAGTGCGCCGCCGTCGTGGACCAGTCGCTCGGCGCCGTCGATCACCGCACGCGCCTGGGTGACCAGTTCCTCCACGCCGGCGATGCCGCTACCGGAGACCGCCTGATAGGTCGACGCGATCATCCGCACGAGGCCAGCCGCGTCGTGCAGGGGTTTGAGCACCGGCATGGCGGCCATCGTGGTGCAGTTCGGGTTGGCGATGATGCCCTTGGGCAGCGTCTTTCCGCGCACGTCGCGGTCGAAGTTGACCTCGCTGACCACCAGGGGAACGTCGGGATCCTTGCGCCAGGCCGACGAGTTGTCGATCACGGTCACCCCGGCGGCGGCGAACCGTGGCGCCTGCACCCGCGACATCGTCGCGCCGGCGGAGAACAGCGCGATGTCCAGACCGGCCGGGTCGGCGGTCTCGGCGTCCTCGACCTCGATCTCCCGGCCGCGGAAAGGAAGCTTCTTGCCGGCTGACCGCGACGACGCGAAGAAGCGCACCTCGTCGGCAGGAAAGTTACGTTCTTCCAACAGTTTTCGCATGACGACGCCCACCTGCCCGGTGGCGCCCACCACTCCGATTCTGACCATCTAACGGCCCGTCCCTCCGTAGACCACAGCCTCTTCATCGCCGCCGAGGCCGAAGGCGTCATGTAGTGCGGCGACGGCCTTGTCGAGCTCGGAATCCTTGATGAGCACCGAAATCCGGATTTCGGAGGTGGAGATCAGGTCGATGTTGATGCCCACTTGGGCCAGAGCCTCGCAGAACGTCGCGGTGACGCCGGGGTGGCTGCGCATGCCGGCGCCCACCAGCGACACCTTGCCGATGTGGTCGTCGTAAATGACGCTGGTGAAGCCGATCTCGTCCTGCAGCGAAGTGAGCTTCTCCACCGCGGTCGGCGCGGAATCCCGCGAGCAGGTGAAGGTGATGTCGGTCTTGCCGTCCTCGACCTTGGAAATGTTCTGCAGCACCATGTCGATGTTGACGTCGGCATCGGCGACGGCGCGAAAGACCTTGGCGGCGTAGCCCGGAACGTCCGGTACCCCGACAACGGTGACCTTGGCCTCGCTGCGGTCGTGGGCAACTCCGGTCAGGATGGCGTCTTCCATGGTGGTGTCCTCGATTGATCCGGTGACGATCGTGCCGGGCTTGTCGGAGTACGACGACCGAACGTGGATCGGCACGTGGTAGCGGCGGGCGTATTCGACGCAGCGCAGCATCAGCACCTTGGCGCCGCACGCCGCCATTTCGAGCATCTCCTCAAAGGTGACCGTGTCCAGGCGCCGGGCGTTGGGAACGATGCGCGGATCGGCGGTGAAGATGCCGTCGACGTCGGTGTAGATCTCGCAGACGTCGGCGTGCAGCGCCGCGGCCAGCGCGACGGCGGTGGTGTCCGAACCGCCCCGACCCAACGTGGTGACGTCCTTGCTGTCCTGGCTCACCCCCTGGAACCCGGCCACCAGAACGATCTGGTCCTCATCGAGCGCCGAGCGCAGCCGGCCGGGGGTGACGTCGATGATCTTGGCGTTGCCGTGGGTTCCGGTGGTGATGACGCCGGCCTGCGAGCCGGTGAACGATCGTGCCTGCGCGCCGAGCGACTCGATGGCCATCGCCACCAGCGCGTTGGAGATCCGCTCCCCGGCGGTGAGCAGCATGTCCAGTTCCCGCGGCGGCGGCGAGGGCGCGACCTGGCGGGCCAGGTCGAGCAGTTCGTCGGTGGTGTCGCCCATCGCCGAGACGACGACGACGACATCGTTGCCCTGCTTCTTAGTCTCGACGATGCGCTCGGCGACGCGGCGGATGCGCTCGGCGGTCGCCACCGACGATCCGCCGTACTTCTGCACGACGAGCGCCACAGTCTCACCTTTCCAGCGCGGGGTTGCATTTAAGGATAAGGGTGCTGTTGGCGCCGGATTTCGCGGGTAATCTCGCTCCGATGCCCGAGCAGCCCACCGACCGGCTCGCCCAGACCAGCGTCCCGGTCCACCCGCCGATCGCCCAGCGATGGAGCCCCCGCGCCTTCGACCCCGGCCACGAGGTCACCCCCGAGCAGGTGACCGCGCTGCTGGAGGCCGCCCGGTGGGCCGCCACCTGGGGTGGACGTCAGCCGGTGCGGTTCATCGTCGGGGTCCGGCGGGCAGGAGCGAAGCGACCCGGGGATGAATCCAGCCGGGCAGGAGCGAAGCGACCCGGGGATGAATCCAGCCGGGCAGGAGCGAAGCGACCCGGGGATGAATCCAGCCGGGCTGGAGCAGAGCGACCCGGGGAGAGAGCCAGTGATGCCACCTTCGGTGCCCTGTCCGGCCTGTTGAGCCGGGGCAACGCGTACGCGGAGGTAGCCGGCGCGCTGATCCTGGTGTGCGCCGACGAGGGCGACGACGCCAACACCGCGCTGTACAGCGCCGTCGACGCCGGCGCGGCGCAAGCCAACCTGATCACCGAAGCCGTGTCCCGCGGGCTGATCGCCCATCCGATGGCCGGTTTCGACGCCGACGGTGCTCGCAGCGTGTTCGGGATTCCAGATCAGATCCGCCCGCTGATGGTGATCGCGATCGGCGCGCTGGCCGACTACGCGACGGTCTCCCCCGATATCGCCGAACGCGACCACAAGCCGCGGTCCCGGCGGCCCCTGGATGAGGTCGCGTTCAGCGGCCTGTGGGGTCAGCCCTGGACCTGCTGACTTAGTCGCCGGGGGCGGCTGAACTGGCCAACTGAGCACCGATGACGAACGTGGCGACCACCAGAAGCAGGGCGATCGCCGGCCAGACCCACATCGTGGTCCTTAGCCGCGCGGCGGCGATCATGCCGACCACCGCGACCACGGCGGCCACCCCCGCACCACCCCAGGTCACCGCATAGGCCCAGGTGACCAATGGGTCCCGGCAGTTGTCGTGGCCGCAGGAATCGGTCGCCATGACGAAGAACGGCGAGACGAACAGCGACACCAGCGTTGCCGGCACCGTCAGGGTCGCCAGCACCACGGTGGCTATCCGATCGGCGGGTGACCGGTGGTCAGTCGGGCCGGGCGGGGTAGTCATTCCTGCGACTATGCCCGTTAGGTCGACTATCGCCCGTTAGGTCGACCGGAGTCGACTGTGCCCGTTAGGTCGACCGGAGTCGACTATGCCCGCCCGAGCAACGGGAGTACAGTTTGCGACGTGCAGCGGGTGCTCCTTCTCGGACGCCGCGACGGGGTCTGATCCAGACCGGCTTCCCGTCGCGGGTTGTCGCGATGCCGCCGGTCTTCCTGTCGCGGCTCGCCACGACAGCCAGGTCTTCCCGCCGCGGCTCGCCACGACGGCCAGGTCTTCCCGCCGCGGCTCGCCACGACGGCCAGGTCTGAAGTCCCACCACCACTTCCCGGAGCAAAATCGTGAACACCCATTCTGAAGCGTCGGTAGACGCCTACATCTCTGCCCGCACCATCAAAACCCCGGCCGGCCCGCGCGGCGAAGGCCAGCCGGCGTGGAACGCCCAGCGCAACAGCGCGATGAAGGTGCGCCGCTACCAGCCGTTCGCCACCGAGATTCCCGGCGGCACACCCGCCGTCCCCTTCGACCGCACCTGGCCGGACAAGGTCATCGAGCATGCCCCCGGTTGGTGTGCCGTGGACCTGCGCGACGGCAACCAGGCCCTGATTGACCCGATGAGCCCGGCCCGCAAACGGCGCATGTTCGAACTGCTGGTGAAGATGGGCTACAAGGAGATCGAGGTCGGGTTCCCGTCGGCCAGCCAGACCGATTTCGACTTCGTCCGCGAGATCATCGAGCAGAACGCCATCCCGGAGGACGTCACCATCCAGGTGCTGACGCAGTGCCGTGACGAGTTGATCGAGCGCACCTTCGAGGCATGCCACGGGGCGCCGAACGTGATCGTGCACTTCTACAACTCGACGTCGATCCTGCAGCGCCGGGTGGTTTTCCGCGCCGACCGCGACGACGTCAAGCAGATCGCCGTCCACGGCGCCCGCAAGTGTTTGGAGGAGCAGGCTAAACACCCCGGCACCCGGTGGCGCTACGAGTACTCCCCGGAGTCCTACACCGGCACCGAACTGGTCTACGCCTTGGACGTTTGTGAAGCGGTGTGTGACGTTTTGCAGCCGACGCCGGAGTGGCCGCTGATCATTAACCTGCCGGCCACCGTGGAGATGGCGACCCCGAACGTCTACGCGGACTCCATCGAGTGGATGAGCCGCAACCTGAACCGTCGCGACTCGATCATCCTGAGCCTGCACCCGCACAACGATCGCGGAACCGCCGTCGCCGCAGCCGAATTGGGCTACCAGGCCGGTGCGGACCGGATCGAGGGCTGCCTGTTCGGCAACGGTGAGCGCACCGGCAACGTCTGCCTGGTGACGCTGGGGCTGAACCTGTTCTCCCGCGGCGTCGACCCGCAGATCGACTTCTCCAACATCGACGAAATCCGCCGCACCGTCGAGCATTGCAACCAACTCCCCGTCCATGAGCGCCATCCCTACGGTGGCGACCTGGTCTACACCGCGTTCTCCGGCAGCCACCAGGACGCGATCAACAAGGGTCTGGACGCCATGAAGATCTCGGCTGACGAGGCCGACGCAGATGTCGAGGACATCCTGTGGCAGGTGCCCTATCTGCCGATCGATCCCAAGGATGTCGGCCGCAACTATGAGGCCGTGATCCGGGTGAACTCGCAGTCCGGCAAGGGCGGGGTGGCCTACATCATGAAGGCCGACCACGGAATGGTGCTGCCCCGGCGCCTGCAGATCGAGTTCAGCCAGGTGATCCAGCGGATCACCGAAGACGAGGGCGGGGAGGTGTCCAGCAAGGAGATGTGGGACGCCTTGGCCGAGGAGTACCTGTCGCCGGTGCGGCCGTTGGAGCGGATCAAGCAGCGGGTCATCGGCTCCGAGGTGGACGGCGGCACCGACGTCATCGAGGCCACCGTCAAACTCGACGGGGTGGAGACCGAGATCCGCGGCGAGGGCAACGGCCCGCTGGCCGCGTTCGTCGACGCGCTGGGCACCGTCGGCATCGACGTTCATGTCCTGGACTACTCCGAGCACGCCATGTCGGCCGGCGAAGAAGCTGCAGCGGCCGCTTACGTCGAGGCGTCGGTGGGCGGTCGCACGGTCTGGGGTGTCGGTATCGCCACCTCGATCACGACGGCGTCGCTGCGGGCGGTGGTGTCGGCGGTGAACCGGGCGGCCCGACAGGGCTGAGCGCGGTGCCCCTGCCGGGTTTCGCAGCACTGGCGATGTAGGGCTGCGACCACGCCGCGATCACCTCGCCGGTGTAGCGGGCGTCACGGCGACGGGACAGCAGGTGGTCGGCGTCGTCGAGGGCGATGAAACTCTTCGGGTGCCGGGCGGCGGCGAAGATCGTGGCCGCGTTGTCGATCCCGACGATCTGGTCGGTCGGCGCGTGCAGGATCAGTAGCGGCTTATCGAGCGTCTGAACCTGGTCAAGGAGTCGCTGCTCGGCGATGTCGTCGAGGAAGTCGCGCCGGATCCGGAAGGTCCGGCCGCCCAGTTCCACCTCGCTCTCGCCGCGCGTCTGGATGACGTTGATCGCCGCGCCGAAGAAGTTGGCGACATGGCTCGGGTCCGACGGCGCGCCGATGGTCGCCACGGCCCGAGCCTCGGGGATGCGGGAGGTCGCCGCCAGTACCGCAGCCCCGCCGAGGCTGTGTCCGACCAGCAGTGTGGGCGCGCGGTGGGTGGTCCGCAGATGGTCGGCCGCAGCGACGAGATCGCTGACGTTGGAGGAGAAGTCGGTGTTGGCGAAGTCTCCCTCGCTGGAGCCCAGGCCGGTGAAATCGAAACGGACAACGGCGATTCCGCGTGCGGCCAGGGACTCGGCGATCCAGCGGGCCGCGCGGCTGTCCTTGCTGCAGGTGAAGCAGTGGGCGAACAGCGCGAAGTCGCGAGGATCCCCGGCCGGGTGGTGAAGAACCGCGGTGAGCAGGTGGCCATGCGCATTGGGAAAATCGAAACGCTCGGTTCTCACGGCTGCGGACCGTCTCAGAAGAGGGCGAATTGCTGACCGCGCGCGACGGGTTGCTCGAACTGGTCGATACCCACCCCGCCGGTCACCGAGCCGACGCTGTGCAGGAACTGTTCGTCGGACACCGTCGGGACGCCCAGCTCCCGGGCCTGGAAACCCTTGCCCTGCTCGGGTAGTGGCTCGTTGCAGATCACCAGCGAGGTCTCCGGATCGACGGCGTCGGCGTAGGCCAGGCCGGCGTGCAGGATCCGCTCGACAAGTTCTTCGTGAGTGCGCTTCACCTCGGCGGACAACGCGACCCGCATGCCCTGGACCAGCGGACCGCCACGCTGGTAGCGGCCCGGGTTGAGGTAGGGGCACGGCATCCGTGCGGCCAGCAGTTTCAGCGGCCGCAATTCCTCGTGGGTGACCGCGCCGTTCGGCCAGCGCCGACGGCTGACCGGCCGCACCGGCAGCCACACATCGCGCTCGCGGGCGCGCCGCAGGGCCGGGATGAGCACCCGGGACAGCACCAGCGCGTCGTCGAAGGCGTCGTGCGCCCGGGTCTGCGGGATATCCCAATGCCGCGCAAGGCTTTCCAGCCGCAAATTGTCCAGCCCGAGGTCGAGCCGACGGGTGAGTTCGACGGTGCACATAACGCTGTCGACCGGCAGGACGGTCCCGGCGAGTTCGGCCTCGGCGATCAGGAATGAGTAGTCGAACGGGGCGTTGTGGGCGACCAAAGTGCGCCCATGCATCAGTTCGGCCACGTCGGCGGCGATATCGGCGAACGCCGGCTGGTCCTCCAGCATCTCGGCGGTCAGACCGTGCACATGGGTGGGGCCGGGATCGACTCCGGGATTGAGCAGGCTGACCACGGAGTGCTCGACGTTGCCGGCCGGGTCCAGCGCCAGGGCCGCGATGCTGAGGACACGGGCCTGGCCCGGACGAAAGCCCGAGGTTTCGACGTCGACGACGACCCAGCCGTTATCCGCCTCGCGAGCGGGGCGGCCCCAGGTGTTGCTCACCGGGCCAGGATGGCACGCGGGACCGACAGCATCCGGCACATACCCTCCGTGTCGGGCGCCGCTGCACCGGTCTGTGGGGCGGCCCGCCCGTCCCTCGGCATACACTCACCTGCGATGACGCGGAAGAACAAGCCCACGATGACGCTGCGCGGCCGTTCCGCGCTGGCTCTGGGATCGGCTGCGCGCTGGGCATCCCGGGTGACCGGCCGCGGTGCCGGGGCAATGATCGGCGGCCTGGTGGCGATGACACTGGACCCCTCCGTGCTGCGCCAACTGGGGACCGGGCGGCGGACCGCGGTGATTACCGGCACGAACGGCAAGTCGACCACCACCAGGATGGTCGCCGCGGCGCTGCAGACCATAGGGCCGCCGGAGGCGCCGGGCCGCCGACATCAGACAGTCGCGACGAACAGCGAGGGCGCCAATATGGACGCGGGTCTGGTGGCCGCCCTGGCCGCCGACCGGGACGCCGGGCTGGCCGCCCTGGAAGTGGACGAGATGCACGTTCCGCACGTCTCCGACGCGGTGAACCCGGCTGTCATCGTGCTGCTGAACCTGTCCCGGGACCAGTTGGACCGGGTTGGTGAGATCAACCACATCGAGCGCACGCTGCGAGCCGGCCTGGCCCGCCATCACGATGCCGTCGTGGTGGCCAACTGCGACGACGTCCTGATGACCTCGGCGGCCTACGACTGCCCGCATGTGGTCTGGGTCGCCGCGGGCGCCGGCTGGGCCAACGACTCGGTCAGCTGCCCACGCAGCGGCGAGGTGATCGTGCGCGAGCAGTCGCACTGGTATTCCACCGGAACAGATTTCAAGCGGCCAACTCCGCAGTGGTGGTACGACAGCGAAAACCTCTACGGGCCAGACGGTTTCGTCGCCCCGATGCGGCTGGCCCTGCCCGGCACGGTGAATCGCGGGAACGCGGCTCAAGCCGTCGCCGCCGCGGTGGCGATGGGTGCCGAACCCGGAGCGGCCGTCGCCGCGGTGTCGGGAGTCGACGAAGTCGCCGGCCGATACCGCACGGTGCGCATCGGAGCGCACACTGCGCGGCTGTTGCTGGCGAAGAATCCGGCCGGTTGGCAGGAGGCCCTGTCGATGGTCGACAAATCCGCTGCGGGAGTTGTGATTTCGGTCAACGGGCAGGTGCCCGACGGCGAGGATCTGTCCTGGCTGTGGGACGTCCGGTTCGAGCATTTCGGCGATGAGCGTCTTGCGCGAAGAGCATCAGGTCTCGCTACCCAGGTAGTGGCGGCCGGCGAGCGCGGAACCGACCTGGCGGTGCGGCTGGGGTACGCGGGCGTCGAGCACTCCCTGGTGCACGACACCGTCGCCGCGATCGAGTCCTGCCCGCCAGGGCACGTCGAGGTCGTCGCGAACTACACCGCGTTCCTGCAACTGCAGAGGCGGTTGCCATGACGGTGCAGATCGGGCTGGTGCTCCCGGACGTGATGGGCACCTACGGCGACGGCGGCAACGCGGTAGTGCTGCGACAACGGCTGCAGCTCAGGGGTATTCCCGCCGAGATCGTCGAAATCACGCTGAGCGAACCGGTTCCCGACTCCCTGGACCTCTACACCCTTGGCGGCGCGGAGGATTACGCCCAGCGGCTGGCGACCCGGCATCTGCTGCGCTATCCCGGCCTGCAGCGCGCCGCTGCCCGCGGCGCCCCGGTTCTGGCGATCTGTGCGGCGATCCAGGTGCTGGGCCACTGGTATGAGACCTCCGCCGGCGAGCGGGTCGACGGGGTCGGCCTGCTCGACGTCACCACGTCCCCTCAACCGGAGCGCACCATCGGGGAGGTGGCGTCCACACCGCTGATCGGCGGGCTCACCCAGGAGCTGACCGGTTTCGAAAACCACCGCGGCGGAACGGTTCTCGGGAGTGACGCCCGGCCGTTGGCCGCGGTGGTGAAGGGGGCCGGCAACCGGCTCGGCGACGGGTTCGACGGCGCGGTCCAGGGCAGCGTGTTCGCGACGTACCTGCACGGCCCGTGTCTGGCCCGCAACCCGGAACTGGCTGATCTGCTGCTGTCGAAGGTGGTGGGCCCGTTGGCGCCACTGGACCTGCCCGAGGTAGACCAGTTGCGGCGGGAGCGGTTGGCGGCCCCCCGCCGGGTGTAGACCGCTCAGCCGGGTCGACGGTCACACTCGTGACCACGCGGAAGTCGCGGATCTCCCCAAAGCCAGCGCTCAGACCATTTCGCGGCGCCCGGACAGGGCGCGGCCGAGTGTCAGTTCGTCGGCGAACTCCAGGTCCCCGCCCATCGGCAGGCCGGAGGCGATCCGGCTGACCGTCAGCCCGGGGATGTCGCGCAGCATGCGCACCAGGTAGGTGGCGGTGGCCTCGCCCTCGGTGTTCGGGTCAGTGGCGATGATCACCTCGGTGATGTCGACGCCGTTTTCTCGTTCGCCAATCCTGTTGAGCAACTGGCGAATTCGCAGCTGGTCCGGCCCCACACCGGACAGCGGGTCCAAAGCGCCGCCAAGCACGTGGTAACGGCCGCGAAACTCCCGGGTGCGCTCGACCGCCTGGACGTCCTTGGGTTCCTCCACCACGCACACCAGCGAGCAGTCCCGGCGTGCGTCGCTACAGATACGGCAGCGCTGCGCATCGGAGACGTTGCCGCACACTTCGCAGAACCGCACACCGTCACGCACCCGTGACAGCACCGCGGTGAGCCGGTCGATCTCCGGTGGCTCCACCGAGATCAGATGGAAGGCGATCCGCTGCGCGCTCTTGGGCCCGATACCCGGCAGCTTGCCGAGTTCGTCGATCAGATCCTGGACCGGGCCCTCGAACACGGCGCCTACTCCGGCAGGGGCTGGCCGGATTCGGCGGCCAGCGGACCCAGGACGGCCTTGACGTGCTCGCGCATGTTCTCGGCGGCGTCCCGCAGCGCCCACACGACGAGGTTCTGCAGGTTCTCGACGTTGTTGGGGTCGACCACGTGCGGCTCGATCCGGATGCCGAGCACCTCGCCGCTGCCGTTGAGCGCCACCACCACCGCGCCGTCGCCGGCCTGGCCCTGCACCTCGGTGGCCGCGATCTGCTGCTGGGCCTCCATCAGCTTGTGCTGCATCTGATGGGCTTGGATGAGTGCGGCCTGGAGTTGCTGAAGTCCCTGCATGGCCTGTTCCGGCGAAATCTGTGGCTGTTGAGGCTGCAGGCCGAAGGCTCCCAGGTTTCCTGGATCACCGGGTTGCATGACGGTCTCCTTGCGTTGTGGTCTCAAGTTCGTTGCAGCCCGGCATTTCAGGCTCGCGGTGACTTTCAACCCTAGTCGGCGACCGATTACCGTGGCGTCCGTGTTGAAGTTCGCAGCGCAGCGTGTCGTAGCCGCCGCCTCCGCCGGCCTGGTGATCGCCGCGTCGTCGCTGGCAGCACCGGTCGCCCGCGCCGCACCGGGCAGCGTCGCCGGGATGATCGTCTTCCTCGACCCCGGCCATAACGGCGCCAACGACGCGTCGATGACGCGCCAGGTGCCCACCGGGCGCGGCGGCACCAAGGACTGCCAAGCTACCGGCACCAACACAGACGACGGCTACCCCGAGCACACCTTCACCTGGGACACCGTGCTGCGGATCAGGGCCGCGCTCAACCAACTCGGCGTGCGCACCGCGATGTCGCGCGGCAACGACGACGCCGTCGGCCCGTGCGTGGACGAACGCGCCGCGATGGCCAACGCACTCCAGCCCAACGCGGTGGTGTCGATCCACGGCGACGGCGGCCCAGCGACCGGCCGCGGCTTCCACATTTTGTATTCCAGCCCGCCGTTGAACCCGGCGCAGGCCGGCCCGTCGGTTCAGTTCGCCCGCATGATGCGCGACCAACTGGCCGGATCCGGGATACCGCCGTCGACCTACATCGGCACCGACGGACTCAACCCGCGCGCCGACATCGCCGGACTCAACCTCGCCCAGTACCCGTCGATCCTCGTCGAGTTGGGCAACATGAAGAACCCGGTGGACTCCGGCCTTATGGAGAGCCCCGACGGCCGGCAGAAGTACGCCGACGCGGTGGTCCGGGGCATCGTGGGGTTCCTGGAGACCCAGCCGCCCCGGGCGGGCTAACCCCGTGGAGAACAGCTAACTCGGGTTCTCGACCCGCTTCTTGAGGTTGGCCAGCACCTCGGACTGGATCTTGCCCAGCCCGATCGGGGCGAAGGTCTTCTCGAAGAATCCCTTGATCCCGCCGGCACCGGTCCAGGTCGTCTTGAGGGTGACGCTCGAGCCGGGACCGGCCGGGGCGACGGTCCAATTGGTCACCAGGGATGAATTGGCGTCCTTCTCGATGACGGTGTGCCCGGCCACGTCGACGGATGCCTGGACCTCTCGCGACCTGGACTTGGTGGCCTGCAACCGCCAGGCCGCGACGGTGCCCTCCCCCTGGCCGCCCTCCAGGACGCGGTACTGGCTGTACTCGGGCGACAGAATCCGCGGGCGCACATCGCGGTAGTCGGCGACGGCGTTGAGCACGGTTTCCGGTGCAGCGTCGATCAGGATGGTGCTGGAGGCACTGACCTGTCCCATCAAAGCTCCTACAGTCGGCAGCCGGGGTCGCTGTGGCTGCGGGTGCCGCTCAGCGTAGTCAGTGTGACCAACGGGCGAGCATCGGCCGCCCACCGCCGGACGGCGTAGCCGCGTCCTCAGCCGTCGATCGGTCGTGCGCCCAGTTCGGTCTTGAGCAGTTCGAGCGCCACTTCCTCGGGGTCGCGCCGAGGCGCGGCGTCCGCGCCGGCATCGCGGACGGCCTCGGCGATCAGTTCGTCCTCTTCGGCACGCTGGGCGTCCACCGGATCCGGCTGCGGTTCGGGAGGCAGCGGTGCACTGGCCGGGTGGGGCACGCCGCCGCCGACCTCGCAGCGCACCCGCCAGTTGACGCCGAGGCTATCCTTCAAGGCCTCGCGGATGACATCGACGTTGTGCTGCTCAGTCAGGCGCTTGGCCAGCGGGGCCGACGGGTGGGCAAGGACGAGGGTGTCTCCCTCAACCGCGCGAACGATCGCAGCGGCCAGCATGGCCTCGGTGCTGCGGCTGCGTTGACGGACCTTCTCCCGCACGGTCGGCCACATCTGTCGCACGGCGGCCGCGTCAGGCTCAGCGGGCGCCGGTGCTGCGGCGGGCTTCGGCGGAGTAGGCGCAGCCGCCGGCTTCGGCGGAGTAGGCGCAGCGGCCGGCTTCGGCGGTGCAGGCGGCGCTTTCGCACCGAGATTGCCGTCAGAGCGGTCCGCAGCGGGTTCAGGCCGCTCTGGTTGCAGTTTCGGCGTAGGAGGCGGCACGGACTGGGGCGCCTTCTCATCGAGTCTGCCGCCAGCGCGTTCCGCAGCGGGCTCAGGCCGCTCTGGTTGCAGTTTCGGCGCGGGAGGCGGCGCCGCCTGCGTCCTGCGGACGTATTGCTTACCCGACGACGGCGCCGCACCCGCCGCTGTTTCGGCTGTCGGGATCGTGATATCCAGACGGGTCTCGATGCGTTCGATGCGTTGCAGCAGAGCCGCCTCGGAGTCGCTTGCCGACGGCAGCAGCAACCGGGCGCAGACCACCTCCAGCAGCAGGCGCGGCGCGGTGGCACCCCGCATCTCCCCCAGGCCGGCGTGCACCACCTCGGCGTAGCGGGCCAGCGTCGCCGAGCCGATCCGGCTGGCCTGGTCGCGCATCCGCTCCAGCACGTCGCCGGGCGCGTCCACCACCCCGCGGCTGGCGGCGTCCGGAACTGCCTGCAGCACAATGAGATCCCGGAACCGCTCCAGCAGATCGGTGGCGAACCGGCGGGGGTCGTGCCCGGCGTCGATGACCGATTCCACGGCGCCGAACAGTGCAGCAGCGTCACCGGCAGCCAGCGCGTCGACGGCCTCGTCGATGAGTGCCACGTCGGTGGCACCCAGCAGGGCCAGTGCGCGCTGATAGTGCACGCGGTTGCCCTCGGCGCCGGCCAGCAACTGGTCGAGCACGCTCAAGGTGTCCCGCGGCGATCCCCCGCCGGCCCGGATGACCAGGGGGAAGACCGCGTCGTCGACGTGGACGTCCTCGGAGACCAGGATCTTCTCGACCAGACCGCGCATGGTCTTGGGCGCCAGCAACCGGAACGGGTAGTGGTGGGTGCGCGACCGGATGGTCGGCAGCACCTTCTCCGGTTCGGTGGTGGCGAAGACGAAGATCACATGCTCAGGCGGTTCCTCGACGATCTTCAACAGCGCGTTGAACCCCGCTGTGGTGACCATGTGCGCTTCGTCGACGATGAAGATCCGGTAGCGGCTCTGCGCCGGCGCGAATGACGCCCGGTCCCGCAGATCGCGCGTGTCGTCCACCCCGCCGTGGCTGGCCGCGTCGAGTTCGACGACGTCGAATGACCCGCCGCCGTTGGGGGCCAGCGCGAGGCACGAGGCGCACACCCCGCACGGCGTCGGCGTGGGGCCCTGCTCGCAGTTCAGCGACCGGGCGAGGATCCGCGCCGAGGATGTCTTGCCGCAACCGCGCGGACCGGAGAACAGGTAGGCGTGGTTGATCCGGCCCGCCGTCAGAGCGGTCGACAACGGTTCGGTGACGTGCTCCTGACCCACTACCTCGGCGAAGGTCGCCGGTCGGTACTTGCGGTAAAGCGCCACCTCCGCAGGCTACCGACCGGCCATGACAGGCTTCACGCCAGCAGGGATTCCGTCGCCGCGAGCAGCGCGCAGGTCGCCAGTCCGTCGATGGCGTCCCGCAGATCCGACAGCGCCGGGAAGCTCGGCGCGATGCGGATGTTGGTGTCTTGCGGATCGTGACGGTAGGGGAACGACGCGCCCGCCTCGGTCACCGCGATCCCCGCGTCCTTGGCCAGCGCGACGGTGCGCCTGGCGGTGCCGGGCAGTACATCGAGGCTGACGAAGTAGCCGCCACCGGGCTCGGTCCACGAGGCGACCTTGGACTCCGAGAGTCGCTTGTCGAGGATGTCGAGCACCAGCGCGAACTTGGGCGCCAGGATCTGCTGGTGGCGCAGCATGTGCCGGCGGACCCCGTCGGCGTCACGCAGGAACGTCAGATGCCGCAATTGGTTGACCTTGTCCGGCCCGATCGACTTCTTGCCGGCGTATTGCAGGTACCAGGCGATGTTGCCCAGTGAGCCGCCGAAGAAGCTCACCCCACTGCCGGCGAAAGTGATCTTGGAGGTCGACGCGAACACGAACGGCCGGTTCGGGTGGCCGGCCTGGGCGGCCAACCCCAGGACGTCGACCTGGCGCACGAAGTCGGTCGTGAGGGTGTGCACCGGGTAGGCGTTGTCCCAGAACAGGCGGAAATCGTCTGCGGCCGTGCGCATTTGGACAAGGCGACGAACCTTCTCCCAGGAGTAGACCGCGCCCGTCGGATTGGAGAACACCGGCACACACCACATGCCCTTGATCGCCGAGTCGGCGGCGACGAGTTCCTCGACCATGTCGACGTCTGGTCCGTCGGGCTGCATCGGCACCGGGATCATCTCGATACCCAGCGTTTCGGTGATCGAGAAGTGCCGGTCGTACCCCGGTGACGGGCACAGGAATTTCACCACCGGCTCACGGACCCAGGGCCGCGGCGAATCCACTCCGCCGTACAGCATTGAGAAGACGATGACGTCGTGCATCAGTTCCAGGCTGGCGTTGTTGCCGGCGATCAGATTCGGCACCGGGATGCCGAGCAGTTCGCCGAACACCGCACGCAACCCGGTCAACCCGTGCTGGCCGCCGTAGTTGCGGGTGTCGGTGCCGTCGTCGTCGCGGAAGTTGCCGTCGCCGGGCAGAGTCAGCAGGGCGTTGGACAGGTCGAGTTGCGCGCTGGACGGCTTGCCGCGGGTCAGGTCGAGGGCCAGTTTCTTGGCCTTGAGCGCGGCGTACTCGCGCAGCTGCTGGTCGCGGCGGGCTTGCAGTTCGTCGCGGCTGAGGGACTGAAACGACACGATGCGCCTTTCGTCAGGCGTGAGCTCGCCCACCCGGTGATATTAAGGGGACCCCGCGCACCCGCCAGAGCCCGTTGACCCTTGCTGCCTTCCGGCCCTGGGGGAGTTCACAGGATGGACGCCGCGCGGGGTCCGAACCAGAGTGTAATACCGGCTGGTCGTCGCGGGCACGGCCGGTCGAGAACAGCGGACTGGCGGGTCGGCTACCATTGCCGACGGAGGATTCGCCTAGTGGCCTATGGCGCTCGCCTGGAACGCGGGTTGGGTTAATAGCCCTCAGGGGTTCAAATCCCCTATCCTCCGCACCCGATCCCGGGGTGCGATCACCGAATCGACGGCCGGTCGCACCCCGGGGTTTCCATACAGTCAAGGAGTTGCATGCGGACCTCGGCTGCGAGGGCACTGCACCTTGCTCTTTTCGGGCTTGGCGCCCTGCTCTACATCGTCTTTGTGCTGCCGCGCTGGTGGGTTCTGACCGGGGACATCCCCCGCACCCTGGCCACCGCCGGCCGGATCGCAGCGGGGATTCCAATCGGCCTGGCGGCGTGGCCGGTGTTGCAACTGCTCAAGACCGGCCTGGGAGCCACGCCGCGCCCGCCGGAATTCGCACTGCGTCTGCGGGCATGGTCGGCGTTGCTGCACGTGGTCGCCGGAGCGCTGATCCTGCTCACCGCGATCGTCGAGATCTGGCTGCGCCTCCAGGTGGGCGCCCCGTGGCTGTTCGGTGTCTACGGCGCCGCGGGGGCGATCGCCATCCTCGGACTGCTCGCCTTGTACCTGTCGTTCGTCGCCGAGCAGGCTCCGACTGCACCCAAGCCGCCGAAGGCCAAGAGCCAGAAGGCGAAGAAGGTCAGCGCCGCGGCCAAGAAGCCGACCACCAAGCGCGGTAGACAGAAGGCCACGCCGGCGAGCGAGGCCACGGAGGCCGCTGACGCAGCGGAGACCCCGGCTGACGAGATCATCGTCGTCACCGACACCGATAGCGCGGCAACCGAGGTGGTCGTGACCGTCGAGTCCGACGCCGAGACCGGTGACGCTACGACCGATTCCGGCGCAACCGATACCGATACCGATACCGAGGTCGCCGAAGCCGATCAGCAGGTCGCTCTGCGTAACAAGCGACCCGCCGGCAAGAGCCGGCGGCGCCTGGGCCGCTAGAGCTAGAAAAGCGAACCCGCCGAGGACGAGTCCTCGGCGGGTTCGGCTTTGCGACAAATACCGGTGCTGTCCTACGCCGGAATCAACCCCGGGACGGGGTTCGGGACGGCTGTGCCGGTCGTCGGCAGGCTCACCGTCAGTTTGTTGATGTCCACTCCCCAGTTCACGCTGGTGTTCTGGTACAGCGAGGAGTTGGCGACGATCTGCAGCGTCAGGCTCGACGCCGTCGCCGGCGCGGTGTAAGCGATGTTGTCGATGGCGAACGCGTCGATCGTGTGTGTCTTGCCGTCGAGCGTCACCGGGATGGCCGTGTTGATGTTCCCGAGGACCTGGCCGGTGGCGTTGTCGACGATCTGGGCGTAGACCGCCTTCGCGTTGCCGACCCCCGAGTAGGTGAAGCTGACCTTGGGCGCGCCGACGATGTAGCCGGAAGCCGGCGTGATCGGGATATCGACGTTGACGGCGTTCTTGGCCTTGGTGGCAAACACCTGGTTAAACGGGAACTGGCAGGCGAATCCCAGGCCGGCACCGCACACCGCGCCGGCGGGATCCGACGGCGTCAGCGGACCCGACACGCTGGTGAAGGAGTTGATCCGGCCGCCGGCGGCCTGGCTCACCACGATCGGGGCGGTGTTCTGGAAGGCGCTGGTCCAGGGCATGCCCACGAACGAGGCCAATGCCGTCCCCTTCTGATCCCACCACTGGAACGGCGCGGTAGCGGACAGCAGACCGTTGAGGAGACCGTTGATCTCCGGAATGCCCGCCAGATAGTCCTTCGTGTACTTGTTCACCCAGACCATGTTCTCCAAGAACATCACCGTGTTCTGCGCGGTCTGCTGTTGCAGAGTCTGAGTGGTGCAAATGCCGTGACCGCCGCAGAACCAGATCATCTTGACCAGATCGGCTTTGCCGACGAAGAAGGGGTTCTGCTCCAGCTGTGTCTGGGCGTTGTCGAGGCCCTGCTGCAACGGGAACAGCGCGTCGATAATGCCCTGGTCATACATCGTCGGGATGTTCAGCTTGGTCAGCAGCGCGGTCGGCCCGGTACTGGCAAGCACGGCCTGAGCCGTCTCGGTGACGAACGCGAACAGATTGCCGGTGATGAGTGCCTGGGTGATCTGCGAGTTAATCCGGCTGAGCGACGACGCTCCGGTGAGCAGCAACGCCTCCGCCAGGTTGTTGGCCCACGCGGTCTTGAAGATGCCGGTCGGGTAGATCGACTCATTGAGCGAGTTCCAGGCGATCGAGGGCACGATCGACCTGATGCGCGGGTCGACGGTGGTCATCTGGATGCCGCCGCCATAGGAGCCGCCCATCATCGCAACGTCCGGTTTGCCGCCCTCGTTGAGCAGCGGGGTGTTGGCGTTGGCCCAATCGATCAGCGCCGAGACGTCACGGCCCTCGTAGAACGGGTTGTCCAACTGCAGAATGCCGCCCGAGTCCCATACCCCGCGCGGATCCCAGGTGATGACGTTGAACCCGAGCGGAGCGGAGGCGAGCGGTCCCGGCAACCCCTGACCGCGCATCAAGTTCAGGCCGGGAACAGAGCCGGCGGCGCCGGATGATGCGTAGGGGTCGCGGGTGCCAAACCCGCCGAGGCCGGGGCCGTTGAAGATCGTGGCCTGCTTCTGCCCGGGTAGGACCAGCGACGGCGCCGCGGCCGGGAAGTAGTTCATGCTGAGGACGGTGCCGTCGAAGGACGTGACCTTGTAGGTGTAGGCCACCTGCTTCCCGGCGGGCACCAGCTGAGTCAGGTTCGTCGAGATCGTCTGGGTGATCGTGTTGCCGATGAGCGGCGCCAGCAAGGTCCCGAGGAACGGAGTCTGCTGCATCAGGCTGATGATCGGCTTGAAGATCAGGTCGCCGATCAGCGGGATGCCCCTGAGGGTCTGATCGAACTTCGTGTTCTCACTGACCCGGACGGTGAAGTCCTGCGTGCCACTCGGGGTGGGCAACGCGATCGGGTTCGACGGGTTGATCCAGGTGGCGTAGGGGAGCAGGGTGTAGCTGCCAGCGCCGCCGCCCGGCAACCCCGTCGGCACGTTGTTGAAGCTTGCCTTGCCGCCCGCGGACGAACCGGCCAGCGAGTAATCAAGCTTGCAGTCGTTGCCGACCGTGCCGCATCCGCTGGCCGTGGTGACGTTCAGATTGCCCTGGACGATGCCGTCGTAATAGGTGGTTACCGGAGCAAGGGTGATCGGCGCCGAAGCCGTCGCCGACGAGGTGACCAGGGCCGACGGCGAGTCGGTGGCGGCGGCGGACGAGGTGGTCTCGCGCCGGATGAACGAAGCCAGGACCAGGTCGGACAGGGCCGAGTCGACGGGCCCGGACGGGTCGTTGCCGGCGTCGTTGGAGCCGTCGCTACCGGTGGCATAGGCGATCACCTGGATGCCGTCGGGGTCGGCGGCCTCCGGCAGGGGGTCGGCGATGAAGACCGGCGGAACCAAGTCCTCGAATATCGGCGCAGGTTCGTCGACGACGGGGTCGGTACTGATCTTGATGACAGGGTCGTCGACAGCCGGGCCGTCGACGGGCTCCGGAGCGACCTCGACCACGACGGCTTCCGGCTCGGGTGCGGGCTCCACGGCCTCCGGTGCCTCCACCGCCGCGGCGAAGGGGGCCACCGAAGCGGTCACCGCAGCAGGCGGAGCGCTGTTGCGCGCAGCGTCGGGAACGACGACCGGATCGACGGGCGGTTCTGCCTGAGCACTCTGTCCCCGCGCGACGGTGGCGGCTGCGCCGCCCGGAGTCGCGACCTCGGCCCCGCGATGGCCGCGGGTCGGGGCGTTCGACGACGAGCCGGAGTCATTTCCCCCGGATGCGCCGGTGTCTCCCCCGCGGTCCGCCCAGGCGACCGCGCTGCCGGAGAACATGGCCGCGCCCACTCCAAGGGCCACCGCCAATCCGCCAACTCGACCGACGAAATTCGATGCGCTCATGCCATCCTCCAAAGATTGGTGATCCTGTGAGGACACTAACGCCGCAGACGCCTGTTCTTAGGGCGTTTTCAGACAACGCGCCGGAAATTTATTACAGCGGCTGCATTTATTACAGCGGCTGTATTTCAGCGCTGAGCCCCGCCGGACGGTGTCCGGCGGGGGCTCATTAGGCGTGGATATCAGGCGATCGAGAAGTCCGTCGACCCGATGCCGTACGGCGTCGCGCCGTAGTTGAGATAGATCGGGTTCTGCGCATACGGGGCGTTGCCGGTGTTGAAAAGACCTTGGTCGATGATCGGTGTGCCGCCCTGCACCGTGGTGTAGGTGTAGAGCAACGTCGTCGTGCCCGGCGCGTAGACCGAGATCTTCACCCCGGCGGGCAGGTACTGGACACTGTTGATGATTTCCGGCGTCACCCCGGCCGGGATGTCCTTGCGCATGATCGTCCCGTTGACGCCGCCGGAGTCGATGATGGCGCCGCTGGTTTTCTTGGTCGAGCCATTGAGGCTGACATCGACGAACGCGTCCGGAGCGCCCGGCAGCGAGACCTTGGTCGGGAACAGGTTCGGCCCGAGGATCATGTAGCCGCCCAGCCCGAACGGGTAGGCGTTCTGGTAGATCAGCAGGCCGTCGCTGAGCTCACCCGGCATCGCGGCGGTCGGGATCGGGGCCGGGCCCGGGCCGGCGGTATTGGCGCCGACACCGAGGATGCCGTCGGCGCCCCAGGAGAAGAAGTTCTTGAACTTCGCTTCATCGGCCGCGGCCACGATGTTGACCGGGGCGGTGCCCACCGCGCCGTCGCCGAGATCCACCGTGGCGTTGTAGGTGTCGTACTTGTAGCAGAGGTTGCCGCTGAAGCAGCTGGTCCCGCCGCCGACGATCGGGCCCAGGTTCGCGGCGTTGACCTTGTCGCGGGTTGTCACCAAACCGGATGCGCCGGTATCGATGAGCAGCGTCGCTTTCGAGCCGCCGGCGATCTTGGCGTCGACGACCGGTTCAGTGCCCGCGACGACCTTCACCGGCACCTGGGCGTAGATCTTGCCGTTCTGGCGCGCTGCCGCGGTCATGTTCTTGGCGCCGGTGACGTCGGCGCCGACCCAGCTCAGCGGCGTCATCAGTGCGCTGGCCGTGGCCAGCGACGCATCGGACAGCTTGGGCCACAACAACTCGCTCTGCAGGTTCGCCTGGGCGATCCAGTGGATCAGCGGGTTATCGGCGGTGTTCTTCACGAAGTCCTGGGCGCCGGCGATGGTGCTGCCCCAGATCGCCAGTGCGAGTTGCGCGGTGGCCAATGCGGAAGCCGGCCCGAAGGAGCCGAGGCCGGCGAGGATGTTGCCCGCGCCCCAGGTCTCGGCGGTAAGCAGCGTCTGCGCCTGCTTGATCTCCTCCGTGGCCAGCTTGACGTGTGCACCCGGAACGATCGGGGTGCTGGGCAGCCAGGACTCCATGCTGGGAGCCGGATCGGTGGCGGCCGGGGCTGGGGTGGACGCAGCCGGAGCCGGGGTCGTCACCACAGGCGCGGTGTCGGCGACAGGGGACGCGACCGGCGAGGACGAGGGAGTGGCGTCCACGACCGGGGCGGCCTCGGTCTTGGCCGGGGTGCTCTCCACCGGGGCGGAGTTGTGCCCCCGGACCGGCGCGACCGCGGCGGCCGGCAGCGGCGAATTGTCCGCGGGCGGAGTCGGTTCGGGCGCTGACTTCGGTGCGGCTTCCGGGGTTGCCGACGGCGCGGGGATGGCGGCCTCAAGGCTGCTGTCGGGAGTCGCTTCCGGCGTTTCGACGACGGCGGCCCGGCCGCGGTGCGACGGCCCGGAGGCACCGGCCCCCGAGGCGCCGGCGGCTGCGCCGGCCCGCGAGCCGCGCTGGTGGGGCGCGTCAGACTTGCCCGACGCCGCGTCATTGCCTGGCTTCTCCGATGAACTGGAGGTTCCGGAGTCCCCGGCCGTATCGGCGAAGGCAACAGCGGTTCCGCCGACCATGGCGGCGCCCATGCCAAGCGTGACGGCACCGACTCCCAACCAGGCGTAGGGCTGCTTGCGGCGGCGGGTGGCCCGGTTGCGCGCGGCATGGGACATGGAGTCAACCCCCTGGAGGTGGATTAGCTTAAGTTTTCCTGAGATGTGTACCACACCCTACCGAAATACCGATACCGCGAGTTTGCGGTCGACCCTCTTTCGGATTCAGCCACGGGCGAACATTCAGCAAAGCTATGGCAACACAGCCCGTCGGTTAGTCGCCAAGACTTTGCGCCAGCCATGCGCCGCCACCTTGGATACCCTTGAGACGCACAGCGAAGAGGGGCCTGGATGGGGAAGCGAAACGACGTTGAGATCGAAGTTGAGTCTTCCGTAGCACCAACCCGTGTGATCCGAGTTTCCCACGCGGGCCGGATCGTCTTTCCGGCCAATGACATTGCGCCGCCGATCACCAAGCTTGAATTGGTTCAATACATGGTGGCCGTCGACGATCCGCTGCTGCGGGCGCTGCATGATCGCCCAACCACCTTGGAACGATGGCCAAATGGTGTACAGCCGGGCCTGCGCCTGGGTCGCGGGATTGATGACGGTGGGTTTTACCAGAAGCACATGATGCGAGGGGCTCCCACGTTCGTCGAGAGCGTCGAGATCGAATTTCCCTCCGGGAGGACCGGGCAGGAACTTTGTCCCACGGAACCTGCGGTGCTGGCGTGGTGCGCCCAAATGGGCACGATCACCTTCCATCCGTGGCCGGTCCGCCGAACGGACAGTCCGACTTCCCTGGATCAACCGGATGAGTTTCGTATCGACTTAGACCCCCAGCCGGGAACGGGCTTTGACGATGTCGTCAGGGTCGCGCTAACAGCTCGCGACTTGCTTGCCGAGTTTGGAATCACCAGTTATTGCAAGACTTCCGGCGGCCGGGGTCTCCACGTGTTCGCTCGCATCAGGCCGGAGTGGGATTTCCTCGATGTGCGTCATGCCGCTATTGCGTTCGGACGGGAACTCGAGAGACGTGACGCCGGGGTGACGACGGAGTGGTGGCGGGAACTACGCGGCGAGAGGATATTTGTCGATTACAACCAGAACTGCCGTGATAGAACCATCGCGTCCGCTTGGTCACCGCGAGCTCGTCCGGGGGCGCCGGTCTCGACACCTGTGCACTGGGCCGATCTGGAAGGGGTCCGGGACCCTCGCAGCCTGAACGTCTCCACCGTTCCCCAGCTGATCGCGGACAAAGGCGACCCGTGGCAAGACATGGATGACAAGTCCCATTCCCTTGACCAATTGCTCGAACTCTGGAAGGCGGAACCCGCCGAAATGCCCTTTCCTCCTGATTATCCCAAGATGCCCGGAGAGCCGAAGCGGGTACAACCCAGCAGAGCTGCCGACCGAGACCGGAAGAACGAGCTGGACTAGGGGCGAATCCGTGTTTCATATGTTCCCCGACAAGCAGTTTCGGCAGTTTCGGCCGCGCGTCGGCACCCTGGCCTTGACCGTCGGCGTTTCGCTATCCGGCGGGTGCGGTGTCGCGCATGTCGACTCGGGAACCGGGTCCCCCGCACCATCGCCACCCTCGGCTACGGACACCTCGAGTGTGGGTACCGCGATGCCTCCGCGCATCCAGTGGAATGCCAACTTCGGCTACTGCGGCGAGGTCTCGATCATCAGCGCCGGCCTTCACTTCGGTCAGTACATGTCGCAATACGACGCGCGCGCCGTCGCGAGCGGCGATGCTCCCCAATATCTCAGTGATTCTCAACTCCTGCTGGGTGTCAACGATGTAGCGGCCGCCAAGGCGATGCACCTCACCGCGATCCCCTTCCGGGCAACCGAAAATGACGGCAGTAAGTCGTTTCTCACCTGGGTCAAGGGCAACGTCATGGCCGGCTATCCGGTGGCGATCGGTGTGTTCGCAAACGAATCGCTGATCGACGGCTCAACCGATTCCGACGCCGGATCGGCCGAATACGACCACATCGTGGGCGTCACCGGGATCTCGTCGAAACATCCCTTCGTCGCCCCGGCGGTGTACTACGACGACGACGTCATCACCTTCAATGACAACGGTCTGTGGACCGCCACCAGCGACAGCCAGCCCCAGAACAGCTTCAGCTTCGAATTCGGCACCTTCGGGAAGACACGGCGACAAGCCAATGCCGAAACGGGCCCGGTGTATTCGCTGAGCAATGAGTCCGACAACTACGCGATCGCGAACACCGGCGTCGTCGACCCGAACCACGAGACCGTTCCCGTGCGACTGACCACGAGCGTCAACGCCGAGTCACCCGCGATGGTTGACGGCTCCGGCGACCGGCCGGCCCCCGCGCCCGTGACGCTTACCATCACCGTTTCCAGCTTGAACCCCGGCACCGATTACAACCTCTACCGCTACAGCAGCATGGCGACGGTGCCCGACGGCGACTTCAACGCCAGCGCCGCCCGGGCCGCGCAGAAGTGGACCATCACAATCCCATCCGGATCGACGCACACGATGACCCAGAACATCATGTCCGATGAGACCGCCGTCTACCGCGCGGTACCCGCCACGGCGCCGTGATGACAACAACTTCCATTCCGTTCATAGCCCCGACCCTGTGATGGGCAGATGCCCTGCGGTGAGAATGGAGCGGTGCACCTGCCTGTGATGCCCCCGGTCTCACCGATGCTGGCGAAGTCAGTCACCACCATCCCCGAGGGCGCCGGCTACGAACCCAAATGGGATGGCTTCCGGTCCATCTGTTTCCGCGACGCCGGCGAGATCGAGTTCGGCAGCCGCAACGAGCGGCCGTTGACGCGCTATTTCCCGGAACTGGTTGCCGCTGCGGCAACCGAACTGCCGCCGCGGTGCGTGATCGACGGCGAGATCGTGATTGCCGGTGACCGCGGCCTGGACTTCGAGGCCCTGCAGCAGCGCATCCATCCCGCTGCATCCCGGGTGCGCCTGCTCGCCGAGCAGACGCCCGCCTCGTTCATCGCGTTCGACCTGCTGGCCCTTGGCGACGACGATCTGACCGCTGAGCCGTTCGAGGTGCGCCGCGCGGCACTCGTCGACGCGTTGGCCGGCGCCGGCCCGGCCTTTCACGTCACCCCGGCGACGATGGAATCGGCAGTCGCGCAACGCTGGTTCGACGAGTTCGAGGGGGCCGGCTTCGACGGCGTTGTGGCCAAACCACTTTCGCTGCCGTACCAGCCCGACAAGCGGGTCATGTTCAAGATCAAGCATCAGCGGACCGCGGACTGTGTGGTGGCCGGCTACCGGGTGCACAAGTCCGGCGACGACGCGATCGGCTCGCTGCTGCTCGGCCTTTACGACGGCGATGCCCTTGCCTCGGTGGGCGTCATCGGCGCCTTCCCGCTGGCGCAGCGCCGGCAGTTGTTCGCCGATCTGCAACCCCTGGTGACCGATGTCGCGGATCATCCGTGGAACTGGGCCGCCACGCGGGACGGCCCGCGCAAGAACGAGACGTCGCGATGGAACGCCGGCAAGGACCTGTCCTTTGTTCCGCTGCGTCCTGAACGGGTCGTCGAAGTGCGCTATGACCACATGGAAGGCCGGCGCTTCCGGCACACCGCGCAGTTCAACCGCTGGCGGCCCGACCGCGACCCACGCTCATGCACGTACGCACAACTCGACCAGCCGCCGACCTTCAGCCTTGACGACGTGGTGCCCGGACTCAGTCGTCGCGGTGCGCCATGACGTACTCGACGAGCGAAGGGGAGGCCAGGCTCATGATGCCGCCCCCGTCGGAACGGTCCTCGATGCCGAAACACTCGACCAGACCGAAGATTTCGCCCTCCTGGGCGAGCTTCGAAGGATAGTGCGGGATCTGCGGTTCACCCTCGGGAACGTCGTCCCAGCCGGTCGTCGCGGGCATCGAGTTCATCAGTGTGGGGTGCTGGTGGACGTGCGAGGGGGTGTGGCTGAACTCGACCGCCGGGGCGATCCGGGTGAAGATGCCCGCCGGTGACGGCTGGTCGATGCCGAACTCCACCAAGTCGGACATCCGCGCCGGTTCATAGGGTTCAGCGTCGAGTGGCTCACCCAGGGTTGCTGCCAGGGTCGAGCACCGCGACAGCGACGAGGCGACGTGATGAAAGCCGCCCTTCTCTTCCCGCTCGGCCAGCGCGGCGACGACCGCCAGGGCAACCAGGTAGCCGGTGAGGTAGTCGTTGATGAGCGCCGGCACCACGGTGGGGGCGTCCATGCCTTCGGAGTGGACGTGCATCGTGCCGCTGACCGCCTGCGCGATCTGCTCGAAACCGGGCCGCTGGGCCCAGTCGGTACCGAGCGGGAAACACGACAGCGACGCGTGCACCAGGTTGGGGTTGATCGCCTTCAGCCCCGCATCGTCGAGTCCCATCGCGGCGAGTACGCCCGGTCGCTGGCCGTCGATCAACACGTCCGCGGTGGCGAGCAGCTCGTGGAACCGGGCCTTGCCCCGCCGGCCCTTGATGTCGAGCAGGATGTTCTTCTTGCCCCAGCTGCCGTCCATCCAGATCGGCAGCACCCAGTCGCCAAGCGGCGGTTGCACCTTGATCACGTCGGCACCCTGCTCGGCCAGCAGCCGCGCAGCGTTGGGGCCGGCCACCACATGGGTGAGTTCGACCACCCGGACGCCTTCCAGCGGCCGATGCTTCGCGGGCCCGAGCAGACGCTTCCTGTCGTTGCCGGAGGCGGTGAAGTCGACGATGGGACGCTTGGCAACCTCCGCACCGACCGGGTGAGCCAACCACTCCTCCGGCGTTCGCACGAGCCCCATGGGCAGCCCAAGGCGGATGGCGTCGTCCTCATGCTCCTGCGCGGTCTTCTTCTCCATCGCCGCCTGCATCGCCTCGGCGCTGTTGACGCACCCGAGATAGCCGATCAGTTTGTCGCGCAGATGGGGATGCAGGCCGATCATCGTGACGAACCGGCCGTCCTTGGCGCGGTAGGTGCCGTTGTCCGGGTTCACCCCCCAGGTGTCCATGATCGTGCTGTAGCCGTTCAGGAAGTGCAGTTGCAGCCCGTTGAGCAGCAGTCCGCAGCGCCGCCGGTTGAGCGTCATGGTCTGGGCCGGCAGACCGCGGATCGTACCGAGGTGCTCGACCACCGATCCGAACGCCGCCATGACTCCGACGGCGTAGTCGTGGGCTTTGATGGGGCTCTTCACGTACGACACGCCTGGCTCGACAGTGATTTTCGAGGCGTCCAGATCGAACGGCAGTGCAGCGGAGATGGTTTCGTAGACCCGCTGCTGTTTAGCATTGTCGAACAAGTGACTTCCCCTTCGTCGGCGAGCATCGCTTGAGTGCAGCCTAGACGCTCCCGGGGGGTTTCGGAGTCGCTGTAGCCGAATAAATCTTGTTTCCATGACGACCAATGTGCGAGAGTGTCGGTTTATGACCTCTTCGTACTCTCCAACCTCGACGACCCACTACCAGCCGACCCTTTTCCACCAGTTGTGGAAGTCTTCGGTGCTCTCCGGGGTTATCGCCGTGGCGCTGGGCGCTCTGGTCCTGCTGTGGCCCGGCAAGACCCTGCTGGTCGCGGCGTTCCTGTTCGGCGCCTACCTGCTTCTCTCCGGCATCGCGCAGGTCTTCTTCGCCTTCGGATTTCACGCCTCCGCCGGCAGCCGAATTCTCCTGTTCATCAGCGGCGCAGCATCGTTGATCCTGGCGATCCTCGCGTTCCGCCACTTCGGCAGTGAACCGGGAACGGCCCTGCTGCTGCTGGCCATCTGGATCGGCGTCGGATTCATCTTCCGCGGCGTCGCCACCGTGGCCATGGCGATCAGCGAACTGAGCGGAACACCCGGTCGTGGCTGGAACGTCTTCTTCGGCCTCGTGACCATCCTCGCCGGCATCGTGACGCTGGCCTATCCGTTCGACTCGCTGGTGACCCTGACCCTCGTCGTCGGCGTGTGGCTGATCGTCATCGGCGTGGTCGAGATCATCGCCGGCCTGCAACTCCGCCACACCGGACATGAGGTCCGCAAGACGGTCGACCAGGCGCTGGGCGCCCGTTAATCCCAACCCAACTGCGGCGCGGGCCGCTGGCT
>CAIRCP010000228.1 GCA_903877095.1 uncultured Actinomycetes bacterium | reverse complement strand
GTCCCCGCGTCGTCAAACGCGCCATCTCCAAACACCGGGCCAAAGGCGACATCGACCGCAACAGCTACAAGATCGCCGTCGACGTCACCATCAACGGCCACTTGACAACCGGCCCATGAACTTAACTGAGCGACATTGCGGCTAGTCGTGCTCGTGACGTCGCGAGACTGCCGCGGCGACGGCACCGCCGACCGCGCCGATCGCAATGGCAGACGGCACACCGATCTTCGCCGCCTTGCGGGCGGTGCGGAAGTCCTTGATCTCCCAGCCTTTTTCGCGCGCCAACTCGCGCAGATCGGCATCGGGATTGACGGCGACGGCGGTGCCCACCAGCGACAGCATCGGGACGTCGTTGAAGCTGTCCGAGTAGGCGCTGCAGCGTTTGAGGTTCAGGCCCTCGCGGATGGCCAGGGCGCGAACGGCGTGTGCTTTGCCCAGTCCGTGCAGGATGTCGCCGACGAGCTGGCCGGTGAACACGCCGTCGACCGACTCCGCGACGGTGCCCAGCGCGCCCGTCAGGCCGAGCCGCCGGGCGATGATCTCGGCCAACTCGTAGGGGGTCGCGGTGACGAGCCACACCTGCTGGCCGGCGTCGAGGTGTTTCTGGGCCAGCGCGCGGGTGCCGGCCCAGATCTTGTCGGCGATGATCTCGTCGTAGATCTCCTCGCCGAGTGTGCTGAGTTCGGTGGTCGTGCGCCCCTCGATGAAGGCCAGCGCCTTGCGCCGGCCCTCGGCGACGTCGTCGCTGTTCTCCCGGCCGGTCAGCTGGAACTTGGCCTGGGCATAGATGAACTTCCAGACCTCGCTGTACCGGAAGTACTTGCGGGCGGCCAGCCCGCGGCCGAAGTGCACCAGTGACGAGCCCTGCACCAGGGTGTTGTCGACATCGAAGAACGCCGCGGCGGTCAGGTCGACGGGCGCCGGCACCGGTGCGGGGGACTCTTTCAGGCCGTCCAGGGCGCGCTGGGCGCTGGCCTCGCCGGCTTCACGCTCGGCCAGCTCTTCGTCGGAACCCACACCATCACCCTATCGACGCGTGGAAATCGGCGTGGAAAACTTGCCGGCGATGAGTCGGGCACATGTCGAATTGCTCACCCGTGCCGGGTGTGGCATCTGCGAGCGGGTCTACCGGCGGCTGGCCGAACTGGCGGACGCGTGGGGTTTCGATCTGTCCAGCACCGACGTCGATGCCGCGGCGGCCGCCGGGAACCGGGCGCTTCGCGCCGAATACGGTGACCGCCTGCCGGTGGTGCTGCTCGACGGGCGGGAGCACAGCTTCTGGGACATCGACGAGGACCGCCTTGAGGCGGATATCAAGGGCCGGGGGTGTCCAAGCGGCTGAGGCACGAAGCCGCGCCGGAGCACCGCCGCATCAGACCCGGCTCACCGGCTGATACCCGGGCGCGAATTTGTCCGGCACGCTGCGCACCAACTACCGTTGAGAGTAGTTTCTCTCCCCGGAACACTGACAAAAACGTCCGGAGTACCCGCCGTAAGGGAGTCAGCCAGGTGATCGTGCCGTGAGCGTCCTGTTGTTCGGGGTGTCTCACCGCAGCGCTCCGGTATCGGTTCTGGAGCAGCTGTCCACCGACGAGCCTGACCAGATCAAGCTGGTTCAGCGGGTTCTGCAGTCGCCCCTGGTCACCGAGGCGATGATCCTCTCCACCTGCAACCGGGTCGAGGTTTACGCGGTGGTGGAGGCGTTCCACGGCGGTCTTCAGGCGATCGGGCAGGTCCTCGCCGAGCACTCCGGGATGCCGATGGGCGACCTCACCAAACACGCCTATGTGCGCTACAGCGAGGCGGCCGTCGAGCACCTGTTCGCCGTGGCCAGCGGGCTGGACAGCGCAGTCGTCGGCGAACAGCAGGTGCTCGGTCAGGTGCGCCGGGCCTACGCCGCCGGCGAGGCCGGCCGCAGCGTCGGCCGGGTGCTGCACGAGCTCTCCCAGCGGGCGCTGTCGGTGGGCAAGCGCGTCCACTCCGAGACCTCCATCGACGCTGCCGGAGCGAGCGTGGTGTCGGTGGCCCTCGACATCGCTTCCGTCCGGCTGGCCGGGATCTCCGGGCGCAGCGCGACGGTGATCGGCGCCGGGTCCATGGGCGGCCTTTCCGCGGCGCACCTGGTGCGCGCCGGGGCGGGGCACGTCAACGTCGTCAACCGCTCGCTGCCGCGGGCGCAACGTCTGGCCCAGATCATCGCCGAGCAGGGCGTGACGGCCACTGCCATGACCCTCGACGAGCTCCCGGCAGCGCTGGCCGCCGCCGATGTGGTGATCAGCTGCACCGGCGCGGTGCGGCCGGTGGTGACGCTGGCCGACGTGCACCACGCGCTGGCCGCCAGCCGCCGCGACGAGCTCACCGAACCGCTGGTGCTGTGCGACCTGGGCATGCCCCGCGACATCGACCCCGCGGTCGCCGGACTGCCCGGCGTCACGGTCATCGACATGGAGCGGGTGCAGCGCGAGCCGTCCGCCCGGGCGGCCGCCGCCGACGCCGATGCCGCCCGCCGCATCGTCGCCGCAGAGGTGGCCGCCTACCTGGCCAGCCAGCGGATGGCCGAGGTGACGCCCACGGTGACCGCCCTGCGTCAGCGGGCCGCCGATCTGGTCGAGTCCGAACTGCTGCGGCTGGAGAATCGGCTGCCGAATCTGGACGAAGCGCAGCGCGAGGAGGTCGCCCGCACTGTGCGGCGGGTAGTCGACAAGCTGCTGCACGCCCCGACCGTCCGGGTCAAGCAACTGGCCGGCACACCCGGTGCCAACACCTACGCCGAGGCATTGCGGGAGCTGTTCGAACTCGATCAGCAGGCCGTCGATGCCGTCGCGTCCAGCGAGATCGCTTTGCCCCCAATCGAATCCGACGGCGGAGCGTTTTCCGGCCGGTTTGCCGGCGGGGAGTAGCGGTCGTTGGCCCACGGCAACGACGCGGTGATCAGGATCGGCACGCGGGGCAGCCTGCTCGCCACCACCCAGGCCGGCGGTATCCGCGACGAACTGATCGCCCGTGGCCAGCGGGCCGAATTGGTGATCATCAGCACCGAAGGCGACCAGTCCAGCAAGCCGGTCGCCGAGATCGGTGTCGGGGTGTTCACCGCAGCGTTGCGCGAGGCCATCGCCGATGGTCGGGTCGACATGGCCGTGCACTCCTACAAGGACCTTCCCACCGCGCCCGACGACCGGTTCGTCATCGCCGCCATCCCGCCCCGGGCCGACGCGCGTGACGCCCTGGTGGCCCGCGACGGCCTGGTGCTGGGCGAATTGCCGGCCGGGTCGATCATCGGCACGTCGTCCGTGCGCAGGGCGGCGCAGCTTAAAGCACTGGGTCTCGGTTTGGAAATCCGCCCCCTAAGGGGCAACCTTGACACCAGGTTGAACAGGGTAAGCAGCGGTGATCTCGATGCCATCGTGGTTGCCCGAGCGGGCTTAGCTCGCATCGGACGACTCGCTGATGTCACCGAGACCCTGGAGCCGGTGCAGATGTTGCCAGCGCCGGCTCAAGGTGCTCTCGCGGTGGAATGCCGCGCGGGCGACACCGGGCTCGTGGCGCTGTTGGCGGAGTTGGACGACCCCGACACACGCGCCGCGGTCACCGCGGAGCGAGTCCTGCTGGCCGACTTGGAGGCGGGCTGTTCGGCGCCGGTGGGTGCGATCGCTGAGGTGGTCGAGTCCATCGACGACGACGGCCGTGTCTTCGAGGAGTTGTCGCTACGCGCCTGCGTGGCGGCGGCGGACGGGTCCGACGTGATCCGTGCGTCCGGCATCGGCACTCCCGACCGGCCCGCAGAGCTGGGGCTCGCGGTGGCGGCGGAGTTGTTCGAGCTTGGGGCGCGCGAGGTCATGGCGCACGGACGCGATTGAGCGCTGGATGCGACAGACCCCGCCGGATGGCGGGGTAGAGCGGAGAACGTATGACTGGTCACCTGACCGGGCGGGCGCGCAAGGCCAAGCCGGGGCACATCACGTTCGTCGGTGCGGGCCCCGGTGATCCGGGCCTGCTCACGACGCGCGCCCGCGCTGTGCTGGCCAATGCCATGTGCGTGTTCACCGACCCTGACGTTCCGCAGGCGGTGCTCGATGTCGTCGGCATCGATCTGCCGCCTGTCGTCGGACCGGTTCCGGACACCGTCGCGACTCCGGGCGGCGAGCCGGCCGCCCCGCCGGCGGTCACCGCCGGGCCCGATATCCGTCCCGCCCTCGGCGAGCCGGCCGAAGTCGCACGGGTCCTTGTCGCCGAGGCGAAGTCCGGCGTTGACGTCGTCCGACTGGTCGCGGGTGATCCGCTGTCGGTCGATGCCGTCAACACCGAGGTGGCAGCGGTATCCAAGAGTGCGTTGTCGTTCGAGATCGTTCCTGGTCTGCCGGCTACCGTCGCCGTGCCGACCTACGCCGGACTGCCGCTCGGCTCCACCCACACCGTCGCCGACGTCCGTGGCGAGGTCGACTGGGCGGCGCTGGCCGCCGCCCCCGGCCCGCTGATTCTGACTGCCACTTCGTCGCATCTGGCCGACGCCGCCCGCTCGCTGATCGACTACGGACTGGCCGACGGCACGCCGTGTGTGGTGACCGCTGCAGGCACCACCTGCGCGCAGCGCTCGGTGGAGTCGACCCTCGCCGGGCTGACCGACCGCACGCTGTCGGGCTCCGGCGACGTCGCCGGCACGCTGTCGGGACAGTTGGTGGTGACCATCGGCCGCACTGTCACCCATCGTTCGAAGCTGAACTGGTGGGAAAGCCGGGCGTTGTACGGCTGGACCGTCCTGGTGCCGCGCACCAAAGAACAGGCCGGCGACATGAGCGATCGGCTGGTCGCGCACGGCGCCCTGCCCATCGAGGTCCCGACCATCGCGGTCGAGCCGCCGCGCAGCCCCGCCCAGATGGAGCGGGCCGTCAAGGGCCTGGTCGACGGGCGCTACCAGTGGGTGGTGTTCACCTCCACCAACGCGGTGCGCGCGGTGTGGGAGAAGTTCGCCGAGTTCGGTCTGGACGCCCGCGCCTTCTCCGGGGTCAAGATCGCCTGCGTGGGAGAGTCCACCGCCGACCGGGTGCGCGCCTTCGGCATCAGCCCCGAGCTGGTGCCCTCCGGTGAGCAGTCGTCGCTCGGCCTGCTCGACGAATTCCCGGAATACGACAGCATTTTCGACCCGGTGAACCGGGTGCTGCTGCCGCGCGCCGACATCGCCACCGAAACCCTCGCCGAAGGCCTGCGCGAGCGTGGCTGGGAGATCGAGGACGTCACCGCCTACCGCACGGTGCGTGCCGCACCGCCGGCCGCGGACACCCGCGAGATGATCAAGACCGGCGGCTTCGACGCGGTCTGCTTCACCTCGTCGTCCACCGTGCGCAACCTGGTGGGAATTGCGGGCAAGCCGCACACCCGAACCATCGTCGCGTGCATCGGCCCCAAGACCGCGGAGACCGCGGCCGAGTTCGGCCTGCGGGTCGACGTCCAGCCCGAGACCGCTGCGGTGGGCCCGCTGGTCGACGCGCTGGCCGAGCACGCCGCCCGGCTGCGGGCCGAAGGCGCGCTGCCGCCGCCGCGTAAGAAGAGCCGGCGGCGTTAGTGGCGGTTGCAAGCGCGGCCGTGGCGGTCGCAAGCGCGGCGGAGCCGGGCGCGGCGGGCCGCCACCATGGGGCGGAGCCGGGCGCAGCGGGCCGCCACCGTGGGGTAGTGGCGGTCGCAAGCGCGGCCGTGGCGGTCGCAAGCGCGGCCGTGGCGGTCGCAAGCTCGGCGGAGCCGGGCGCAGCGGGCCGCCACAATGGGGCGGAGCCGGGCGCGGCGGGCCGCCACACTGGGGCGGAGCCGGGCGCGGCGGGCCGCCACCATGGGGCGGAGCCGGTCGCAGCGGGCCGCCACCAGAGGACTTGAGGCGCGTCGACGATGGCGTTTCCCCGGCAGCGGCCGCGTCGCTTGCGCTCCACGCCGGCGCTGCGCCGACTGGTGGCACAGACGTCGCTGGAGCCCCGGCACCTGGTGCTGCCGATGTTCGTCGCCGACGGCATCGACGAACCCCATCCGATCGGGTCCATGCCGGGCGTGGTCCAGCACACCCGGGACTCGCGGCGGCGCGCCGCAGCGGACGCGGTCGCGGCCGGGGTCGGCGGCCTGATGCTGTTCGGAGTCCCGCAGCACACCGACAAGGACGCCACCGGTTCGTGCGGGCTGGATCCGGACGGGATCCTCAACGTCGCGCTGAGAGACCTCACGAAGGATCTGGGCGATGCCACCGTGCTGATGGCCGACACCTGCCTGGACGAGTTCACCGACCACGGGCACTGCGGCGTTCTGGATGTGCGCGGTCGGGTCGATAACGACGCCACCAACGCGCAATACGCGAAACTTGCTGTCGCCCAAGCTGAATCGGGTGCCCACGTCGTCGGCCCCAGTGGGATGATGGACGGCCAGGTAGCGGCGATCCGCGATGGGCTGGACGCCGCCGGCTTCACCGACGTGGCGATCCTGGCCTATGCGGCGAAGTTCGCCTCGGCGTTTTACGGGCCGTTCCGCGAGGCGGTGGCGTCCACCCTGCACGGAGACCGCCGCACCTACCAGCAGGACAGCGCCAACGGGCGCGAAGCGTTGCGCGAGATCGGTCTGGACATCGACGAGGGTGCCGACATCGTGATGGTCAAGCCGGCGATGGCCTATCTCGACATCGTTGCCGCCGCAGCGGAGATGTCGCCGGTACCCGTCGCCGCGTACCAGGTGTCGGGGGAGTACGCGATGATCAGCGCGGCCGCCGCCCACGGTTGGGTGGACCGGCGCGCCACCGTGTTGGAGTCGCTGATCGGCATCCGTCGCGCCGGCGCCGACATTGTGCTCACCTATTGGGCTGCCGAGGCCGCCGGTTGGCTGGCATGAACCCGTATCCGCCGCCGAACTGGCCTCCAGTCCAGCCCCCGCCGACCGCCCCGCCCCGCCCCGAGCGTCCGTACGACGTCGTCACGGGCTTCTGGCTGTGGCTGCTCGCCGTGCCCTTGATGGTGGCCGGGCAGTTCGCCGACGGCTACGTGGTGTCGCGCAGTACCAGCACCCCGGCCGTTCTCGTCACCACGGCGATGCTCGCGGTGATCATCGGCGTGGTGGTGGTGACGTTCGTTCTGTTGATGCGCTCGGGCTACCGCTGGACCCGGACCGTGCTGACCGCCGGTGGGGTGGCCACCATCTTTTACACGGCCGCCAGCCTGTTCGGTACTCCTCGGCCGCCGGTGCCCGCGGCGATCTACGCCGTCACCGGCATCGTCGGTTCGGTCCTGATCGGAGGCGGGATCTTCCTGCTGCACCGGCCGGATTCCACCAAGTTCTTCGAGCGCTGACAGCAGCGCCGTAACCCGCGGCCGCTAGGCTGGCCGCCATCATGAGTAGCACCGACGATCCGCCCGGCGGCGTCTCCACCGCGATCTGGGTGCTGGTGGCCGGCGCCGTCCTTCTTGTCGTCGGGGGTCTGATGGCCGCCACGGTGAGCTTCGACGCGCTGCGTCAAGCGGCGCCGCCGACGGTCTCCGACGAGGATGTCCGCCACTACGGCCTGTTGTACCGCGGCGCCGGTCTGCTGTTCGGCGTCGCAGGGGTAGCCCTGGCCGTCCTGGCGGCGCGGGCCCGCCGTCGAAGTCCGCGGTTACGCCGGGCGGTGATGACCCTCGGCCTGACCATCGTCGTGCTTGTCGGTGTGGCCTCGGTGGGGATTCCGGGCACCCATATCCTCGCGCTGCTCAGCCTGCTGCCGATCGTGGTCGGCACGCTGCTGCTGAGCCGGCCGGCCGTCGTGGAGTGGTACGCCGGTGAGTGAGCTGCCGAACGAACCGCCCGTGTACGCCGAACGCGGCGCCAGCTGGCTGTGGCTACTGGCCGGTCCTGCCGCCGGACTGGTGATGGTGTTCGTTCAGTACCGGGCCGGCGTGGGACTGCAAGTCGGGGTCCCGCTGATGTTCATGGTGATGGTCTCGGGGTTCCTGGCATTGCAGGTCAAAGCCGCGCGCGTGCACACCAGCATCGAACTCACCGATGAGACCCTGCGCGAGGGCACCGAGACGCTCCCGTTGAGCGAGATCGTGTCCATCTATCCCGAACCCGAGAACACCGTGAAAGCGGCGGGCCTCATGGACAAGTGGCAGGGCCGGGCGCTGGGGATCAGTGCCACCGGTCCGCTGGAGAAGTGGCAGACCGCCCGGGCATTGGGTGAACTGTCCGGGGTGCCCAAGGGGCGCACCCCGATCGGGCTGAGGCTGACCGGTGACCGGTATGTACAGGCGTGGGCGCGCAATCCCGACGCGCTGCGCGCCGAACTCACCCGGTTGGTGGCGGGCGAAGCATCGTGAGGGGAGATGATCACCCTAACGGGACTGGCACGCGGCACGTCGTTCAGATGATCTTGGCGAGGCGGCACGTCGTTGCGCTGGTCCTGGCGGCCGTCGCCGTTGTCGGGGCGGCCGTGGTCTGGTCGCAGGTCCGCAGCTGGGTCGACGTCCCGCCGATCATTGAAGGCCAGCCGGCCACCGTGTCGGTGGTCTACGACCCGCCGCTGATGATGCTCTCCTGGCTGCTCGTCACCGCGGCCGGCGTGCTGCTGGTGCTCGGAGTCAGCGGTCTGCGCCGAGCGCGCGACCATTGAATTGCATACCCCCTAGGGGTATGCTCGTGGCATGACGACGACGGATCTGAAGCTCACCGGGATGAGTTGCGCCTCGTGCGCGGCCCGGATCGAGCGCAACCTCAACCAACTCGATGGTGTTCAGGCGTCGGTCAACTTCGCCGTCGAGCAGGCGCACGTGGTGCACGGCCCGCAGGTGAGCAGCGACGACCTGCTGCGCTCGGTGGAGTCCAGCGGCTATCAGGCCGCGGTGATCGATCATTCGCGGCACGGCGGACATGAGGGTCACGGTGCACATGACGATCACATGAGCCACGACCTTCCGGAGGACCAGTTGCGGCCCCGGCTGATCGGCTCGGCGATCCTGGCCGTCCCGGTGCTGGCCCTGTCGATGGTGATGGCATGGCAGTTCCCCGGCTGGCAATGGCTGGTGCTGGCGCTGACCACCCCGATCGTGTTCTGGGGCGGCTACCCGTTCCACAAGGCGGCGCTGCGAAGCGCCCGGCACCGTACCTCCACGATGGACACTCTGGTGTCCCTGGGAACCCTGTCGGCGTACCTCTGGTCGCTGGTCGTGCTGGTCACCGGACTGGGCGGCGCCCACGGTCACCGGGCCGGCCAGGAGGGCGGCCACGTCTACTTCGAAGTGGCCGCCGCCGTGACGGTGTTCCTGCTGGCCGGCCGCTACGCCGAGGCCAAGGCCAAGCGATCGGCGGGTTCGGCGCTGCGGGCCCTGCTGTCGCTGGGCGCCAAGGAGGCGACCGTGGTGCGCGAAGGAGATGAGGTCAGGATTGCCGCCGACGCCCTCGCGGTCGGGGACGTCATCGTGGTGCGGCCGGGTGAGCGGGTCGCCACCGACGGCGTCGTCGTCGATGGAACCTCCGCTCTGGACACCTCCGCGATGACCGGTGAGTCGATCCCGGCCGACGTCAGTCCCGGCGATGACGTCCTCGGCGGATCGGTGAACACCTTTGGCCGGATCCTCGTCCGCGCCACCCGCGTCGGCGGCGAAACGCAGTTGGCCCGGATGGCCCGCATGGTCGCCGACGCGCAGGGCGGCAAAGCGGCCATCCAGCGGCTGGCCGACCGGGTTTCGGCGGTGTTCGTCCCGGTCGTGCTGGTCATCGCCGCGCTGACCCTGGCGGGCTGGCTGCTCACCGGGCACTCCGCCGCTGCGGCGTTCACCGCCGCGGTGGCCGTGCTGATCATCGCCTGCCCGTGTGCGCTCGGGCTGGCGACGCCGACCGCGATCCTGGTCGGGACCGGCCGCGGGGCGCAGTTGGGCGTGCTGATCAAGGAACCGCAGGTGCTCGAATCTGTCAGCGGCATCGACACCGTCGTGCTGGACAAGACCGGCACGGTGACCACCGGCGCGATGAGCGTGGGCGATGTGCAGACCGAACCGGGAGAGGACGCCGACGTCGTGCTGGCTCGCGCCGCTGCCGTGGAGTCGGCCTCCGAGCATCCGGTGGCGGCGGCCGTCGTCGCCGAGGCCCGGCGGCGGGGTCTGGCCGTCGCGCCGGTCGCCGACTTCGTCAACGAGCCCGGCACCGGGGTGCGCGGGGTGGTCGACGGCCTGGCCGTGCGGGTGGCGCGCGCGGCCGACGATGACGGCCGGACCAGCGTTGCAGTCAGCTGGGACGGCCGCTCGCGCGGCGTGATCCGGATGGCCGACGCGGTCAAGCCGACCAGTGCCGAGGCGATCGCCGAACTCAAGGCCATGGGCATCACGCCGATGCTGTTGACCGGTGACAACCAGGCCGTCGCCGCACGGGTCGCCGCCGAGGTGGGCATCGCGCCGTCCGACGTCATCGCCGGTGTGTTGCCGTCGGAAAAGGCCGACGCCATCGCGGCGCTGCAGGCTCGGGACCGCCGGGTGGCGATGGTCGGTGACGGTGTCAACGACTCCGTCGCGCTGGCCACGGCCGACATCGGCATGGCGATGGGAACCGGCACCGACGCCGCGATCGAGGCCGGTGACATCACCCTGGTCCGCGGTGACCTGCGTACCGTCCCGACCGCGCTGCGGCTGTCGGCCCGCACGCTACGCATCATCAAGCAGAACCTGGTGTGGGCGTTCGGCTACAACGTGGCGGCCATTCCGTTGGCTGCGCTGGGCCTGCTGAACCCGATGATCGCGGGTGCGGCGATGGCGGTGTCCTCGGTGCTGGTGGTCACCAACAGCCTGCGGCTCAAGCGCTTCCGCTGAAGCCGCCGGGTGTGGTGATCCCCACGCCGGGTGTGGTGATCCCCACGCCGCCGGGCCTTGGTGCAAAGTGCGAAATCTGTAACATTGTCGCCATGACGGAGCTTGCGCAGCCTACGACCACCGTTGCCGAAGCCAAACCTGACGCCCTGCCGTTGGGTCCGGACTCGCTGATCTGGAAGTACTTCGGCGACCGCCGGATCGCGCTGATCGGGCCGCGTCCGGCGGTGCTGCAGAACATGCTGGCCCAACTCGGCCAGGGCGTGGTCGACCACTCGGTGTTCTTCGCCGACACCTCCGCGCGGATCAAGCGCTCCCTGCCGCCCATCTACCGCACCGTTTACGGCAGCGAGGAGAACAACGCCGGTGCGACGGTGCGCGACTTCCACACCAACATCAAGGGTGAGATGCCCGCCGAGTTTGGCGGCGGTCGCTACCACGCGCTGGATCCGGACACCTACTTCTGGGCGCACGCCACCTTCTTCGACCAGGCCCTCTATTTCACCGACACCTTCGTCCGCAAGCTTTCCCGCGCGGAGAAGGAGCAGATGTACCTGGAGTCCAAGACGTGGTACCGGCGCTACGGCGTCAGCGACCGCCCGATGCCTGCCGACTACGCCGAGTTCGAGAAGTACTGGGACCACATGATCAACGACGTGCTCGTCGCCCACAAGACCGCCAGGTACGGCGTCGGCTATGTCACCAAGGGCTTTCCCTGCCCGAAGGGGGTTTCCCCTCAGGTGTGGAATGTTGTTGCGCGGGTGTTCAATCCGGTCGCGGCGTTCCTCACCACCGGCGGTATGCCGCCGCGCACCCGCGAAATACTCGGTCTGCCGTGGGATGACCGCCGGGAGCGGCGTTACCAGCGCTTCGCTGCGCTGTGCCGGACGCCGCTGGTGAACTGGCTGTGGGCCCGTGTGCCGGCCAAACTGCGCCTTGTCCCCTATGCGCGTGAGGGTTTCGCGCGGTATGCCTGACTCCCCGTCGACTCGTGAGGCGGCGACCGAGGCGATCCTCGACGCCGCGCTCGCCGAGTTCGACCGGCACGGCATCCGCCGGGTGGCTCTCGACGACGTCGCGCGCCGCGCCGGAGTGAGCCGCACGACGATCTACCGGCGTTTCGCCAACCGCGACGACCTCGTCGCCGCCGTCATGGACCGGGAGAACGCCCGGCTCTTCGCTGATATCGCCGTTGAGCTGAAAAGTGCACGCCCGCAATCGAATTACTATGTCGAGGCGTTCACGTCGGCGATGCTGCGCAGTCGCGGACACCGGGTGCTCAACCGGATGATCGCCGACGAGCCGGAACTGACCCTGCAATTGGCTCGCCGGCACTACGACGCCGCTGTGCGCCGCATCGAGCAGGCGCTGCAGGTGATCTTCCCGCCCGGCTTCGCCGACCGGATCGGCAACGACGCCGTGCACGAACTGGCCGAGAACACCTGGCGCTACGCCATGATGCTGCTGCTGCTGCCCAGCGGTGAGCCGATCGAAACGGCCGACCAGATCAGGGCTTTCGCCACCAAGCACTTCCTGCCCAGCCTGCCCGAAGCGATGCGCGCCGTAGGGGTATAGCGGTACGTGCCGCAGACCCTCGGGACAGTTGCCGGGGCGATCGCCGCGGCACTAGGTTTGCCAGGTGGATCTTGCGGCGAGGGTGGCGGCCGATGCGTCGGCGCCGTTTCGGGAAGCTGCCGACGCCCTCGTCGCCGGGATGCGGCAATCCCGCATCCCGGGTGCGGCACTGGGGATCCTGGCCCACGGCCGGGAAGAGCACGCCACCTTCGGGCAGGCCAGTCTCGCGTCGGCGCGGCCGGTTACGCCCGCGACACTGTTTCAGATCGCCTCGATCACCAAGACATATACCGCGACGGCGATCTGGCGCCTCATCGACCAGGGGGCGCTGACGCCGGATGCGCCGGTGCGGCGCTATCTGCCCGACCTGCGTCTGTCTGACGAAGCCACCGCCGCTGAGGTGACGGTGGCCAACCTGCTCGAACACACCGCCGGCTGGTTCAGCGACGAGGTCTTCGACGACGGGGACGACGACGGCGCCCTCGCCCGGTTCGTCGAGCAACGGCTACCGCGCCAGCCGCAACTCTTCAGGTGCGGTGAATTCTTCTCGTACAGCAATTCCGCCTTCCAACTGTTGGGCAGGTTGATCGAGGTCGTCACCGGCGAGACGTTCCAGACCGCCGCGCGACACCTGCTGTTCGACCCGATCGGGGCCCGCGACACCATGCTGGACCGATCGGCGGTCCTCGGCCGGCCGTACGCCGACGGTCACACGGCCATGCCGGTGAACGGCCAGGACGCGGTGCTCGTGCAGACGCCGGTGTGGTTGCCTCGCTGCGTCGACCCAGCCGGCGGCATCTGGTCGACGACGCGAGACGTGTTGCGCTACGCCCGAATTCATCTGGCTGATCCACCTGTCGGCGTGCCTGCGCTGGTGAGGCCGGAAAGCCTGCAGGCGATGCAGGAGCCGGCGGCGGCGATTCCGGGACTGGGCCTGCACATGGGACGCAGTTGGTTCGTCGAGGAGGTGGATGGTCTTCGGGTCATCTCGCACAACGGCGACACCTCCGGTCAGCACGCCGTACTTCTCATGGTCCCCGAGCTCCGGTTCGCATTCGCCGTCCTGCTCAACGGCCAGCCCGGAGCCGTGGCGGCACTGGCCGCCCTGGATGCGGCACTGTCGGCCTATCCCGGCCTGGCCGCGCTGTCCGGTCGGGTCGGGCTGATGCGGTCCCTGCTGGCTCCCGCCGACGCCGACGTGATCTCTCTGACCGGGGACCAGTTGCAGGGTTATGCCGGCCGCTACGTCGACCCAGGCCAGACCACCACCTTCAGGATCGTCGGGGAGACCCTGGAGAAGACATCCCAACTCACCCCGGCGCCGGGAGCATGGCGGCCGGCCTTCGCGCCGCCACCTGCTGAGCCGATCGCGGTGACGTTCACCGAACCGGACCTCGCGGTGGCCGGCGGGGTGCGAATCCCGTTCGTGCGCAGGCCGGATGGCAGTGTCGGTTGGCTGGCGGAAGGGTTGCGGCTTCGGCCCCGCTGCGACGACGACGCCGGCCGGCAACCGGACGCTTAACCGTCGAGCGCCAACGTCAGCTGCCGGTTTCCCAGGTCGATCTCAATGAGATCGGGACAGCGGTTGCGCAGTTCGCCGATGAGTCGCCCGCGCAGCGTCAACCCAGCCGCGGGGCAGTGTTCGCAGGCCCCGCCGAGGGCCACCGTCACGGTGTCACCGGCTCGCTGGGCACTGACCGAGCCCCCGTGCGACCGGACGAAGTCGCCGACCGAACTGGCGAGCAGGTCGGCGGTGACGTGCTCGAGAACCTCGCCGGAGGCCTTCTCCACCATCCAGATGTCCGGGTCGGCCAGCGCGTCGCGCAGGGCCGATTGCACGGCCGGCCCCATCTGCGGCCAGGACAGGCCGTCGCGCAGCCACAGCCACACCGCGGTGTTCTCGATCAAGGCATCGGAAAACGTTCCGTCGCCCAGCATGTCTCCGAGTCGGCCCGGCGCCCGCCGCACCCGGCCGACGGGCAGCAGCCCGGCCGGTACCACCCATCGGACCGCCTGGTCGTCGTCGGCGACCCGTTCGGCATGGATGCCGATCGACGTCATACCAGCGCAGCCACGACGGTCCGGGCCGCGAAAGCGAGCACCCAGGCCAGGACGAACATGTAGGTGAAGGCCACTGCCGGCCATTTCCAGGACCCGCTCTCCCGGCGCAGCACCGCCACCGTCGACATGCACTGCAAGGCATACATGAAAAAGACCAGTAACGCCGCGATAGTCGGTGCGTCGAAGAGGGTGCGACCCGCGTTCGGGCCGTCCTGAACGGTCATCTGCCGCAGCGCCTGCGCGGGTTCCTCGGGGTTCTCCGCCGCGGCGACCTGGCCGAGGGTCGCGACGAACACCTCCCGTGCGGCCAGCGACGACAGGATGCCGATGTTGATCCGCCAGTCGAAGCCCAGTGGCTCGAAGACCGGCTGGACCGCCTTGCCGACGGATGCCGCATAGGAATGATCGATCACGTAGGACGACACCGCCACCTCGTCGCCGGTGTCGACACCGGCGGCGGCCAGCTCGGCCTCGCCGCGCAACGGCAGGTTAAGCAGCGCCCACAGCACCACGGTGGTCCCGAGGATGATCGTGGTCACCTTGCGCAGGAAGGCTGACGTCGCCGTCCACACCTCGGCACTCACGTTGCGCCAACGCGGCACCTGATACGGCGGCATCTCCATGTAAAAGGGCAGCATCGGGCCGCTGCGGGCGGTCAGTTTCTTGAACAACGCGGCCGTCAGCATCGCTGATACGGCACCGACGAGGTACAGCGCGAACATCACCACACCGCGTGCGTTGAATACGCCCACCTTGGCGTCACTGGGCAGCAGCAGGCTCACCAGCAGGATGTAGACCGGCAGCCGGGCCGAGCAGGTCATCAGCGGCGCGCCCATCATGGTCGCCAGCCGGTCTTTGGCCGACGGCAGCGAGCGGGTTGCCATGATGCCCGGGATCGCGCAGGCGAAGGACGACAACAGTGCCACGAACGCCCGGCCCTCCAGGCCGGCCCGCGCCATCACCCGATCCATCAGGAACGCCGCCCGCGCCAGATACCCGGTGCCTTCCAGCAGTGCGATCAGCACGAACAGCAGCGCGATCTGCGGAACGAACACCAGCACGCTGCCCACGCCGCCGATCACCGCCTGGGACAGGAACGCCGACAGCCAGCCGATGTGCACATGGTCGGCCACCAGGCCGCCGAGCCAGCCGAAGGCCGACTCCACGTAGCCCTGCAACGGCGCGGCGACGGTGAAGATGGTCTGGAAGAAGACGAACATGGTCAGCAGAAAGATCGCGGTGCCGATCACCGGGTGCAGCACCACCGAATCGATGCGGTGGCTGCGCTTGTCGATCTCGGGCAGCTGATATCCAGACGATGTCAGCACCGAATCGACCCAGCCGGTCACCTGGGCGGGGTCGGTGGGCGGAGGCACCACCGGCCGGGTCCACGAGTCCACCCGTGCCATGACGTGACGCAGGTCGGCAAGGCCGTCGCGGTGGCCGGCCACCACTGACACCACGGGAATGCCGAGCGCACGGGTGAACGCGGGAATGTCGAGCTTGCCGTTGCGCCGCGCGAGGTCGTCGGTGAAGGTCAGCACGACGCAGATCGGCAGCCCGGTCTGCTGCAGTTGCGCCAGCAGGGCCAGTGACCGGCGCAGCGTCGTCGCGTTGAGGGTCACCAGGATGGCGTCCGGAAGGTCGACCCGCTCATTGTGGTGATCGGTGTCCAGGACGTCGACGACGATCTGCTCGTCCGGGCTGATCGGGTCCAGGCTGTAGGTGCCCGGCAGGTCCTCGACGACGACGGTCTCGTGCTCGCCCAGGCGGGTGGTGCCCTCATAGCGGGCCACCGTGACGCCCGGGTAGTTGCCGGTCTTGGCATGCAGGCCGGTGAGGGCGTTGAACAGTGTGGTCTTGCCGGAATTGGGGCTGCCGACGACGGCGAAGCGGGTCAGACCGGTGTGGATGGTGGCGAGACCGCCGCCGCCCCCGCAGTGCCCAGCCGCCGGGGACGTCGTGCCGCCGCCCCGATGGTGGTCATGCGCGCCGCTCATGGCTGCACGTCCACATGAATGCCGCGGGCCTGCACGCCGCGCAGGGCGATCTCGAAGTCACCGACCCGGAAGATCACCGGATCGCGCAGAGGTGCCCGGCGGACCATCGTCACCTCGGCGCCCGGGATCAGGCCCAGGTCGAAGAGTCGGCGGGCCGAACTGGGCTCAACCTCGTCGCCGAAGCCGACCACCCGGGCCTGTTCGCCGCGTTGCAGATCGGCCAGCGTCCGGCCCTGAGTCGCGGACCCATGGCCTCCCGCCAGCACCCGCGCGCGCATCCGATCGGACACCTGGGACATAAAGTTAGGGTAGCTTAACCAATCTCCGGTGTCTTCCCGCGTCCCGCGGAAAGGGACCTAAGTCCCAGGGTGGGTCGTAGAGTGACCCAAATCGCACTTGCCTTATCGAGGTCGACCCTGCCGCCGGGCGGCCCCGCCACGCTGGGACACTGTTTCTCATGATCGAGCAGGTAGCTCCACCGACGGCCTCGGCGAGGCTGTTCGCCGAGGCCTGCGCGGTGATCCCCGGCGGGGTCAATTCGCCGGTGCGGGCCTTCAACTCGGTGGGTGGCACGCCCCGTTACATCACCTCGGCGCAGGGCTGCTGGCTCACTGACGCCGACGGCAACCGCTACGTCGACCTGGTGTGCTCCTGGGGCCCGATGATCCTGGGTCATGCCCATCCGGCCGTCGTGGAAGCCGTGCAGCGGGCCGCCGCCAAAGGCCTCTCCTTCGGTGCCCCGACGCCCGGCGAGACGGATCTGGCGGCCGAGATCGTCGCCCGGGTCGCCCCCGTCGAGCGGGTCCGCCTGGTCAACTCCGGGACCGAGGCGACGATGAGCGCGGTCCGGTTGGCGCGCGGTTTCACCGGCCGGTCCAAAATCGTGAAGTTCTCCGGCTGCTACCACGGCCACGTCGATGCGCTGCTGGCCGACGCGGGTTCCGGGGTGGCCACCCTGGGTCTGCCGTCCTCGCCCGGGGTCACCGGCGCCACGGCCGCCGACACCATCGTGCTGCCCTACAACGACGTTGCCGCCGTCGAGGAGACGTTCACGAAGTTCGGCGACGGCATCGCCGCGGTCATCACTGAGGCCGCTCCGGGCAACATGGGCGCCGTCGCACCGGCGCCCGGATATAACGCCGCGCTGCGCCGCATCACCGCCGAGCACGGTGCGCTGCTGATCGTCGACGAGGTGATGACCGGTTTCCGGATGAGCCGATCCGGCTGGTACGGGATCGATCCCGTCGACGCCGACCTGTTCACTTTCGGCAAGGTGATGAGCGGCGGACTGCCGGCGGCGGCGTTCGGCGGGCGCACCGAGGTGATGGAGCGGCTGGCCCCGCTCGGGCCGGTCTACCAGGCCGGCACCCTGTCGGGGAACCCCGTCGCGGTGGCGGCCGGGCTGGCGACGCTGCGCCACGCCGACGACGCCGTCTACGCCACGTTGAACGCCAACGCCGACCGCCTCGCTGGCCTGCTGTCGAATGCCCTGTCCGACAACGGCGTCACTCATCAGGTCGCGCGGGCGGGCAACTTCCTGTCGGTCTTCTTCGCCGAGCAGCCGGTGACCGACTTCGCCGCGGCCCGGGCCAGTCAGACCTGGCGGTTCCCGCCTTTCTTCCACGCGCTTCTCGACGGCGGCGTGTACGCACCGCCGAGCGCGTTCGAAACCTGGTTCGTCTCAGCCGCTTTGGACGACGACGCCTTTGAACGCATTGCTTCCGCCCTGCCGGCCGCGGCCCGCGCCGCCGCGCAGGCCGAGAACCCGGGAGGGCCGCGATGAGGACTGTAGCTGGAGGGCCGGCCGCAGGCGGCCGGACCGTCGTCAACGTCATGCGCCACGGGGAGGTGCACAACCCGGAGGGCATTCTTTACGGCCGTCTGCCGGACTACCACCTGTCCGAGCGGGGCCGGGCCCAGGCGCAGTCCGTCGCGGACTGGCTGGCCAAGCGCGACATCGTCTATGTCGTGGCGTCCCCGCTGGAACGTGCCCAGGAGACCGCCGCCCCGATCGCGGCTGCCCACGGCCTGACGATCCACGTCGACGACTCACTCATCGAGTCGCACAACGTCTTCCAGGGTCAGAAGGTGTCACCGGGCGACGGCGCGCTACGTGATCCGCGCAACTGGTGGCATCTGCGCAACCCCCGGACTCCGACCTGGGGTGAGCCGTACGAGGAGATCGCGGTGCGGATGCGTGCCGCCGTCGAGCGGGCCCGTATCAAGGCGCTCGGTCACGAAGGTGTGTGCGTCAGCCACCAACTGCCGGTGGAAACCCTGCGACGGGCGATGAATTCCGAACCGTTGCACCATTTCCCGACCAGGCGGATGTGCAATCTCGCGTCGGTGACGTCGTTCTACTTCGACGGTGACGACTACGTCGGCTGGGGATACTCGGAGCTCGGCGGACGGTGAAGCGGCTGCTGGCGGTCGCGCTGGTGGCAGCGGCATGCGCGGCGGGTTGCTCGACGGGCGACGACGCGGTCGCCCAGGGCGGCACGTTCGAGTTCGTCGCTCCCGGCGGCAAGACCGACATCGTCTACGACCCGCCGGCCAGCCGCGGCCGGCCCGGACCGCTGTCCGGCCCGGACCTGATGGACACCTCGCGCACCATCTCCCTCGATGACTTCCGCGGCAAGGTCGTGGTTCTCAACATCTGGGGCCAGTGGTGCGGCCCGTGCCGTGCCGAGATCGCGCAGTTGCAGGAGGTCTACGACAAGACTCGCGGCGACGGAGTGGCCTTCCTCGGAATCGATGTGCGCGACAACGACATCGACGCTCCCCGCGACTTCGTGACCGACCGCAAGGTGAGTTTCCCCTCGATCTACGACCCGGCGATGCGCACCATGATCGCCTTCGGCGGCAAGTACCCCACCACGGTGATCCCCTCGACGGTGGTGCTCGACCGTGAGCACCGGGTGGCTGCGGTGTTCCTGCGCGAACTGCTGGCCGCCGATCTGCTGCCGGTCGTGCAACGCCTCGCCGCCGAACCGTCGCCGGGACCGTCGTGACCAGTCTCACCGAGACCGCTGCAGCCGGCCCACTGCTGGCCGCACTGGGGCTGTGCGTGCTGGCCGGGTTCGTCTCGTTTGCCTCGCCGTGCGTGGTGCCGTTGGTTCCCGGGTATCTGTCCTATCTCGCCGCCGTCGTCGGTGAATCGGACACGCCGGATGTCGGCGTCGCAGCGCGGCGCTGGCGGGTGGCCGGGTCGGCGTTGCTCTTCGTGGCCGGGTTCACCGCCGTCTTCGTTCTGGGCACCGTCGCAGTCCTCGGTATGACGACCACGCTGATCACCAATCAGGTTGTGCTGCAACGCATCGGCGGGGTGGTGACCATCATCATGGGGCTGGCGTTCGTCGGCTTCATCCCCGCGCTGCAGCGGCAGGCTCGCTTCACGCCGCGGCAGTTGGCGGGACTGGCCGGGGCGCCGCTGCTGGGAGCGGTGTTCGGGCTGGGCTGGACGCCGTGCCTGGGCCCGACGCTGACCGGAGTCATCGCCGTCGCCTCGGCCACCGACGGCGCCAGCGTGGCCCGCGGTGTGACGTTGGTGATCGCCTACTGCGCGGGGCTGGGCATCCCGTTCATCCTGCTGGCGCTGGGGTCTGGCTGGGCGGTGGGCGCATTCGGCTGGCTGCGCCGGCACAGCCGGGCGATCCAGGTGTTCGGCGGTGTGCTGTTGATCGCCGTCGGCCTCGCGCTGGTGACCGGCATGTGGAACGACTTCGTCTCCTGGGTGCGCGACGCCTTCGTCAGCGACGTCAGGCTCCCGCTGTGAGTACGCAGACCGTGACCGCAAGCGCCGAACCGAGTCGACTGCTCGACGGCAAGGCACGTCGGCCGTGGCGGGCGCTGACCTCGATGGGCACCGCGCTGGTCCTGCTGTTCCTGCTCGCACTCGGGGCGGTGCCCGGAGCGCTGCTGCCCCAGCGCAGCCTCAACGAATCCAAGGTCGCGCAGTACCAGGCCGCCCACCCGGTGCTCAGCCCATGGCTGGATCGACTGCAACTGTTCGACGTTTTTTCCAGTTTCTGGTTCACCGCCATCTACGTGCTGCTGTTCATCTCGCTGGTGGGTTGCCTGACCCCGCGCACCGTCGAGCACATCCGCAGCCTGCGGGCGACGCCGGTGCCGGCGCCCCGCAACCTGAGCCGGCTGCCCCGACATGCCGCCGGCACGGTCGCGGGCACGCCGGAGGAGGTCGCCGCGCGGATCGACGCCGAACTGCGCGGCTGGCGGCGCGTCACCCGTCAGAAGGACGGGATCACTGAGATCTCAGCGGAGAAGGGCTATCTGCGCGAGTTCGGCAACATCGTCTTCCATTTCTCGCTGCTGGCACTGCTTGCCGCCATCGCCGTCGGCAAGCTGTTCGGCTACGAGGGCAACGTGATCGTCGTCGCCGACGGCGGGCCCGGCTTCTGTTCCGCCTCGCCGGCTGCGTACGACTCGTTCCGGGCCGGGAACAACGTCGACGGCACCTCGCTTTACCCGATGTGTCTGCGGGTCAACGACTTCCAGGCCCGCTATCTGCCCACCGGTCAGGCGACGTCGTTCGCTGCCGACATCGACTACCAGGCCGGCGGGGATCTGGCGACCGGGACGTGGAAGCCCTACCGGCTGGAAGTGAACCACCCGCTGCGGGTCGGCGGGGATCGCGTGTATCTGCAGGGCCACGGGTATGCGCCCACCTTCACCGTCGTATTTCCCAACGGGCAGAAGCGGACTCAGACCGTCCAGTTCCGGCCGGACAATGCGCGCACCCTGCTGTCGTCCGGCACGGTCCGGGTCGACCCGCCCCCCGGGCTCTACCCCGCCGACGAACGCCGCAAGCACCAACTGGCCATCACCGGTCTGTTCGCGCCGACCCAGCAGATGGACGGCAAGCTGCTCTCGTCGAGCTCCCCGGCGATGACCGACCCCGCCGTTGCCATCGACATCTACCGCGGCGACGCCGGCCTGGACACCGGCCGTCCGCAGTCGCTGTTCAGCATCGACACCCGGCTCATCGACCAGAAGCGGCTGACCAAGCTCAAACGGGTCAACCTGGGCCTCGGCCAGGAGGTCCGCCTCGACGACGGCACGGTGGTCCGGTTCGACGGCGCCAAAGAATTCGTCAACCTGCAGGTGTCGCACGACCCCGCTCAGGTGTGGGTGCTGGTCTCGGCGATGACCATGATGGCGGGCCTGCTGGTGTCGCTGGTGGTGCGCAGAAGGCGGGTGTGGGCGCGCATTGAGCCGCTCCGGGAGCCGCTCGAGGCGGGTACCGTCAATGTCGAGTTCGGCGGGCTGGCCCGCACCGACAACTCCGGCTGGGGCGAGGAATTGGACACCCTCAGCCAGAAAATACTGAACAGCGAGCGCACTCTATGAACACCGAGCGAGACGCATGAACACCGAACACATCGATATCGGCCTGGCCCGGTACTCGGACTGGGCTTTCACCGCATCGGTCATCGTCATGGTCCTGGCCCTGCTGATGCTGGCCGTCGAACTGGCCTCCAGCCGCGGACGCCGCGTGGAGCAGCGTGAACTGGTCGGAGCCGCGACATCGGGCAGCGCTGCCGGGGGAGTGTCGACGGTCCTACCGGGCCATGACGGCCCGGGCGTCGTCGCGGACACCTCGGTCGCCCCGCTGGCAGAACGGATCGGCAAGGCCGGTCTGGCGCTGGTCTATCTGGGCATCGCGCTGCTGTTCGGTTGCATCGTGCTGCGTGGCCTGGCCACCGCCCGCGTGCCGTGGGGCAACATGTACGAGTTCATCAACCTGACCAGCTTCTGCGGTCTGGTGGCCGGTGCGGTGGTGCTGCGCAAACCGCAGTACCGCGCGCTATGGGTGTTCGTGCTGGTGCCGGTGCTGATCCTGCTGACGATCTCCGGCAAGTGGCTCTACACCAACGCCGCGCCGGTGATGCCCGCGCTGCAGTCCTACTGGCTGCCGATCCACGTCTCGGTGGTCAGCCTGGGTTCCGGGGTGTTCCTGGTCGCCGGCGTGGCCAGCATGCTGTTCCTGCTCAAGACCTCGAAGTACGCCGAACCGGGCCGTGATGGACTCCTGGCCCGGATCGCCGGGCGGCTTCCCGACGCGCAGACTCTCGACCGGATCGCCTACCGCACCACGATCTTCGGGTTCCCGGTTTTCGGTTTCGGCGTCATCTTCGGGGCCATCTGGGCCGAGGAGGCGTGGGGCCGCTTCTGGGGCTGGGACCCCAAGGAGACCGTGTCGTTCATCGCCTGGGTGGTTTACGCGGCGTACCTGCACGCCCGGTCGACGGCGGGTTGGCGCGACAGGAAGGCGGCGTGGATCAACGTCGTCGGATTCGTGGCGATGGTGTTCAACTTGTTCTTCATCAACCTGGTGACCGTCGGCCTGCACTCCTACGCGGGAGTGAACTAGGGCTACCGCGGGTTGTTGTCGCCTTGGCTGAGCCGCCACAGGAAATCGGGGTCGTCGTCGGGGCCGATCACCCGCGTCGGTGGGCGGTGGGCGTTGGCCCGGATGGCCCGCATGGCGATATAGGCGAGTGTCGCGACGACCACGATGAGCAGCAGGTAAACCACCAGAACCTCCTTGGTCCGAATATACGCGCGTCGGTAGGCTTCCCGCCGTGACGGAGAATCAGGAAGGCGGCGCCACCGGGCGCATGGTGCGCGACGTGGTGATCTATACGCTGGCGCGGCTGCTGCTGGTGGTGGCGCTGACGGCGGTCATCTTCTACGCGGCGCGCCTACTCGGCATCCGGGAGTTCCCGCTCGTCATCGCGATGCTGTTCGCGATCATCCTGGCCCTGCCGCTGGGAATCTGGCTGCTGGCGCCGCTGCGCCGCCGGGCCACCACCGGCATCGCCGCGGTTGACGAACGCCGCCGCACCGACCGGGACCAGTTGCAAGCGCGCTTGCGCGGCGAGGACTCCCCGGAGAAGTAAAACGTCGACTCTGTGCCCAGATCAGCGTTGCTCGCCCGGATGGCGCTCTGAGTGCAGAGTCGGTGCGACTCAACCCAGGACGAGCGAGCCGGCCACCGCGATCGACCACACCAGCATCGTCAGCCCGGTGTCGCGCAGCACGGGGATGAGGTCGCGTCCGCCCTTACCGGAGCGCACCGGACGGGCGGCTTTCACAGCCAGGGGCGCCGCCAGCAATCCCAGCGCACACCAGGGGGTGGCCCGCATCAATGCCACGGTCAACACCGCGGCCACCGCGAGCAGTGCCAGGTAGAGGGTGCGGGTGCGGGCGTCGCCGAGGCGCACCGCCAGCGTCATCTTGCCGGCGACCCGGTCGGTGGGGATGTCGCGAAGGTTGTTGGCCACCAGCACCGCCGACGACAACGCCCCGGTGGCGACGGCTGCGGCCCCGCCCACCCAGTCGACGCGCAGGGCCTGGGTGTACTGGGTGCCCAGCACCGCGACCAGGCCGAAGAACACGAACACCGCGATCTCGCCGAAGCCGGCGTACCCGTACGGGCGGGAACCGCCGGTGTAGAGCCAGGCGCCGGCGATGCAGGCCGCCCCGACGGCGATCAGCCACGGTGCGCTGACCAGGGCCAGAGCGACGCCCGCAATCGCACCGACGGCCAGGCTCGCCACCGCGGCGGCGAGCACCGCACGCGGCGCCGCGACCTTGGAGCCGACCAGTCGCAGGGGTCCGGACCGCTCGTCGTCAGTGCCGCGGACGCCGTCCGAGTAGTCGTTGGCGTAGTTCACGCCGACGATCAGAGACACCGAAACCGCCAGCGCCAGAAGGGCTTTCCACCACACCGCCGAGTCCAGCCAGGCCGCCGCGCCGGTACCGACGATCACCGGGGCGACGGCATTGGGCAGAGTGCGCGGACGGGCGCCCTCGACCCATTGCGCGACGGTTGCCATGCCGGTAATCGTCGCACGGGTGCTCAGTTCGTCAGCCCGACCACCACGTTGAGGGTGATGGCGATGATGACCGCACCGAGCAGGTAGGACACCATGGCATGGGACAGGACCGTCGTCCGCATGCGCCGGGCGGTCAGGCTGGTGTCAGAAACCCCGTAACACATGCCGACCGTGAAAGCCAGGTAGGCGAAGTCGGGATAGGCGGGTCTCTCGCCATTGAAGTCGATGCCCGGCTGATCCGGGTCCGGAGCGGTGTAATACAACTGGGCGTAGCGCAGTGCGTAGACGGTGTGGACGGCGAACCAGGACGCGGCGACGCTGAGCACCCCGACCGCCCCGGCAGGCACATCCGGGGGGTGTCCTTCAGGGGCGTGGGTGGCCCCAAGCAGGTAGCCGACGCCGGCGAGGCTGGCCAGGCTGGCGGTCATGACCAGGATGTGGGCCGGGGTGCTGGTGGCGTCCTTCTCGTGATTGCGCGCATGATCGCGGGTCGCGGCGGTGTCCATCCGCCAGAGCAGCAGCCAGGTCCACACCAGGTAGATCGTGGAGGCGGTGATCCATCCGACGGCGGGTGCATAGGCCGAGTTGACGTGCGGACCTCTCCAGGCGATGAAGGCGGCGATGCCCACGACCCCTGCGGTCGCAACCCGGACCCCGGCGGGCCCGTCGGGCCCGAGTTTTCGGCTCAGCAACACAAGGGCAGAGTCAATCACCTCCACTTCACCCGGGCCACGCATACTGGGCTGGTGAAGACACCGATCTGTGAGCAGTACGGCATCGACTTCCCGCTCTTCGCCTTCAGCCACTGTCGCGACGTGGTCGCCGCGGTGACCAATGCCGGCGGGTTCGGCGTGCTCGGCGGGGTGGCCTTCCGGCCTGATCAGCTCGAACAGGAACTCACGTGGATCGATCAGCATGTCCACGGCAAGCCCTACGGCGTGGACATCATCGTCCCGGCCAAATACGAGGGCAAGGGCGAGAACCTCACCCGTGACCAGCTCGCCGAGCGGATCCCGGCGGAGCACCGCGAATTCATCAACGAACTTCTCCAGACCCACGACATCGACCCCGAAGAGCTGCGCGTCGGCTCATCGGCCCTCGGCGGCGACACCGGCAAGGGCCTGCTCGACGTCGCGCTCAACCACCCGATCAAGATGATGGCCAACGCCCTCGGCGTGCCGCCGGACTACATGATCCAGGCGGGCAAGGAGCGCGGCATTCCGGTCGCCGCACTGGTGGGCGCCAAGGAGCACGCCATCAAGCAGGTGCAGGCCGGGGTTGACCTGATCGTGGTGCAGGGCACCGAGGCGGGTGGGCACTGCGGCGAGGTGACGACCCTGGTGCTCATTCCCGAGGTGCTCGACGCCATCGCCGAAATCCCCGGCGGCAAGGACGTTCCGGTGCTTGCTGCCGGCGGCATCGTCACCGGCCGACAGATGGCGGCCTGTGTGGCGATGGGTGCGGCCGGCGCCTGGACCGGGTCGGTGTGGCTTACCACCGAGGAGGCCGAGACCGCGCCGTACACCAAACAGAAGATGCTGGCGGCGTCCTCGCGCGACACGGTGCGCTCCGCCGGTCGCACCGGCAAGCCGTCGCGGCAACTGCGCTCCGATTGGACCGACGCCTGGGCGCCGAACCCCAAGGGCCGCCAACCCCTGCCGCTACCGTTGCAGGCGATGATCGCCGAACCGGCGCTGCGCCGGATCGATAAGCTCGCCGCCGGCGGTCACCCTGGGGCGCAGGCACTCTCGACGTACTGGGTCGGCCAGGGAGTCGGCTTGATGAACAAGATCAAGCCTGCGCGTGAGGTCGTCATGGAGTTCATCGAGGATTACGTCAACGCCGCCGAGCGGCTGTCCCGCACACTCGACGACTGATCGTCGTTTTTCAGCTACTGGTCCGTCGCGAACGACGGTGACCTAGGTTCGCGCTTATGACAACCATCTTCACCGCCCGCAAAATCGTCACGATGAACCCGGCCAACCCGGAGGCGCAGGCGGTCGCGGTGCGGGACGGACGCATCCTCTGCGCAGGCACTCTGAAAGAGTGCCAGGCCTGGGGTGAAGCGACCGTCGACGACCGATTCGCCGATCATGTGCTGGTGCCCGGTTTCGTCGAGGCGCATGGCCACACCATGGACAGCGCCAACGAACTTGCGCCGTATGTCGGTTACCACCCCTATCCGTTGTCCGACGGCACCAGCACGGCGGCGATCCGCAGCTACGAGGATCTCATCGCGCGGCTGAAAGAGGAGGACGCCAAGCTTCAAGATGGAGAACCGTTGGTGGCCAACGGTTTCGATCCCATCTATTTTCCGGACCTGCCGCGGCTGTCCAAGCGGGACCTGGATCAGGTGTCGACCACCCGTCCGGTGTTCGTCCGGCACGCCAGTGGCCATCTGGCGACCGTGAACACCGCACTACTGGACGCTGAAGGCATCACCAAGGACAGTCCGACACCCGGTGTGGGCAGGGATCCAGACGGTCAACTCAACGGCGAATTGCAGGAAGCGCCGGCGATGATGCTGGCCAAGGCCGCGTTCGAGAAGATGTTCGCATCAGGCCTCGGGCCGAAGCCGATCCAGATTCATGCAGCAATGTGCCGCAATGCGGGGGTGACGACCTCCACCGAACTGGTCGGGGCGCTGTTGATCCAGCCAGATCAAGTCAAGGTGTGGCAGGAGACCGTCAACGACGCGGCCTTTCCGGTGCGGATGGTGCTGTACAACCTCCCCGCCATGCCCGGCCACACCGCTGACTACGACGCCGTGGCGCAGGCCGCGGTGACACTGCGCGACATCGAGTCCGACAAGTTGCGCGCACCCGGCATCAAACTGGTGGCCGACGGGTCCATCCAGGGCTGGACGGCGGTCGTGATGGAGCCGGGGTATTTCACCGGCGAGGACCACGGACTGCTGATGTTCTCCCCCGAGGACCTGCTGGCCGCGGTGAAGGCCTTCCACGCCCGCAAGCTCAATGTGCATTGCCACTGCAATGGCAACGGGGCTGGGGAGGTGTTCATCGACGCTGTCGAAGAGGTGCTGCGCACCGACGCCTGGCTGGACCATCGGCACGTGCTGCAGCACTCCCAGATGACCACCGCGGCCCAGTACCGCCGGATGGGCCGGTTGGGCATCTGCGCCAACATCTTCACCAACCACATCTGGTACTGGGGCGATCAGCACTACGAATTCACCATGGGGCCCGAGCGAACCCGCGGGATGTGGGCGTGCCGAACGGCCCTCGACAACAATGTCCCGCTGTCGTTCCACAGCGACTCCGGCGTCACCCCGATCGGACACCTGATGACGATGTGGTGCGCGGTGAACCGGCTGACGCCCAGCGGCCGGGTGCTTGGCGAATACGAGAAGATCACGCCCTATGAGGCGCTGCACGCGGCCACCATCGGCGGCGCGTTCCAGCTGCATATGGATCACGAGATCGGGTCGATCGAGGCGGGCAAGTTCGCCGACTTCGCGGTACTCGCAAACTCACCGCTGGACGTCGACCCGATGAAGATCCGCGACGTCGCTGTGTGGGGCACCGTGGTGGGCGGGGTCCCGTTCGAGGCCGCGCACGGGTGAGGGCACCCATCCCGGTCACCGTCGTCGGCGGCTACCTGGGCTCGGGGAAGACCACCCTGCTCAACCAGGTGCTGCGCCAGGCCGGCGGACGGCGGATCGCCATGCTGGTCAACGACTTCGGGGAGATCGGCATCGACGGCGACCTGATCGCCGCCGCGGATGGTGACACCATCACACTGACCAACGGCTGCGTCTGCTGTCGCATCGGCAGCGATCTGATGACGGCGCTGTGGTCGGTGCGCGACCGGGACGTTCCGCCCGATCGCATCGTTATCGAGGCCAGCGGGATCGCTGATCCGGCCCCGATCGCCCACCACGCGTTGACACCCGGCTTCGACCTCGACGGGGTGGTGGCGGTCCTCGATGCCGAGACGGTGCGCCGGCGGGAGCGACACCCCATTGTCGGCCGCACGATCCGTCGGCAACTGGCCGGTGCTGACGTCCTGGTGCTCAACAAGATCGACCTGGTTTCGGCCGACCAGCTCGGCGATCTCGACGCGTGGCTGATGCAGGTCGCCCCCGGGGTTCCGGTGCTGCACGCCCGCGACGGCGACGTCGCGCCGGCGGTGCTGTTCGGACTGGATCCCACTGCGCCACCGAAGCAGTCGCCGGCCGACCACGGACACGACCCCGGGCATGACTACGTCAGTGTCAGCGCGACCGTCGACCGCCCGGTGGCCCGGGAGCGGCTCGGACGGCTGCTGGACGACCTGCCGGACGGGGTGTTGCGGGTCAAAGGGATTCTGCGACTTGAGGAGTCGCCCCACAGGCGCACCGTCGTCCACCGGGTCGCCACCCGGACCAGCATCACCACCGACGCCGCCTGGCGGGACGGTGAGCCGGGGCGGATCGTCGTGATCGCGCTGGCCGGAACGCCGGGTCTCGACGATCCGACGCGTCTCGTTAACCAGCTGTTCTCCTGATCGGCGGTATTGCGCGCCAGTCGTCACGATTTATACACCGACACAACACCTTTCGGTAGCCATCTCGCCAGACACTGCGGCCATCGTGGTCACCATGAGCACCCCATCTGTACTCATCGCCCCGCCCGACTCCGATGACAGTCCGACCGGCTCTCCGCGCTACACCCTGCTGCTCACGACCGATCCCGGCGATGTCGCCGCTGTGCAGCGCCTGCGGTACACGGTGTTCTCCACCGAGCCGGAGCCGGGATTCGGCCTGCGCAACGACGACGGCATCGACGCCGATCGTTTCGACGAATACTGCGACCACCTCGTGGTCCGGGACGAGCTGACCGGCGATATCGTCGGCTGCTACCGGATGCTGCCCCCGCCCGGGGCGATAGCGGCCGGCGGGCTATACACCGCAACGGAATTCGAGATCAGCGCATTGGACTCCCTGCGTCCGTCGCTGGTGGAGATGGGCCGCGCGGTGGTGCGCAACGACCACCGCAACGGCGCCGTCGTGCTGATGATGTGGACCGGAATACTGGCCTACCTGGACCGGTGCGGCTACGACTACGTGACGGGCTGCGTCTCGGTTCCGGTGTTCGGTGAGGGCGCGCCGGGCAGCCGCATCCGGGGTGTCCGCGACTTCGTCCAGACTCGGCATGCGGCGCCGCCGCACTTCACCGTCCACCCGTACCGGCCGGTGAGCGTCGACGGTCGCACCCTCGACGAGATCGAGCCGCCGGCGCGACCGACGATCCCCCCGCTGATGCGCGGATACCTGCGACTGGGCGCCAAGGTCTGCGGTGAGCCGGCCCACGACCCGGAATTCGGCGTCGGTGACTTCCCGGCCCTGCTGGACAAGCGCACTGCCGATATTCGCTACCTGCTCCGCCTGCGTTCGGCGGCGGCCCGGTGACGACCGCACTGCCTGACCGTATCGAGCACGCCTGGTTCCCGCGGACGGTGTGCGACGAGCGGTGCCTGCCCGGTGCCCATGGCGAATCGCCCGTGCTGGTCTCCCTCCGCTCGGCGCGACGGATCATCGCGGTGACGCTGGTGCTGCTGGCCGTGCCGCTGCTAGCTGTCCCGCTGCCCCGGCGGGCCGGTCTGCAACGGCGCTACTGCCGACTCGTGCTGCTCTGCGTCGGTGTGCGGATTCAACTGAGCGGGAACCCGCTCCGAAATCTGTCCGGGATCCTGGTGGTCAGCAACCACACATCCTGGGTCGACGTCTTCGCCGTCGGGGCGGTCCTGCCCGGCAGCTTTGTGGCCCGCGCCGACCTGGTGGACTGGCCCGGCATCGGACGGGCAGCCCGGATGATGGGCGTCATCCCCATCGAGCGGCGCAGCTTGCGCCGGCTGCCGCCGGTGGTCGACGCGGTCGCCGAACGCCTGAGCCGGGGCGCGACCGTCGTCGCCTTTCCCGAGGGCACCACGTTCTGCGGCCGGCACAGTGGAACCTTTCGGCCCGCGGTGTTCGAGGCGGCAGTGCGCGCCGGCCGGCCGGTGCAGCCGGTATGCCTGGCCTACCGCTACCGCGACGGCCGGCCCTCAACGGTCGCCGCCTTCTTCGGCGACGACAGCCTGTGGGCGTCGGTGAAGCGAATCGTCGCCGCCCGCGGCACGGTGGTCGAACTCTCGGTGGGTCCGCTACAATTGCCCGGGACCAGCCGTCGCGAACTCGCGGTGCGTTGTGAAAGCGTCCTGCGGGCCGGTGCCGCTGGGCTGGCTTAACCCGCAGCCAGGGGTAGGCGCACTTCGAAGCGGGCGCCGCGGTCGAGATTGTGGGCCGACAACGAACCGCGGTGCGCGCGGACCAGTCCGGCCGCAATGGCCAGCCCCAGGCCCGACCCGCTGGGAAGCGACGAATCCGATCGCGGCACTCGGTGATTCGACCCGCGGTAGGCGACGTCGAACACCCTCGGCAGGTCGTCGGCGTCGATGCCCACCCCGGTGTCGTCGACCCGCGCCCAGGCCCCCTCGGTGTCGGCGCCGACCGCCAGTCGCACCGTGCCGCCGGCCGGAGTGTGCGCGATCGCATTGGCCACCAGATTCGACAGCACCCGCACCAGCGCGCGGTCACTGCCGATCACCCGCACCGGGGCGGCGGGCACGTCGACGTTCAGCGTCACCCCGGCCCGCTCCGCAGCGATCCGGTGGGTGTTGACGACGTCTCCAACGACTTCGTCCAGCGCCACCCGCTCGTAGGGCGCGGTGACCGCACCGGCGTTGATCTTGGCCATCTCGAACAGGTCGTCGACCATCTCGGAGAGCCGCACGCTCTCCTGCTCGATCCGGCGGGCCTCCACCCGCACCTCGTCGTCGCTGACGATCCCGTCGGCGATGGCCTCCGACAGCGCCCGGATCCCGGCCAGCGGGGTGCGCAGGTCGTGACTGACGAAGGCAACCAGCTGCCTGCGGGACTGCTCAGCGGCCTGCTCGGCGTCCTGAATCGCCTGCTCCCACACAGTCCTTCGGGCTTGATAACGGGCCAGCATGACCGCGGCCGGCAGGGTCACCACCGCCACGATCATCAGCACCACGGCGATGGTCCCGAATGTGCCGCCGGTCATGAACCTGCTGGCGCTGAACACCCCGGCCAACGTGGCCAGTGTCGGGATCAGCACCAGCGCAACCATGCTGACGGTGATCGACCACGACCGGGCCAGCTTGATGATCAGGCCGCCCAACAGCACCACCGGCAACGATCCGCCCAGCGCCAGCAGCGTGATGGAACTCAGGTCATGCGAAGGCACGATCACCGCCGCCGGCGGCGTCACCCTGCCACAGGTAGCCGCGGCCCCAGACGGTCTGGACGCGGTGGTGGTCTCCGAGTTTGGACCGCAACCGCTTCACGTGCACCGTGACCGTTGAGAGGTCACCGAAGTCCCAGTTCCACACCCGTTTGAGCAACTCCTCGCGGGAGAAGACGGTGTCGGTATGGGTCAGGAAGAACAGCAGCAGGTCGAACTCCCGGTTGGTCAGCCCCACCGGATCGCCGCCGACGGTCACCGACCGCGCCGCCGTCGACACGCTGAGTTGGCCGACGGTGATCTCCAGCGGAACGGTCGACGGCGTAGACGGCGCCCGGCGCAGCACCGAGCGGACCCGCAGTGCCAACTCGCGCGGGCTGAACGGCTTCGTCACGTAGTCGTCGGCGCCGGCCTCCAGGCCGGCGATCCGGTCGTCCTCTTCACTCAGGGCGGTCAGCAGGATCACCGGAATCGTGTAGTCGCCGCCCTGGCGCAGGGTCCGGCACAGCGACAAGCCGTTGGGCCCGGGCATCATCACATCGAGCACGGCCACGTCGATCCGCTCGGTACCCAGCACCCGCAGGGCTTCGGTGCCGTCGCCGGCCACCCGAACTTCGATGCCGTCGCGCTCGAGGTAACGCCGGACGACATCGCGAACCACGGCATCGTCGTCGGCGATCAACACCCGGGCATTCATCATTCGAGCCTAACGGCCAAGTGTTCCGACCTGGGATATCGTAACGGTTTCGTCACGGCGCCCGATACCGCTCGGGCAGCGCGCCCCTGTACGTCTCGGGCAGCGCGCCCCCGTGCATCTCGCGCAGAGCGCCCCCGTACATCTCGCGCAGAGCGCCCCCGTACATCTCGCGCAGAGCGCCCCCGTACATCTCGCGCAGAGCGCCCCCGTACATCTCGCGCAGAGCGCGGTAGTCGATCTTGCCGATGCCGCGGCGGGGCAACTCGGCAACGAAAACAACCTCACGGGGCGCGGCGGTGCGGCCGAGTGACTCGCCGACGAAGTCGCGTATTTCGCCGGCCGTCGGCGGGCACGACGGCGCGGCGGCCACCACCGCCGCGATCACACGCTGCCCGAGCCGGTCGTCGGCCACGCCGAAGACCGCACACTCGGCCACGGCCGGATGCCGCGCCAGCGCCGCTTCGACCACCGACGGCATGACCGTCAGTCCGCCGGTGCTGATGGCGTCGTCGGCCCGGCCGAGCACCGTCAGCCGGCCGGATGCGTCGAACGCGCCGACGTCGTCGGTGCGGAACCACCCGGGTTCGGCGAAGGGGTCGGGCTCCGGCGGGTTGCGGTACCCCCGGGCCAGGGTGGCGCCGCCGATCACGATGCGCCCGCAGCCCGCTGGGTCCGTCCCGTCGATGCGGATCTCCACCCCGTCCAGTGGCAGGCCGTCGTACACGCAACCGCCGGCGGTCTCGCTGGAGCCATAGGTGCTCACCACGGTGACGCCGGCCTCGGCTGCGGCGTCCAGCACCGGCCGGGGCGCCGGTCCACCGCCGAGCAGGACGGCGTCGAGTTCGGTCAGGGCTGCGGCAGCTGCCGGAACGGCCAGCGCCTTGGCCAGCTGATTGGCAACCAGCGACGTGTAGCGCCGGCCGGAGCCGAGTTCGCTGACGGCTCTTGGCAGTTCATCGACGTCAAAACCGTCGGAGAGGTCCATGCCGACCGGCACGGTGCCCGCGAGGACGCTGCGCACCAGTACCTGCATTCCGGCGATGTGGTGCGCCGGTAGCGCAAGTAGCCACCGGCCGGGGCCGCCGAGGCGGTCGTGGGTGGCCGAAGCACTCGCGATCAGCGCCGTCGAGGTCAGCATCGCGCCCTTCGGAGTCCCGGTGGTTCCGGACGTCGACACCACCAGGGCGACCTCGTCGTCGATCTCCTCGCCGACGCGCAACGACGTCGTCAGAAGTTCGGTTTCGCGCAGATCGCCGGAAGGCACCGGCACCAGCGCGCCTTCGCGGCCGTCGAGCAAGCCTGCGACCGCCGCGAGCAGGGACAACGCTGATGGCCCGGGCGGGATGACCAGCGCTCTCAGCGTGGCTATCCGGCCTCCTCGGCCTCGCGCGGATCGTCCAGCGGCCACCCGAAAGCAGCGAGTTTGGCACGCACTCGGTCTACGTCGACGGGTTTGGGCAGTTCGTTGGTGATGCGCAGGATTTCGACGCCGATGTCGACGAAGCCGGGCTGCGGCAGATGTCGCAGTTGGCGCGCTACCTCGATGATCTCGTCGGCAGTGAGACGCCGGGAGAGCAGGGCCAGAATGGGCAGGTAGTCGTTGCGTGGGACGCCGTTGGGGTAGCCGGCCCGCAGCCACGTCACGATGCTGGTGAGAAATCGGTTCACCGGCATAACCTCCGTCCGCGGCCTGGCGTCCCGCAGGCGCCGTTCGCTCCCGACCCGATTCTAGGGCGGGACCGCAACCGGCCGCACGAGTACAGACCAACCGTTTGTCCACTCCAGCCGACGTTTGGACGTACCCAAGGTGAACAACCGGTGAATACCTGATGGGAAGTAGGAAACTCCCAGTTCGCCCGCCATGACGAGGTTTTGCGGTTATTCGCCAAACGAGTTCCGGACGCCGCACAATGGCCGCATGGGGACAGAGATGATCATCCTGGTGCTGCTGATCGCCACAGCGTTGGCCTTCGACTTCACCAACGGCTTCCACGACACCGGGAATGCGATGGCGACGTCCATCGCCACCGGCGCACTCAAGCCGAAGACCGCAGTAGTGCTCGCCGGCATCTTGAACCTGGTCGGTGCCTTCCTCTCGGTCGAGGTGGCGGTGACGGTCACCACGTCGGTCCTGAAGGTTCAGGACTCCAAGACCGGGCAACTCCTGCCCGGGATCGACGCCTCGATGGGGCTGACGATCATCTTCGCCGGCCTGATCGGCGGGATCCTGTGGAATCTGCTGACCTGGCTGTTCGGTATCCCGTCGAGCTCCTCGCACGCGCTGTTCGGCGGTCTGATCGGTGCCGGCCTGGCTGCGCTCGGCATGAAGGGCGTGAACTGGCCTGGTGTCACCCAGAAAGTCCTCATCCCGGCGGTCGCGGCGCCGCTGATCGCCGGACTTGTCGCCGCGTGCGGCACCTGGCTGGTCTATCGCATCACTCAACGGGTTCTCAAGCGCCGCCGGGAGGCCGGTTTCCGCTGGGGGCAGATCGCGACGGCGTCGCTGGTCGCCCTGGCACACGGAACCAATGACGCCCAGAAAACGATGGGCGTCATCGCTCTGGCGTTGATCACCACCGGGCATCTGACCGGCGACGTCAAGAACGACGGCCTGCCGATATGGGTGATCGCCAGCTGCGCCTTCGCGATCGGTCTGGGAACTTACCTCGGTGGCTGGCGGGTGATCCGCACCCTCGGCAAGGGCCTGGTGGAGATCGAGTCGCCGCAGGGTCTGGCCGCCGAGGCCTCATCGGCGGCGATCATCCTCAGCTCCAGCGCGGCCGGTATGGCACTGTCCACGACGCACGTCGCGACCGGATCGATCCTCGGCAGCGGCGTCGGCAAGCCGGGCGCTCAGGTGCGCTGGGCCGTCGCGGGCCGGATGGCCGTCGCCTGGCTGGTGACTCTGCCGGCTGCCGCCCTGGTCGGTGCCCTGTCGTACTGGCTCTCCCACGTCATCAAGGAGGCGACCGGGTCTCGCCTGGCCGGTGACGGAGTCATCTTCGTGATCCTGGTGGGCGCCTCGTTCTACATGCGGTGGCGGGCCCAGCAGCAGAAGGTCGACCACAGCAACGTCAACGCCGACTGGGACGAGTCGACGAACTCGGTGGTGCCGGCCCACGTGCGCGAGGCCGCGGCCACCAAGACGAAGACCACCAAGACGAATCCGCAGCTGCCCAAGACGCAGCAGCCGAAGACACCGGTCTGAAAGGGGACGCACCGATGAACTATCTGGAATCGATCTTCAAAGTCCTCATCGTGGGGTTGGTGCTGGGAGCGGGGTTGCCCGCGCTGTTCGCCACCGGGATGCTGGCCTATTCCTTCGGAGCCGGCGGCGAAGAGGCCGACCACCTCATCCACAAGCCCAACCCGCCGCTGAAATTCGTCGGAATCCTGCTGTTCCTCTTGGTGGGCTTCGTGATCGTTACCGGCGTCGCGTGGATCACCAGGGCGACCATCATCCACCACTTCGGGGTCGATCTGTTCCCCATGCTTGCGAAGAAGTAGCGAGGTAATCGTCATGTCTGTCGAGAATCATGATGGCTTCGTCGACAACGTCGTCGGGTGGCTTCATGAGGGCTATCCGCACGGCGTGCCGCCGAAGGATTACTTCCCGCTGCTGGCGCTGCTCATGCGGTCGCTGACCGACGAGGAAATCGTCAAGGCCGCGCGCTCCATCGCGCGCCAAACCGACATCGACACCCCGGTGACCGAGCAGCAGATCCGAGAAGCGATCCACGAGGTCACCGAGAAGGAACCCAACCCCGAGGAGATGCAACAGGTCGCCGCGCGACTGGCCTCGGTGGGTTGGCCCTTGGAGGACGGCCGGTAGGCAGGACGGCCGGTAACTCAGCCGCTATGTGATCGGCGCCGCCCGGCGCAACGGGTGGCTCTCCGGAACCTGCACGAAGATCAGGGTCACCCCGTCTGGGTCCACAACGTGCATCTCATGCAGGGTCCACGGCTCCTGACGTGCTTCCCGGGCGATCTCCACCCCGCGCTCGCGCAACTGGATCTGTACGGCGTAGAGGTCGCGAACCTGCAGCCACAACGCCCCGGCGAAGGTGCCGCCGGCGTCGTCCGGCCGACCGTGACCGGCCACTTCGATCAGCGACTGACCGGCGAAAAAGACAGTGCCACCGGGGTATTCGCGCGCGATCGCCAGACCGATGCGGTCGCGGTAGAAGGCCAGCGAAGTCTGGTAGTCGGCCGGTCGCAGCAGCATCCGGCTGGCGAGGATCTCCATGCTTCGTGTCTACCTCAGCGCGGCTGCATCCGTTGGCGCTTGAGCACCGTGTTGAGCATCCCGGGGGCGACGAGGTCCAGCGCCCGCGCGCCGACGCCGAAACGCGGTGCGATGCGCACCGGGCGGCGCCGGGCGGCGTCGATCATCCACTGCGCGGCCTCGCGGGAACTCAGCGCCGGCATCCCTTCGTAGGCTTTGGTCGGCGAGATCATCGGAGTGGCCACCAGCGGGTAGTACAGCGTGGTCGAGTGCACACCCCGGTTGCCCCACTCGGTCTCGATCACCCGGCTCACGGTGCTCAGCGCCGCCTTGGAGGCGTTGTACACCCCGAACAGTGGAGGCGCCTCGCTGAGCACTCCCCACGTCGCCACGTTGATGATGTGGCCGTCGCCGCGCTGGATCATGCCGGGTGCCAGACCGCGGATCAGCCGTAGCGGCGAGTAGTAATTCAGCGTCATGGTCCGCTCGACGTCGTGCCAGCGGTCCAGTGACTCCGCCAGCGGCCGGCGGATCGACCGGCCGGCGTTGTTGACCAGAATGTCCACCCCGCCGAACCGCGTTTCGACGGTGTCGGCCAGTTCGTCGACGGCGTCGAGGTCGGCCAGGTCGCACGGGATCGCGGAGGCGGTTCCGCCGGCGTCGGCGATGCGCTGCGCCAGGCCTTCCAGCAGATCGGCCCGCCGGGCCACGACGATCACTTCCGCACCTTCGGCGGCGAACGCCTCGGCGCCGGCCTCGCCGATGCCCGACGACGCCCCGGTGATCAGGACGCGCTTGCCGCGCAGCCTGATTCTGGTGCGGGCCGGAACGCTCAGCGGTGGGCGCATGCCGGTGAGAGCGATCGCTTCGGTGAGCCGGCGCAGGGGAGTCACAACATTTGAGTCTATGGAGGGTTAGAAGTAGCGGGGGAACGGCGTCCAGTCCGGCTCGCGCTTCTCCAGGAACGCGTCGCGGCCCTCGACCGCCTCGTCGGTCATGTACGCCAGCCGGGTCGCCTCGCCGGCGAAGAGCTGCTGGCCCACCAGCCCGTCATCGAGGAGGTTGAACGCGAACTTCAACATCCGTTGTGCCTGAGGCGATTTGCCGTTGATCTCGGCGGCCCACTCAAGCGCGACGTCCTCCAGGTCGGCGTGGTCAACCACCTCGTTGACCGCGCCCATGCGGTGCATCTGCTCGGCGGTGTACGGCCGTCCCAGGAAGAAGATCTCCCGGGCGAACTTCTGGCCCACCTGGCGGGCCAGGTAGGCGCTGCCGTATCCGCCGTCGAAGCTGCCGACGTCGGCATCGGTCTGTTTGAACCGGGCGTGCTCACGGCTGGCCAGGGTGAGGTCGCAGACCACGTGCAGGCTGTGACCGCCGCCCGCGGCCCAGCCGTTGACCAGGCAAATCACCGGTTTGGGCATGAACCGGATCAGTCGCTGCACTTCCAGAATGTGCAACCGGCCGGCGCGGGCCGGATCGACGGTCTCGGCCGTCTCTCCTTCGGCGTACTGGTAGCCGCTGCGCCCGCGGATGCGCTGATCGCCGCCGGAGCAGAACGCCCAGCCGCCGTCCTTGGCCGACGGGCCGTTACCGGTCAGCAGCACCACCCCGACGTCGGGAGACATCCGGGCATGGTCGAGCGCGCGATACAACTCGTCGACGGTGTGCGGGCGGAAGGCGTTGCGCACCTCGGGCCGGTCGAACGCGATGCGCACCGTCGGCCGGCGCCGGCCGTCGCGGATATGCCGGTGGTAGGTGATGTCGGTGAGATCTCCGAAGCCCTCGACGGTGGTCCACAGGGCGGGGTTGAACGGGTTGTCACTCACCGCTCGACCGTAGCCCACCCTTGCCCGCCGGGGCGACCGTGGCTGACGAAGGCAGGTATGCCCCGGAGGATGCGGCGCTGTGGTGAACGGGTTGGGTGCCAATGCTTTCCGATTGGACGGATGACATATCCCTGGCTGCAACCTCGCCGACATGTGACCGGCGCATCGTGACACTGTGCGCGTTGCCATAGTCGCCGAGTCGTTCCTTCCCAACGTCAACGGTGTCTCGAATTCGGTGCTGCGGGTTCTTGAACATCTGCACCGGACCGGGCACGAATCCCTCGTCATCGCCCCGGACAATCCCCGCGGCGAACGACCCGCGGAACGGGTGTGCGACGGCGTCCGCGTCCATCGCGTGCCGTCCCGGATTTTCCCCGGGGTGACCTCCCTTCCCCTCGGTGTGCCACGACCCGAGTTGTTGCGGGTGCTGCGCGGATTCGATCCGCATGTGGTGCATCTGGCTTCGCCGGCCTTGCTCGGTTACGGCGGACTGTTGGCGGCGCGCCGCCTCGGCATTCCGACGGTGGCCGTCTATCAGACCGACATCGCCGGCTTCGCCGGCAGTTACGGAGTGCGCTTCGCCGCCCCGGCGGCGTGGGCGTGGATCCGCCACCTGCATGCGCTCGCGGACCGGACGCTGGCGCCGTCGAGTGCTTCCATCAAGAGCCTGCAAGCCAACGGCGTTCCGCGCGTGCATCATTGGGCACGAGGCGTGGACTCCACCGGATTTGCCCCGTCGGCGCGCAGCGACGTCCTGCGCACCCAGTGGTCGCCCGACGGCAGGCCGATCGTGGGGTTCGTCGGGCGGCTCGCGCCGGAGAAGCACGTGGAGCGCCTGGCGGTGCTCGCCGGCCGGGACGACATACAGGTGGTGATCGTCGGCGACGGCATCGATCGGATGAAGCTGCAAGCCCTGATGCCCTCGGCGGTGTTCACCGGTGCCCTCCACGGCGAGCCGCTGGCGGCCGCGTTCGCCAGCATGGACGTCTTCGTCCACACCGGGGAGCACGAAACGTTCTGCCAGACGATCCAGGAGGCGCTGGCTTCCGGTGTGCCGGTGGTGGCGCCGGACGCGGGTGGTCCGCGCGATCTGGTGGCGCCGTTCCGCACCGGCGTCCTGCTGCCGGTGGACGGCTTCGAATCAGGCCTGCGCCGGTCGGTCGAGCACCTACTCGCCCAGCGCCCGCGCTACTCGGCGAATGCGCGCCGCAGCGTCGTCGACCGCAGTTGGCCGCGAATCTGCGATCAGTTGCTTGAGCACTACTACGCGGTGCGCGCCCCCGGCGTCCGGCGCCCCGAAAACCGGCGGACCGCTTAGGGCGTGTCTCCCGAATTGAAAGGTGTTGAACAGCGACGATTTCGCGGTGACACGTATGGGTGTGATTTCTGATGAGTTCTGGGCGGCTGTCGAATCGGTAATGCCCTCCGATGCGGGTAAGCGTGGTGGCAGGTTC
>CAIRCP010000227.1 GCA_903877095.1 uncultured Actinomycetes bacterium | reverse complement strand
GAACCTGCCACCACGCTTACCCGCATCGGAGGGCATTACCGATTCGACAGCCGCCCAGAACTCATCAGAAATCACACCCATACGTGTCACCGCGAAATCGTCGCTGTTCAACACCTTTCAATTCGGGAGACACGCCCTAAGTGATTCTGATCCGTGACACGGCCGTGCTTTAGGGCCGGTTGTTGACCCGTCGCAGGAATTGCCGGGTCCGTTCGTGTTGAGGATCGGTGAGGACCTGCTCGGCGCTGCCGGCTTCGATGATCCGGCCGCCGTCGAGGAAGCAGACGGTGTGGGCAACCTCACGCGCGAAGCCCATTTCGTGGGTGGCCATGACGATGGTGCGGCCCGACTCGGCGAGTTCGCGGACCAGGTCGAGCACTTCACCGACCAGTTCGGGATCCAGCGCGCTGGTGATCTCGTCGAGCAACAGCAGGCGCGGGTCGTAGGCCAGCGCCCTGGCGATGGCGACCCGCTGCTGCTGACCGCCGGACAATTTGTCCGGGTAGGCGTCCGCCTTCTCGGACAGACCGACCCGAGCCAGGAGTTCGCGACCGCGCTCGTCGGCGTCGGAACGGTTGCGCCGGAAGACGACTCGGGGGGCCAGCGTCACGTTCTGCAGGACGGACATGTGCGGAAACAGGTTGAACGACTGGAACACCATGCCCATGCTGCGGCGGGACGCCTCGGCGTCGACCCGCGGGTCGCTGATGTCACGGCCATCCAGGATGATCTGCCCGTCGTCGACATCTTCAAGCAGGTCAACGCATTTGAGCAGGGTCGACTTGCCGGAACCGGAAGCCCCGATGAGCACGACGACCTGGTGTTCGGCGACGTCGAGGTCAACCCCGTTGAGGACCAGTCGTTCGCCGTACCTCTTGACCAGGCCGCGGACCGACAGAACCGGGGCGCTCACAGGGCGCCCTGCCGGGTGGCCGCACGTCGCGTCGCCCAGTCCGCCAGCCGCGCCGAGGGCACCGCCAGGGCGACGAACAACAGCCCGGCGACGACATAGGGGGTGAAGTTGTAGGTGGTGGCCACTTGGATCTGCGCGGCCCGGACCGCGTCGACGGCACCCAGGACCGAAATCAGGCCGCAATCCTTCTGCAGCGCAACGAAATCATTCAACAGCGCCGGGGTAACCCGGCGGGCGGCCTGGGGCAGGACCACCAGTCGCATGATCTGACGGTAGTTCAATCCCAGCGACGTGGCCGCCGAAAGCTGGGAGGGGTGCACGGACTGGATTCCGGCCCGGAACACCTCGGCCACGAAGGCGGAATACACCAGGACCAAAGCCAACCCGCCAAGCAGAACCGGATTGTTCGGGATGCCGGCCAACCGCAATCCCGGCAAGCCGAACCCGACCAGGTACAGCACGATGATCAGCGGCAGACCGCGGAACAGATCGACATACCCGGTGGCCAAGGCGCGCAACGGAAACCACACCGGGCCGCGCAGGGTCCGCACCGCCGCGAGCGTCAGGCCGATGATCAGGATGAGGATCTGGCACACCACCAGTACCCGCAGGTTGAGCCAGAGTCCCTGCAGGATGGCCGGCAGGCTCTCCCAGCCGATCCGCCAGTCGAGGAAGGATTCACGGACCCGTGGCCAGCCCGGCGACGCAGTCGTCGCGACGAGCAGCACGGCGGCGAACACCACGGTGGATACCAGTGCTATCCCGGTTGAGCGCCGGGCGCGCGACCGGCGGAAGGCCAGTCGCTCCTCGGCCAGTGCGGTCAGCGCGAGAGCCTGGGCCGGTGCGGTCATTTCATGACCGGGGGCCGGTAGGTCACTTTAGGTCCGGGGCGTTACCCGCCTCGTTGAGCCATTGCTGCTGCAGGCCCGCCAGGGTCCCGTCGGTGCGCAACGCGTCCACCGCACCCGACACGCATGACGTCAGCGCACTGCTCTTGTCCAGGACGATGCCGAACTGCTCGGGTTTCTCGCCACCGTCGGGCAATTGCCCGACGATCTGGCCATCAGGCAGGTCCGCCTGGACCTGGAACGCGGTCGGCAGGTCGAGCACGAGGGCATCGATCTGACCGTTGGTGAGCGCCGCCTTGGCGTCGTCGTTGTTGTTGTAGACCGATATCGGCTGGCTGCTGCCCAGTGCCTTGGCGGCGTTGTAACTGGTGCTGCCCACCTGCGCGCCGAGTCTGAGCCCCCGCAAGGCCTCCAGCGTCGTCACCTTCGCCGCCGGTGACGACTTCACAGCGACGACGGCCTGGGTCACGTCGTAGTACGGCGAGGAGAAGTCGACGGCCTTCGTGCGCTCCTCGGTGATCGAGAACTCGTTGAGGTTGGCGTCGAAGGTCTTCGGGCCGGGAGCGATGGCCGCGTTGAACGGCACCCGCACCCACTCCACCTCGCCGGGCTGGTATCCCAGCTTCCCGGCGACGGCGTAGGCCACCGCGGACTCGAATCCCTTGCCGTTCGAGGGCACGTCGCCGACGAACCAGGGCGGGTAGGCCGGCTGATCGGTGCCGAATGTCAGGGTGCCGGGCTTGAGGGTTTTCAGTGCGGTCTTGTCACACTGACCGGACTGACCGGACTGGCCGCCGGCGGCCGGCTTCTACTCGGTGGGTGCCGCAGCCCGCCGTCGCCAGCAGTGCGGCGATCACCGGGACAATGATCGTCAAGCCTGTGCTCATGGGGCGTCATCATTGCGCAGGACGCCCCCGGATGCCAGCGATACGATCCCAGGGGATCGAATGTGTTTGTTCTCTCGCGGCGTGTCGCGGTTGGCAGACGGCATCCGTGGCCCTGCGCTCCCTACGATCGCCGGGTGGCCGATCGCTACGGCGCCGATGTTCTCGCCGACAACCCGCATCAGTCCCGCCGGCCCCGATCGACGCCGTGCAGCGCCGAGATCGGCTTGGTCGTCGAGGATCCGCAGTCCGGCTACGTCGGGGCGATCATCCGCGTCGAGGGCGGACGGGTGGAACTCGAAGACCGTCATCGGCGCGTCCGGGTATTCCCACTCGGCCCCGGGTTCCTGGTCGACGGCCGTCCGGTGATCTTGACCGCGCCGCGCCCGGCCGCACCTGCGGCGGGCACGCAGCGGACCGCATCGGGGTCGGTGAAGGTGACCGGCGGTAAAGCCCGGGTGGCCCTGGCGGGCCGGATCTACGTCGAGGGCCGTCATGACGCCGAACTAGTGGAACAGGTCTGGGGTGACGACCTGCGGATCGAAGGCGTGGTGGTCGAATACCTCGGCGGTGTCGACGATCTCGCCGCTATCGTCGCGGATTTCCGGCCGGCACCCGGGCGGCGGCTCGGCGTACTGGTGGACCATCTGGTCCCCGGGTCCAAAGAGGCCCGGATCGCCGATGCGGTGCGCCGGGGGCCGGGCGGCCAGCACACCCTGGTGGTCGGCCATCCGTACGTCGACATCTGGCAGGCGGTCAAACCGGCACGGGTCGGCCTGCCGGCATGGCCGGAGGTTCCGCGCAGCATCGAATGGAAGCACGGCATCTGCCAGGCGCTGGGCTGGCCGCACCGCACCCAGGCCGATATCGCCGCGGCCTGGCAACGGATCCGCGGTTCGGTGCGCGACTGGACGGATCTGGAGCCCGAGCTCATCGGTCGGGTCGAGGAGCTGATCGACTTTGTGACGCAGCCGGATTGAGAGCCACGGCGTTGCGGCCCGACCGCTTCGCTTCATACAGCGCCTCATCGGCGCGGCCCAGCCAGGAGCCCGCCTCTTCGCCGGCCGTCAGTTGCGCGACGCCGATGCTCACCGTGACCGCGCCGACGATGGGAAACGGCTTCTCGGCGACCTGGTTGCGGACCTCCTCCGCCCTGGCCACCGCGTCGTCGAGTGGGCAGTCACTCAGCAGGATGATGAATTCCTCGCCGCCCCAGCGCACCACCATGTCGGAACTGCGAACGGCTTCGCCGAGCCGCCGGGCCAACTCCACCAATACCTCGTCGCCGGCTTGGTGGCCGAAGTTGTCGTTGATCGACTTGAAGTCATCGATGTCGATCATCAACACCGAACTCGGACTGCTGCGATCGTGGCCGGCCTGTGCCGTCTCGGCCACCAATCTGTCGGTGCCGTGGTGGCGGTTCCAGACTCCGGTGACCGGATCGGTGATGGCGAGCCGGGTGAGTTCGGCCTCGAACATCTTGCGGTCGCTGATGTCCCGGGTCACGCCGATCAGCTCCACGAACTGCCCGGAAGCGTCCACATGCGGGATGACCTGGAGTTCGCCGGCCATGATCGAGCCGTCCTTGCGGTAGTAGTCGAGTTCTCCGCGGAATGGCGGGGGGTCGGTGCCGGCCTCGACCGCGGCGAACACCCGCTGGAAGTACTCGGCGACTCGCGCCGCCGATTCCGGAGTGTTGATTTCTTCGGGCGTCTGGCACCGCGCCTGCGCCGGTGTGAATCCGCGCATCTGCTCCACGGCAGGGCTGATGTAGGTGATCGAACCGTCGAGCCCCATGGTCCAAACAACCTCCCAGGCATTCTCGGCCAGCAGGCGGTGGCGTTCCTCAGAGCGAATCAGGTCGGCTTCGACCTGACGTAGTTCAGTGATGTCCTGTACGACCCCTTCGAGGATGACTGAACCGTCTGAGCGCCTGCGTGACTGCACCAACACCCGACTGAACACCGGCCGGCCGTCGAGGTGTCGCCAGTTGAGGTCCACCGACTTATGCTGTCCGGGGGACAGTGCGAGGATCTCGGCCAGCCGGTCGGCATGCTCGGCGGCGGCCCGGCTCAAGACAGCCATCGCGTCGGCTTCGGTCTGGCCCGGCACCGGTATTCCCAGGCTCGGCGTCACCGCAGTGCTGGCGAATTCGAAAGCCATATCCGGCTGCACCCGCAAGACAAAGAAGTTCAGACCGCTGCTCTGGGCGATCCGGTCGAACCACTCTGAGTTAGGCGGGCCGCTCGGCCCGCTCATCGCAACCCCCCGTGGTCGTGGTTCACCCCGCGACTTTCACCGGCTTGGGTGCCTGCCAGCGGCCGTCGAGGGCCTCGGGCTTGGGCGAGTACAGCCGCATGTAGAGGGTGAACGGTCCGGGTGGCGCCGGCAGCCAGTTGGGCTCCTTATCCGGGCCCGGTGAGGTGTTCTGGATGTAGATCGTCAGGCCCCCGTCGGGGTTCTTGACCAGGTCGGGCAGCATGGGCGAGTTGATCAGGTAACGGTCGATCGGGTTGGCGACCAGCAGACTCTCGGGAAGCTTGTACATCGTCACCGACCAGAACGCATTGACCGGTGGCAGCTGGCCCGGTGCGAAGGTCAGGGTGTAGTTGTTGGCTCCGTTCAGGGGCGCACCGCCGGAGTCGGTGGACAGCACCGGGTACATCGCTTCGGTGCTGGAGTTGCCGTAGATGCCGAGCACCGCGGCGACCATCCGGTACAGGTAGTTGGTGCCCAGTTGCTCTCGGGTGCCGAACACCTGACCGGAGGTGACCTGTCCGGTGTCGATCTTGTCCTTCTTGAAGGTGCCGAATTCCGCCCATGCATCGGCCATGCCGGCCTGCACCGCTTCGCGGACTTCCGGGGTGAGCTTGTCCGCGTGGAAGCTGCCGTCCGCGGCGATGCCGAGGGTGGCGAACCGGTCCCGCAGATCCTTCTCCGAGGGCAGGGTCGGGGCGAATCGCAATGCTGCATTGAGGATTTCGAAGAACCTCGGTGAAGTCTTCTGCTCTTCTGGGGTGAGCGGTTTGATCCAGTCGACCGCAGGCGCGGGTGCCGGGGCCGGCTGGTTCAGGAACGCCGACAGCGGCTGCGCCTGGTATCCGGCCTGGATCTTGGTGACGTTGGGGAGATCGTCGGGCGAGAACAACTGGGTGCGGTAGAGCACGAAGGCGAGGTCGGTGTCCGACCGGATCACGTCGTCGATGCCGGCCGGCTTGTCACCCTTCCAGCCAGGTCCGGCCAGCAGGAACTTACCGCCGCCGTTGCCGGTGGTGCGGGTGCCGACGTAGGCGAAGTTGTAGGTGTAGGCGTCGATGAACTGCAGCGAGAAGTAGCGGCCGTCCTCGATCGGCGGGACCGTCAGCACCAGCGGCTCGGCCCGCAGATCGGCCCCGAGGAACGAGTACGGGGTGTCCGAATTCGGCGTCTGGATCGCGGTGTCCGCGGGCGTGGACACTCGCGCGGTGTTGTGGACCTGATTCCACTCGCCCTTGTACTCGGGTCCGTTCTTGTCGACGAAGTACGAGTACTGGATGCGATAACTGTCGACCATCGGGAAGCCGTAGACATAGGCCTCCTTGGCGATCGCCCGGGCCTGCTCGGGGCTCACTGAGGCGCCCGGTGACGACGAGGTACTCGTGGCATTCTCCTTGGCTGTGCCGCCGCAGCCCGCGGTCATTGCAATCAGCAGAATGGCGGCGACGAAGGCCCGCAACGTCATTCGACGACTTCGAAGTCGGGCAGGCTGAATGTCTTGTCGAAGAACGGCTGCAGCGGGGCGTAGAGGCGGAAGTAGACGAACCAGCCGTCGTCCCCGACGGTCTTCATGTAGTTCTTCTCGAAGCCTTCCGGGGCCTTGGCGCCGACGTAGAGGTCGATGCTGCCGTCGGGATTCTTGACGAGGTCGGGCAGCCGGCTGTCCAGGTTCGCGCTGCGAATGTCGGTGCCGCCGTTGTCGTAGGCGCGACGGGTGTTCTCGCTGTAGAGCGTCAGCGCCCAGAACTGGCCCACCGGAACGTCTTTGGGCACCCGCAGCTTGTAGGTCTTGTCGGCGCGCAGCAGGTTGCCCTTGCTGTCGCGTTTGGTGGTCATGTACACCTGGCCGGCGCCGACGGTCGGGTTGACCATGCCGGTGCTGGAAGCAACGGCTTCGTAGAACCAGGTGACCCGCTCGTCGAGTTCGACCCGATCCTTGGTCTCCTGCTCGAGGGAGAAGTCGAAGCTCTTGTACCACGACGTGCCGGGCCAGTACGGCTCGGCGAAGCGGGGATTGACCTGGAGGTTGCGCGCCATCAACTCACCCATCGCCGCCCCTTTGAGCAGGATGGTCTGCTCGCGTTCGTCGGGGTCGAAGGCCTTACCCTTCTCGATGCCCAGTGGCAGCAGCATCGCCATCCAGGCCTTGTCCACCGGCCGGACCGGTTCCTCGTTGAGCACTGCGGCCAGGGTGCGCCAGTAGTCGAGGCCTCGCGGCGCGGTGGCGCTCCACTCGATGTCTTTATCCTCGATGAACCGGGAGGTCGCCAACGGCTGGCCGACCCGGCCCATTTTCAGCGTCGACTTGAACTTTTCATAGAAGGCCGGGTCTTTGTCGAGGATGCGCAACCCCACACAGATGTTGTTGGTCGCACTCTGGCGCACGAAGTACCCGGGCTTGTCGAACTTCGCCGGGTCGTCCGCGGGCCCGACGATGATGTAGTTTCCGCCCTTGCCCTGATCCGGGCCGGTCAGACCCAGGTCGGTCACCGGGCGCTGCCAGAAGTCCAAGACGCCGGCGGCGGTCTGCCCGGCCGGGTACTCGATCTCCAGCGGGCCCTTCTCCAGATTCAGGAAGTTGAAGAGGTAGGGCGTGGTCAGGTTGCCGGTGACGATGCCGCGCTTCTCCTTCAGCGAGCGCAGCACGACGAAGTCGGTCTCACCGGTGACGCCGTAGGCTTCGGCCTCGCGGTCGCGCCAGGTGGCGATGCTGACCAGGGGAGTGCTCCACAAGTAGGACTGGGTGGCGCGCTGGTAGTCCATCTCGTCATAGAGTCGCCGCGAGGCGTCGCTGTCGAAGTAGGTGTCGACCAGCGTGATGTCGCCGATCGGGGTCGCGATGACCTCGTTGCCGTGTAGGGCGGCCTTCTCCAGTGGCGTACCGGCTGACATCGTTGTCGTCCCACTTCCTGTCGTATTTCCCGTCGTCGTTGTCGGGCCGTGATTGCTACCGCACGCCGAGACGGAAGTGCCGGCGACGATCAGGCCGGCCGCGGTCGCGGCACCGCCACCGAGGAATTGCCGCCGGGAAGCCGGCCTGGCCAGGCCCCTGAGGTCGTCGTCGGACATTGGTTACCTCGCTATACGAGAAGTTGGGTCTGAGGCAGTCGACACAGCCCGGACCATGGTAGGCGCAGTGCGCACGAATGCAGCTTCCACGGGAACACGTTTGCTGTGACGCGTTTCGCTCAATCCAAAGACATGGGCTGCGGAACCGTTCACCCTAAAACCACGCTAACCGCGCTAACGGAGGGCAAACCGACCATGGGGATGATTGCCCCGCTTGACTCCGCGTTCCTGATTCAAGAGGCACGCGAGCATCCGATGCATGTCGCGGGCTTGCAGATCTTCAAGACTCCGCCGGACAAGGATGAGGACTATCCCGGCGACCTCTACCGAGAATTGCTCAGCTACACCGAGGTGGCGCCGTTGTTCTCCCGGCGACCCCGTGATCCGGTCGAGTCCCTTGGCAACTTCTGGTGGACGACCGAGGCCCACGTCGACGTCGAATACCACGTACGCCGCTCGGCCCTGCCCCGGCCGGGCCGGATCCGGGAACTCCTGGAACTTGTCTCCCGGTTGCACGGCAGCCTGCTCGACCGGCACCGGCCGCTGTGGGAGTACCACGTCATCGAGGGCCTGCCGGACAGCCGCTTCGCCACTTACGCCAAGTGCCATCATTCCCTGGCCGACGGCATCACCCTGACCCGAAAAGTGCTGCAATCGTGCAGCCCTGACCCGGAGGTCCGGGGCAGACCGCCGATGTGGGCTGCCAGCGACGAGCGACCGGTGGTAGCGAAGCAGCGGCGCATCGCCCATCCCGTCGAGACCTTTCGCAGTGCGGGCCGCACGCTCATGGGCTTCCGTGGAATGGGCTCGATGCTGGCGGACTATGGCCGCGCGGCCCTGAAAGATCAGACGGCCGTTCTGCCGTACGGGGCGCCCAAGAGCATGCTCAACGTCCCGATCAGCGGATCGCGCCGAGTGGCCGCGCAGTCCTGGGACATCGCGCGGATCCTCAAAGTCGCCAAGGCGCGCGGTGTCACCCTCAACGACATGGTGCTGGCCATGAGCGCGGGCGCACTGCGCCGCTACCTGCTGGCCAACGACGCACTTCCCGACGAGCCGTTGATCGCCTCGATTCCGGTATCCCTGCGCACCGGCGACGCGGACGGGGAAGGCAACGCGATCACCTTCGTGCTGTGCAATCTGGCCACCGACCTGAGTGACCCGGAGGCCCGCCTGGAGGCCATCACATCGTCGATGCGCGCGACCAAAGCGGTGATGGCGGACCGGCCCGGGCTGCAGATGGCGGCACTGGGCGTCCTGACCACCGTCGGGCCGTCGGCATTGACCCGCGTGCCGGGGGCTTCAAGCGTGGCGCCGCCCTACAACGTCCTCATCTCGAATGTGCCCGGTCCGCGCGAGCGGCTCTACTGGAATGGCGCCGAACTCGAAGCGATCTATCCGTTGTCGATTCCCACCGAGAACCAGGCCCTCAACATCACCTGCCTAAGCTACGCCGACCACCTTGAGTTCGGACTCGTCGGTTGCCGGCTCGCCATCCCGAAACTTCAGCGACTACTGGACTATCTTGAGGACAGCCTGGCCGAACTTGAGTAGATTCTGCGTCAATCCTCGTTTTCAGCAAAGAAATAGGAAGTTGACACATGACTGAGCACGGCCCCGATCACTCCGCCATGCCAGATGTGCAACCGACCAACGGAAGCCTGTCCCGCCGAAAGATCCTGGGCGGCTTGGCTGCTGGTGCGGGGGTGGCGGCGGCGTCGACGTTCGTCGCCGGGTGCGACTCGAAGAACTCGGGTGGCTCGGCGGCCGGCGGTGGTGACGGCCCGCCCGGGTACGGGACCGGCATCAACGACGGGTTCGACGGCAAGATCGAGCTCGATGTCCGTGATTCGACGCCGGACTGGAAACCCTTCGAGCTGAAGAAGGCTCCCGACGGCGCGCCGAACATTCTGGTGGTGCTCTACGACGACACCGGACTGGCCGCATGGTCGCCCTACGGCGGGCGGATCAACATGCCCACCATGCAGAAGCTGGCCGACAGCGGGCTGATGTATTCGCAGTTTCACACCACCGCGCTGTGCTCGCCCACCCGTTCCTGCTTCCTCACCGGGCGCAGCCAGCATGTGAACCGGTCGGGCTCGATCACCGAGGGTTCCAACGGTTTTCCCGGTATGGCCGCGCGCCTGCCCGCGCAGTGCGCGACGATCGGGCAGGTGATGCAGGACAACGGCTACAGCACCTTCTGGATCGGCAAGAACCACAACGTCCCCGAGGAGGACGTCTCCAGCGGCGGCAGCAAGTCGGAGTGGCCGTTGCAGAAGGGCTTCGACCGGTTCTACGGGTTCCTGGGCGGGGAGACCAACCAGTGGTATCCCGATCTGGTCGAGGACAACCGATTCGTCGAGCAGCCGTACAGCCCGGAAGAGGGCTACCACCTGTCGAAAGACTTGACCGACAACGCGATTCGGATGTTGCGGGATCAGAAGTCGTCGAATCCGTCGAAGCCCTGGTACATGTGGTTCTGCCCGGGTGCCAACCACGCCCCGCATCAGGCGCCGCAGGAGTACATCGACAAGTACAAGGGCAAGTTCGACGACGGGTACGAGGCCTACCGGGACTGGGTGCTGCCCCGGATGATCGCCAAGGGTGTCCTGCCGGAGGGCACCAAGATGACTCCGATCAACCCACTGCCGGCCGATGTTGCGGCCGCGAATGATGCGGTGCGGCCGTGGAATTCGCTCAACGCCGACGAGAAGAAGCTGTTCTCGCGGTTGGCGGAGGTGTATGCGGGGTTCTCGGAGTACACCGATGCCCAGGTGGGCCGGATCGTCGACTACCTGGAGCAGACCGGGCAGTTGGAGAACACGATCGTCTTCTACTGTGCCGACAACGGCGCTTCCGGGGAGGGCTCGCCCAACGGCTCGGTCAACGAGAACAAGTTCTTCAACGGCTATCCCGATGAGCTGAGCGAGAACATGAAGTACATCGACACCCTCGGCAGCCCCGACACCTACGAGCACTACCCGACGGGGTGGGCGACGGCGTTCTCCACGCCGTTCCAGATGTTCAAGCGTTACGCCCAGTTCGCCGGCGGCACCTGCGATCCGATGGTGATCTCCTGGCCGAAGGGCATCAAAGCCAAAGGCGAAGTGCGAAACCAGTATCACCACGCCACCGACGTCGCCGCCACTGTTCTCGATGTGGCGGGGCTGGAGATGCCCAAGGAGTACAAGGGCATCAAGCAGTACCCGCTCAACGGAGTGTCGATGCGCTACAGCTTCGACGACCAGAAGGCGGCCACGACGCGCAAGCGCCAGTACTTCGCCATGCTGGGCACCCGCGGCATCTGGGAAGACGGCTGGAAGGCCGCCGCGCTGCATGCGCCGCTGAGCAACAAGGGCCATTTCGATCAGGATCGGTGGGAGCTTTACCACGTCGACGAGGACCGCTCGGAGTCCACGAACGTCGCCGACCAGTACCCCGACAAGCTCAAGGCACTCATCAAGGCCTGGGACGAAGAAGCCAGGGACAACTTCGTGCTGCCCCTCGACGATCGCTCGGCGGTGGAGCAGGCCGGTACGCCGCGCCCGCAGGCGGAGCCGCCCCGGGACCGCTATGTCTACTACCCCGACACCGCGCCGGTGCCCGAGGGCGTGGCGGTGAGCATTCGCGGCCGGTCCTACAAAATCGCCGCGAACACCGACCTGAAGACCGACGCCGACGGGGTGATTTTCGCGCACGGGTCGCGGTTCGGCGGGCACACGCTGTTCATCAAGGACGGCCGGCTGCACTACGTCTACAACTTCCTCGGCATCAAGCCGGAACAGGACTTCGTATCGCCGCCGCTGTCGCCGGGCAAGCAGACGCTCGGGATGGAGTTCAAACGGGAGAAGGCCGGCGAGCACGGCGAATCCCTGGGTAAGACCATCCTCTACGTCAACGGCAAGCCGGTAGCCGAGGGGCCGATGCGAGCCCAGATCGGGAAGTTCACCCTGGCCGGTGACGGCCTCTGCGTCGGCTACGACAGTGGCGACAACGTCTCCCAGCAATACAAGAACCCCGGCAAGTTCACCGGCGGGACCATCCAAAGCGTTGCCTTCGACGTCAGCGACAAGGCCTACGTAGACCTCAACCGGGACGCGGAGGCCGACTTCGCCACCGATTAGCGCATTCGGGTCCGCGCGGCGGCGACGGTAATCTGTGCCGGTGCCCGGTCCCACGACGCTCTTCATCTTCCCGCATGCCGGCGGGTCGGCGCAGTACTACGTCCCCTTCGCCAAGACGTTCACCTCGGACGTTAAACGAGTCGCGGTGCAGTATCCGGGTAAAGGCGGCAGCCACGATCTGGCATCGTTCCGCAGCATTCCCGACCTGGCCGAGCGGGTGTTCGGACTGCTGCCCGCGAAGTCCGACGGACCCGTGGCCTTCTTCGGGCACAGCATGGGTGCACTGGTGTCGTTCGAGGTCGCTCGCCGGTTCGAGGCAGCGGGCCGACCGATCTCGGCGTTGTTCGTGTCGGCGTCGGCGGCCCCGGGCCTGCTCGGGCTCGAATACATCCCCGAGTCCGACCGCGGTTTGCTGGAAGTGGTGGGGGAGATGACCGGCGTCAACCCGGAGTTTCTGGAGAACGAGGAGTTCGCCGCCCGGATCCTGCCGACGCTGCGGGGGTACAAGGCCATCATGAATTACGAGTGCCCGCCCGATGCCGCGGTTTCCTGCCCGATATCGGCCTACCTCGCCGACGACGACACGATCGCCACCCCGGCGAAAGTTCAGCCCTGGGCTGACCGAACGACCGGTGACTTCAGCATGCGACAGTTCAGCGGCCATCATTTTTACGTCAACGATCATTTACCGGAGTTGGTCGCCGACATCGAGGACAAGCTTCAGCAGTACTGCTGAGTGTGTCTGCCTTCCTGAGTTCTGGGGGCGGACTGTGGTTTGTTTGCGGCCTTAAACGTGAAAAGCCTGGGTAAAACATTAAAATGGGCTGAGTACATGTAAGCTTTTGCTGAGAACGCGGTTTCGCTACGGGGTGCCAAGTTTGTTAGCCTGTCGTGCCGAGAGACGTGCATTGATGAGTGATGCCGGAGATTCTGTTGCTAATTTCTGAACTACTGAAAAACCGAGCGGAGCAGCGGGCTGACGAGATTGCCTATACGTTCCTGGACTACGACGTCGACCCCGCCGGATTCGCCGAGACCGTCACCTGGTCCGAGCTCTACGGGCGGGTGCAGTCGGTGGCCGGGAGGTTGCTGAAAAGCGGTGCACCCGGTGACCGCGCGGCGATTCTGGCTCCGCAGGGCATGGACTACATCGTCGCCTTCTACGGGGCGATCCACGCCGGGTTCATCGCCGTTCCGTTGCCGGTGCCTTTTCCCGGCGGCCTTGACGAGCGGGTGGTGGGGGCGCTGCGGGACTCCGCCCCTACTGTCCTGCTGACGACAACGGCAGTCGTGGGTGACGTTGCTCGCTACGCCGTCGGCCAGGGCGGTGGCCCGGCCCCCGAGATCATCGAGGTCGATGCCCTCGATCCCTTCTCCGCACCCGTGCCCGTCGCGGCGATGCCCGATTCCACCACGGCCTATCTGCAGTACACCTCGGGGTCAACCAGGCAGCCGGCCGGGGTGGTTCTGACACACCGCAATGTGCTCAGGAACCTCGAGCAGATCATCGGTGACTACACCGAGCACATCGGTGGCGTCGCCCCCGAGAAAGGGACGGTTGTGTCGTGGCTGCCCTTTTACCACGACATGGGATTGGTGAAGGGTTTGCTCATCCCCCTGATGGCGGGTCGCCCGGGGGTGTTGATGAGCCCCATGGCGTTCCTGCAGAAGCCCGCGCGCTGGATGCAGCAGTTGGCCATCAATCCGGGCGCGTTCTGCGCATCCCCGAACTTCGGCTTCGAACTGGCGGTCCGCCGTACCGCGGACGCCGATATGGCCGGACTTGATCTCAGTGGTGTCGTCGGCATCATCAGTGGCGCCGAACGCGTCCACCCGAGCACGCTGCACCGCTTCAGCGAGCGGTTCGCCCCGTTCGGGTTGCAGGCGTCGATGGTGCGGTCGTCCTATGGGCTCGCCGAGGCGACCGTATACGTCGTCGCATCGCCGGGTGGGTTCGTGCCGACCGAGGTCCGGTTCGATTCCGAGAAGCTGGCTGCCGGGCACGTCGAGGTGTGCTCGGCGGGCGGTTCGGAACTGGTCGGGTGCGGCGTACCGCGATCGTCGGACGTGCGGATCGTCGATCCCGAGAAGGCCGTCGAGTTGCCTGCCGGCAAGGTGGGTGAAATCTGGGTGCACGGCGACCAGGTCTCGCCGGGCTACTGGCGCAATCCCGAACTGACGGCGCGCACGTTCGGCGGTCAGCTCGCGTCGCCGTCCGAGGGCACGCCGGCCGGCCCGTGGCTGCGGACCGGAGACCTCGGCGCGATCTTCGACGATGAGCTGTACATCATCGGCCGGATCAAGGACTTGCTGATCGTCGACGGGCGCAACCACTATCCCGACGACATCGAACTGACCGTCAGTGAGATCACCAGGGGCCGGGTCGCCGCGGTGTCGGTTCCGGACGAGACCACCGAGAAACTGGTGGCGATCGCGGAGACCAAACTGCCCGCCGGTTCGCCTGAGGAGGCGGCCGAGAAGCTGCGCGACCTCAAGCGCCGGGTGTCCACCGCCGTGAAGAACACCCACGGCGTGCGCGTCGGCGACCTGGTGCTGGTTGCCCAGGGTTCGCTGCCGATCACCACCAGTGGCAAGGTCCGGCGTTCCAGCTGCGCCCAGATGTACACCGCCGGCGAGTTCAGTCGCCTGGGCTCCGATTCATGACCTTCGACGAGGACGGCCTCCGGCAGTGGCTCGTTGACTATCTCGTCAACACCATCGGTCTGAGTCCGGACGAAATCGACTGTGACGCACCGCTGAACGATCTGGCGGTCGGGTCAGCCGACGCCGTCGTGCTCACCGGCGAGTTGGCCGAACTGCTCGGCCGCCCGGTGTCGCCGATCGAGTTCTGGCAGTACCCCACGGTCAATGCGCTGGCGACGTTCCTCACCGGCGGTGAGATCGAACCGGTTCACACCGTCGCGGCCGGCGCCGGAACGGAGCGCGAGGCGGTCGCCGTCATCGGCGTCGGCTGCCGTTACCCCGGCGGGGTCAACGGACCCGATCAGCTGTGGGACTTCCTCGTCGAGGGGGGTTCCGGGGTACGCGAAGTCCCGGCCGAGCGCTGGGCATGGTTCGCCGACGATTCGCCCGAGACGGCGGCGGCCCTGGCGGGCACCAGCAAGTGGGGCGGCTTCCTCGACGACGTCGCCGCCTTCGACGCCGAGTTCTTCGACATTCCGCCGGGTGAGGCCGACAAGATGGACCCCCAGCAGCGACTGCTGCTGGAGATCACGAACGAGGCCCTCGAGCACGCCGGCATCGCGCCGCAGACGTTGCGGCACAGCCGGACCGGCGTCTTCGCCGGCGCCTGCCTCGGCGAATACGGCTACCTGGCCGCCTCCGACCTGAGCGCCGTCGATGCGTGGTCGGGGACGGGTGGCGCGATGAGCATCATCGCCAACCGGTTGTCGTACTGCTTCGATCTGCGCGGCCCGTCGGTGACGGTGGACACCGCGTGTTCGTCGTCGTTGGTGGCCGTGCACCTGGCCTGCCAGAGTCTGCGGTCGGGGGAGTCCGACATGGCGTTGGCTGCCGGCGTCAACGTCTTGCTCTCACCGGCCCCGACGCGCAGTTTCGATGTGGCTGAAGCGATGTCGACATCGGGGCAGTGCCACTCCTTCGACGCTGCCGCGGACGGTTTTGTGCGCAGTGAGGGCGCCGGGGTGGTGGTGCTCAAGCGCCTGAGCGACGCGACGCGCGACGGCGACCGGGTGCTCGCGGTGGTGCGCGGTTCGGCGGTCAATCAGGACGGCCGATCCAACGGTTTGATGGCGCCCAATCCCGCCGCGCAGATGGAGGTGTTGCGCGCGGCGTACGCCGACGCCGACGTCGACATGCGCGAGGTCGATTACATCGAGGCGCACGGCACCGGAACGCTGCTGGGCGATCCGATCGAAGCCCGCGCCCTGGGCACGGTGCTGGGCCGGGGCCGGCCTGCCGACGACCCGCTGTTGATCGGGTCGGTGAAGTCCAATCTGGGCCACCTCGAGGCCGCCGCCGGCGTCGCCGGTCTGGCCAAGGCGGTCCTGGCTCTGCAGCGCGGCTCCATTCCCGCGACAGCCGGGTACCGAAACCCCAACCCGCACATTCCCTTCGAGAGTCTGCGCCTGAAAGTCGTTGCCGAACAGACGGATTGGATCGACCGCGGCCGGCCGCGCCGGGCCGGGGTCTCCTCGTTCGGATTCGGCGGCACCAACGCCCATGTGGTCCTGGAACAGGCGCCCGAACTACCGCAGGCCCCGGCGGCGGGGGACGCCGCCGTCAGCACTCTGGTGGTGTCCGGCAAGAGCCCGTCCCGCATCGCTGCGACCGCGCAGATGCTGGCCGACTTTCTCGGCGGCGCGGGCCAGGGCGTGGAGTTGGAACAGGTGGCTCACGCCCTCAATCACCATCGCAGCGGTCATCGGCTGTTCGCCACCGTATGTGCCCGCGACGCCGAGCAGGCCGCGGCCGGCCTGGCCGCGCTGGCCGCCGGGCAGGCCGCACCGGGTGTGGTCGCCGCGCACGAGGGTCCGTGCCGGGGTGGTGTGGTGTTCGTGTATTCGGGTCAGGGTTCGCAGTGGGCGGGGATGGGCCGGCGGTTGTTGGTCGAGGAGTCGGCGTTCGCGGCGGCGGTGGACGAGTTGGAGCCGGATTTCGTTGCGCAGGCGGGTTTTTCGCTGCGTGAGGTGCTGGAGTCCGGTGAG
>CAIRCP010000226.1 GCA_903877095.1 uncultured Actinomycetes bacterium | reverse complement strand
CCGACTGATCGCCCGCGACACCATTGAGGACAAGGTGCTCGCACTCAACGCCCGGAAGGCGAAGTTGTTCGCCAGCGTGATCGATGACGGCAACGCGTTCAGCTCGGCTCTCAGTGCCGAGGACATCCGCGAACTGATCTCGTAGCCGATACCTGCAAATCCGCAGCAATGCAGCTATTTACGCAGGCATGGTGGCGGTGACGATCCGGGATGTGGCCGAGCAGGTTCGTGACGAGCTGGCGGCCTGGGCGGCTCGCGAGGGCCAGTCGTTGCAGGAGTATCTGCGCTGCCTGCTGGTGAACTTCGCGGAGAGGCCGACCGTCGGCGAGGTGTTGGCCCGCGCGCGAGCCCGGGTTGCCGCGACGGGCGTGCGCCTCGATCCGGCGGCCACGGTTCTGGCCAAGGATGCCGACCGCAGGTGAGCGACTCCCGGCTGGTGTGCGACGCCTCCGCGATCGTGACGGTCCTGCTGGACGCCGGCAATGATGGAGCCTGGCTCGCCCGGCGCCTCGCCACAGCCGAGTTGTTTGCTCCCGTGACGGGTGCGAGTTCGAACGTTTCGGGATGACGGCCCTTCCGACGGCGCGATTGTCACCAGCGAGGCAACACGTTAGACAATCGCCATTGTGTTTTCCCACCCCCAACTGGGGCAGAGTCAGCGACCCTAACGCAGCTTCACCAGCCGGGTGGTCGAGCTCTCGTCGAGTTCCACAATGTCGGAGCGCGAGCGCAGGAAGTCACTGAATGCCTTGAATCCCAACGACTTTTCCGAGAACGACGGGTCCATCCGTTTCATCTGCGCCTTGACCTCCGAGTTGTGCAGCCACTCGGCGTCGTCCTTCTCGAGGCCGATCTGCAGCGCGCGCCTGAGCAGGGCGGTGGCCGTGGTTTGCGGATCCGGGGCCGGTGGCTCTGATGACTTGCGCGCCCGCTTGGGCTGATCGGCCCCGGCGGCGGCCAGCTCCAACACCGGTACCCCGGGCAGCGCGTCGTAGATGACGAAGTCGTCGCAAGCCGCGGCCAGCGCCCGGCTCGACGATCCGGCCACCCCGATGCCCACGACGTAGCGGCCCAGCCGCTTGCACCGCTGCGCCAGTGGGATGTAGTCGGAATCGCCGGCCACGATCACCACATGGGTGAGGTCGGGCAGCCGGAACATGTCCTCCACGGCGTCGACCGCCAGCCGGATGTCAGCGCCGTTCTTGCCGTAGGCCGCCGCCGGGAACAGCTGCACCAGGTCCACCGCCCGGCCCACCAGCTGCTCGCGGTATTTGGCGTTGACCTGGGCCGACCAGTCCGCGTACGCCCGGGTCAGCACCACGGTGCCGAACGACGATGCGAAGTCCAGGATCGCGCCCACGTCAACCCTTGCCCGGGCCAGGTGTGCCGCGTCCATACCCTTGCTCCTGTCGCGCTGAAAGGAGCTCTGGCCGTTCACCTGGTCGTACCGCGAGATCACGATGTTGTCGAAGTCGAGGTACACCGCGACGCGGGTCGCATTGGTTTCGGTCATCTGCCCAAGTCTTGTCTATGTCGTGCTCCGTCGCCGAATTTCCGAGAGCCGATCTCGTGCCCGCGAAATGGGCGATAAAACGGGCCATGTCCGACGCCGTTGCCGATCCGCTCCTTCTCGGCCAACGTGTCGTCGCCATCCTGGAGACGGGGCAACGTGACGCGACGTACAAGCTCGCGACCCTGATGGCCCTGATCGATCACTGCATCGAGAACCTGCCTCAGAAGCCGGAAGACGTTCTACGCGTTCCTCTTTCGGAATTCGCTTACCGGGTTCTAGCGCTCTACTGGCCTCAGATCCGGGCCTTCGAGGGTCATGAGCTCAGGCAGCGGCGCACTGGCACCAGGGCTCAGAGGCAGCCGGCCACCCGCTCGTCGAAGCGCGCCGCGAAACGCTCGCTGTCGACGCCGACGGCGACCGAGGCGTTGTGGTCACGGCCAGTCAGCAGCTGACGGAGGACGTCGTTGAGGTAGGTGACCGTCATCCCCTGGGCCGGCCCGTCGGAGGTCTCGATATCCACGAGGGCACTGCGGGTCTGGAGTAGGTCGGGCTCGATAGCGGCGGCGACGGCCAACGTGTCATAGAGGTGCAGGGCCTCGTGCTCGGGGAACATCGCTTCGCGTACGTCGATCCACGACTCTGCGGCGTCGGCGACGAAGCCGGCCAGCGGTGAGCCGTTGCGGCGAAGCCGGGCGGCGCGGTCGCGATCGAAGGAGGTCTGGTGGCAGACGTCGAGCCCGACCATCGTGATGGGGGCGCCGCTGCGGAACACGATGTCGGCCGCGTCGGGATCCATCCAGATGTTGAACTCTGCGGCGGGTGTGATGTTGCCCGGCACCGCGACGGTGCCCCCCATGATGACCAGCGAGGCCATCGCCGCAGCCATCTCGGGTTCGGCTTCGATGGCCGCGGCGATATTGGTCAGCGGGCCGATGGCGACGACGGTGACCTCGCCGGGAGACTCGAGCACCGTGCGGCACAGGAACGCCGCCGCGGTGTTCCCGGGCGGTCCATCGGTCGGATCCGAAAACGGCGCGATCCGGGCTGCCGTAGCCCGCTGGTCCAGCCAGGTGGTCTGGAGCCGGCGTCGGGCAGAGCCGCGGGGCCTCACCGCGCCAGCGTGCACCGGGAGGTCGGGATGGCCGGCCAGCGCCAGTAGGTGAAGGGCATTGGGCCAGGAGTGCGAGATAGGCACGTTGCCCTGCACCAGTGTCAGCCCGTCGACCTGCACATCCGGGGCGTTGAGGGCGTAGAGGATGGCCATTCCGTCCTCGGGATCACTACCGAGAGTCCCCATCGCCGGATCGGTGTCGATGATCAGTCGCATGCGGCCCACAGTTGCATATCCACCGATCGCGCTGCACCGAACGCGCACCTCCCACGACCGTGGGGGTGACCGAGGCCGTGGGTGCTGGCCAGTGCAGACTGACCCGATGGCCGGAGTGGCGCGCGGTGTTTCGCTGTCGGGCCGGCGCGCTCTGGTGACCGGTGGATCTCGGGGTCTGGGCCGTCAGGTGGCGCTGGCACTGTCCGACGCGGGCGCGTCGGTGACGGTGGTCGGACGCGACCCCGACGCGCTGCGGCAGACCTGCTCCAGCGCGCCCGACGGGGCGATCTCGGTGATCGAGGCCGATCTCGCGAACCCGGCCGGGCCGCAATCGGTGGTCGACCGAGCCCTCGCCGTCGACGACACCTGGCACATCGTGGTCAATTGTGCAGGGGTGGCGGTCACCCAGCCGATCGGCACGATCAGTCCGGCGGATTGGCGGCACGCGTTCGCGGTCAACGTCGACGCCCCATTCGTCATCTGCCAGGGCATGGCCGGCGCTCTGGTGGCCAGCGGGTCGGGCCGGATCGTCAACGTGTCGTCCCACTCCGGTCGCCGGCCGCAGCACGGTTCGGCCGCGTACTCGGCATCCAAGGCGGCGCTGCAGATGCTAACCCTCAGTCTGGCAGTCGAACTGGGGCCGTACGAGGTGACCGCCAACGCGATTTGCCCCACGGTCTTCATGTCCGAGATGGGCCGGCGGCTGTGGAACGACCCCGACGTTGTCGCGGCCAAAACCGATCTGATCCCAGCCAAGCGGTTCGGTGAGATCGAGGAGATCGCCGACCTGATCCTGTTTCTGGTCTCCGACCACGCCGCCTTCATCAACGGCGCCGTCATCGGCGTCGACGGCGGGTTGTTCGCGGGCCGGCCCGCGCCGGGCCGCCCGGTCTGGCCTTACTGACTGCTGGACCCACTGGCGCAGGTACTGGGCCGCCCGACCGGTTAATCTTCGCAGCCGCCGGCGTCGTCCCCGTCGTCCTGGCCACGGTCGCACTCGCCGCCAACACGGCGATCGCGGGGTTTACATCCTCAACTCGGCAACCACGGCGAAATGATCGCTGGCCCAGACGCTTTCGGCCGCCGAGGTGCCGGCCAGGGAGCATCGGCTCACATGTCCCGCACCTTTCCGACGCGGGGTGGACACCATCACGTAGTCGAGTCGGCGATGAGGATGAATGGCATGGCGGGGCACCAAAGGGTTGCGGGCCGACCAGGTGTGTCCCGGGTCGGTGTTGCCCGCCGCGGTCCAGGCGTCGACGAGGGTGAAATTCGGTAGCGCGCCCGCGGAGAGGCCGGTGGCCCTTCGGTACTCGTCGGACTCCGGGGTGCAGTTGAGGTCTCCGGCGAGAATTGCAGGCAGTGATTCCCGTCGCCGGGTCTCATCCCCGAGCGTGTCGGCGAGGTGGTTCACCAGTGCTGCCATCTGGGCGCTTCGCCGCGCCGAGTGTTCGAGTCCGTGCTCGAGGTGGGTGCCGGCCGCGACGAACGGGCCGCCCTCGTCGGCGGGCCGGTGAACTCGGGTCACCAGCACGTGGCGCCACGTCGGCTCGCCGCGCTCGTCGGGCAGCGGCGTGAGCCGTTCGATGGTGAGCGGCCATCGGGCCAGTACCGCGTTGACGACCCAGTACGTCGCCTCGGGGTAGCGATCGAACCCGGCGAGGTCCGCGGCCGTGACCGAGTGCAGGCCCAACTCCTCGCCGAGACGGGCGGCTTGGGTGGCTCCGTCGGGCTCGACCCACGATTCCTGGAGAGTGAGCACGTCAGGGGCTGTGCGCTCGATCCATGACCGCAGCGCGGCGTGCCGGCGTTCCCAGTCGCCCACCCGGCCCTGCACGTTCCACGTCATGATCTTCATCGGCCCGTCCTTGAGCACTGGTGATAGGGCGTTCTACGAGGTGAGCACCACCAGATACTGCCCGCCGCCGGCCTGGATCCGCGATTCGACGTGAAGGTGTGGAGCCAGTCGACTCAAGCGATCAACCAGCCACTCGGCAGCCGCGACGGCATCGGCTTCGGTCGGGCACCGACCCATCGCTTCGCTGCCACGCTTTCGGGCCAACCGCTCGGTGCTGGTGATGATCGAGGCGGGGTCTGCAACAAACAGCTCCTTGGGCCACTGCACTATTGGAGCGACGGCGCCCTTCTTGGTGTTGCATCCTCGGTGCGCGAGCCTTTCGCTGCCGAAGATCGATTCCGGTCCCTTACCTTTGGCTTTGCTCTTCGTGGTCATGCTGTCGATGCTCGGACCGCGGTCGTCGTTGACCGACATGTCAGGGTCGACCGCCTCATCGCATAGCCAGCACCGCCAGCCGTCGGCCTCTCCAACATCGTCAAGCCGGGTCATCGTGCCTCTTCCATTGCATCGGTGCCCGTTCAGTTACCTGGGCCTCGTCGGGGTACATCATGCAGGTGCTCACCTCCGAGTCGCTACGAGGCGGGCAACAATGCTGGTGGTTCCGCATCTCCGGGTCGCTTCACGCAGGTGGAGTATTAGGGCGTGTCTCCCGAATTGAAAGGTGTTGAACAGCGACGATTTCGCGGTGACACGTATGGGTGTGATTTCTGATGAGTTCTGGGCGGCTGTCGAATCGGTAATGCCCTCCGATGCGGGTAAGCGTGGTGGCAGGTT
>CAIRCP010000225.1 GCA_903877095.1 uncultured Actinomycetes bacterium | reverse complement strand
GTGGGACACTATCACCGGAAGTGCCTTTCTCGTGCCGGTCAGATTGTTGTGTGAGAACTCCAATCATCCCAGCTCAGAAGGCACTTTCCTTATTCCGACACCCGCCATTCGCCCACTACATCAGTGGATCGAGGCTTAGCTTAGGCTGGAGCGATGCGAGCGCCCGCCGTTGCCGGTTCCCGGACCCCGCGGCAACTGCGTCGCTGCGGGGCAGCAGCCGTCGTGCTCGGCGTCGTCGTCACCGTGTCCTGCGGGCGGGAGGCGCACCCCCCGGCAGTGAGCACCCCCGCCGCAGCACCCACCAGTACGGCGCGGCCCATTCCCACCGTCATGCCGGAACCCGTTGTCCCCGAAGGGGATTTCAGCGGCGTCGCACAACTGGTCAACGACGCCATCGCCGCACCCAGGCTGCCGGGCGCGGTGGTCCAGATCGGACACGGCGGACACATCGTGTTCCGTCAGGCGTTCGGTTCCCGCAAGCTGCCGGGCGAACCGGGATTGGACGGCACGCCGTCGGCCGCTGAGCCGATGACCGAGGACACCCTCTTCGATCTTGCGTCGTTGACCAAGATCCTGGTGACGACAACCGCCCTGTTGCAGCTATACGAGCGGGGCAAGGTCGATGTCGACGATCCGCTGGAAAGGTATCTGCCCGAGTTCAATCCGGCGCACGATCCACGCCGATCCGAGGTCACGCTGCGCATGGTGCTCACCCACACCTCCGGCATCGCAGGCGATCTGAGCCACGACGGGCCGTGGGGCCTGACGGCGGCGGACAAGGAGGACGGCATCCGCCGGGCCCTCAACGCACGGGTGGAATTCCCCCCGGGTGAGATCTTCCACTACTCCGACATCGGGTTCATTCTGCTCGGCACCATTGTCGAGAGGATCACCGGCCAGACGTTGGACGTGTACGCCCTCGACCACATCTTCACCCCGCTGGGCATGACCGACACCCGGTATCTGTCCGGCGCCAAGGCGTGTGGCCCGCATCAGATCATCGGCAACGCAATAGCTTTCGATCCGCACGCGGCGACCATTACCGACTGTCCTGCCGGCACCTGGAGCACCGATCTGCTGCGCCGCGTCGCCCCGACCGCACGCGACGAAGACACCCCCGGCATCAACCCCGACATCGACCGGCCGCTACGGGGTACCGTCCACGACCCCACGGCACGCCGGATGGGCGGCGTCGCCGGCAGCGCCGGAGTGTTCTCGACCGTGCACGACGTCGGCCGCTACGCCCAGGCCCTCCTCGACCGGCTGGCGGGACGGCCGAGCACATTTCCGCTGAAGCAGTCGACGCTGCAGATGATGACGACACCGCAGCAGCCCGGACACAACCCCGGTCAGGTCGAGGCGGCCAACATCGCCACCCGCGATGCCATCGCGACCCGGCCAAACCCGTCGGATCCCCTTCTCGCACCGGAGTATCCGGCCATCGCGGGGCAGGATCTTCGGGGCTTCGGATGGGATATCGACACGGCGCATTCCCGGCCGCGGGGGATGGTCTTCCCGATCGGCAGCTTCGGCCACACCGGGTTCACCGGGGTGACGGTGTGGATCGACCCGGGGTCGGACACCTATGTGGTGGTGCTGGGCAGCGTGATCCACCAGCGCGGTGGTCCGCCCATCGTGAAGCTGAGTGGCGACATCGCGACCACGGCAGCCTGGTCGCTGCACCTCTACGGCGATTAGGGCGTGTCTCCCGAATTGAAAGGTGTTGAACAGCGACGATTTCGCGGTGACACGTATGGGTGTGATTTCTGATGAGTTCTGGGCGGCTGTCGAATCGGTAATGCCCTCCGATGCGGGTAAGCGTGGTGGCAGG
>CAIRCP010000224.1 GCA_903877095.1 uncultured Actinomycetes bacterium | reverse complement strand
TGCGACGTCACCACACCGACGACGCCGTCACCACACCGACGAAGACCCTGCCCGCTACGCGGACAGGGTCTTCGTTACATCAGAACCATCCGCACCGAACATGACGGCAACGTCTGCATCCTCAGTGACGGTCAACATCCTCGCCGGGACGGATCTGCAGATGCAGATCGGCGAGATTGGCGGTGGCGGTGCGTCGCGGGTCCACGACGATGAGCTTCAGCCCGCGCTTCTTGGCCTCCTTGATCGCAGACGGCCGGTAGCCCGGCGCGCCGCCCGGCACGTGCAGTCCCGACACGACGACGTTGTTCCCGATCAGCATGGCGACGTCGGAGGACTCGAAGTCGTGCACCCCGGCACCCCACAGCCCGACGCGGCCGACGGCGGTGATTTTGGCCGGCTGGTCGATGGTCAGCGACGAGTAGATGTGGTACGAGCCCAGACCCCGCATGAAGGCGTGGATCGCGGCAAGCGGTGCGGTCTTGAACGTGACGCCGTTACCGCAGTAGACCGCAATCGATTCCGGTCCGTGGTCGCGGCGAACGGCATCCAGACGGGCCGCCGCTTCATCGAGCACCGCCGTGTAGTCGGCGCGGACGAGTTCCCCGCGGATCCGCGTCATGGGGTGGACCAGTCGGTTGCCGGCATTGAGCAGGTGATGGAACTGACGCCCTTTGACGCAACTGAAACCGCGACTCATGGGATGACTGGAGTCGGGCACCATGTCGACCACCGAACCGTTCTCGACGCGGGCCTCGAACCCGCAGAACGCCGTGCAGATGGTGCAGAACGTTTTCCGCGAGTGGCTCGTCATCCGGTCATCCTCGTCCGAAACGGATGCCAGACGAAAGACCCACTCCAGATGCAAGCGCGACCCTAAAGTACGACGAGTGGAAAGGCGACCGATCGCATGAGAACTCGGGATCCTGGCCTTTACCGACCGGGCGGCGTGCTGTTTGCAGCGTGCGCGGCTCTGTTCATGGTCGTCGTCGACGTGACCGTGCTCCATGTCGCGGCACCCAGCATCTCGGACGCCCTCAACCCCAGCAACGCCGAGTTGCTGTGGATTGTCGACATCTACCCACTGGTCATCGCCCCGCTTCTGCTTGTCGCCGGGGTGGCCGGCGACCGCTACGGGCGCAGGGCGGCGCTCATGATCGGCCTGGTGTTCTTCGGCGCGGCGTCGATCCCCGCGGCATTCGCCACCGGCCCGTTGACCCTCATCCTGGCCCGCGCCGCAATGGCCGTCGGTGCCGCGATGATCATGCCGTCGACGATGTCGCTGGTGCGCGTCGCATACCCGGATCGCGACGCCCGCTTGCGGGCGGTGGGCATCTGGTCGGCGGTGTCGGCGTCGGGTGCGGCGATCGGCCCACTGGTGGGTGGCCTGCTGGTCGAGTACTTCTGGTGGGGCGCGGTGTTCCTGATCAACGTGCCGCTTGCACTCGGTGTGCTCATCGCCGTGTGGCGGCTGGTGCCGGAATCGCGCTCGGAAGCGGACCTGACCCTGGACGGCCTCAGTTCGGTGCTGTCCATCGTGGCGATTCTGGCTCTGGTCTACGCGATCAAGCACGTGGCTCGCAGCGGCCCCGATCTGGCCGCCGCGGCCGCCCTGGTCGCCGCCGTCGCCGCGGGGGCCTGGTTCGTCCGACGGCAACTCAACAGGCAGCGACGGGGCGTGGAACCGCTGCTCAATGTGCACCTGTTCCGAAGTGGTTCCTTCACGATCGCCGTGCTCGGCGTGCTGCTGGCGATGTTCTCGATCGTGGGTCTCGATCTGCTGCTGGCCCAGTATCTCCAGAACATCCTCGGACTATCCCCGATCGTTGCGGCCCTATGGCTCGCGCCGATGGCGGTCGCGACCGTCGTCGGTGCCCTGCTGGCGCATCGGTTCGTCCACCGGTTCGGCAGCCGTGCGGCGATCGCCTGCGGCCTCGGGGTGGCCGGACTGGCGCTCATCCCGCTCCTGAAACTCGATGCGACGCCACGGCTTGTGATGTTCATCCTGTCGCTATCTCTTGCCGGCCTGGTATTCGACCTCACTGTCGTAGCTTCCAACGACATCATCATCTCCGCAGTGCCGGAGGATTATGTCGGACAGGCCGCAGGGGTCGAGGAGGTCGCCTACGACCTTGGAAGCGGCCTGGGTATCGCCGTGCTCGGTTCGATCCTCGCCGTCGCGTACCAAGCGAGATTCACACCCGTTCCCGGTCTCGATCCGGTCAGATTCGACGCCGCCCGGGACTCCCTGCACGGCGCGGAAGTGGTAGCCGCCCAGTCTGATCCAGCACTGGCGGACCGCATCTACAGTGAGGCGGCGGCAGCGTTTCTCTCCGGGCTGCACGCAGCGATATCGGTATCCATCGGCGTGCTGCTGGTCGCCGCCGTCGCCGCCTTTGTGTTCATCAAGCCGGGGCGATCGCCGGTCGATCACACAGCGTAGACGCGCTGGGCGTTGCGGCGCCCGACCAGATCAGCGACGCGCATGGCGTCGTCGAGACTCCACTGCCCGCGGTCGACGAATCCGCCGAGCACCTCGGTCATGCCGGCGCGCCACAACGACGCTCCGAGATAGTGCAACTCCACCGGGCCGACGGCATCCGATGAGTAGAGGATCTTGCGGAACGGCGCCAATTCCAGTGCGCGGGCGAGGAATGCGGCGGCCCGGGCACCGAGATGATTGACGCTGAGGCCGACGTCGATGTGGACGTTGTTGAACGCGGCGGCCAGGTAACCGGCCTCACGTTCAAAGGGATAGCAGTGCAGCAGGACAATCGGCACCTCCCCGGACTGCCGCAGCAGGTCGAGCAGGTGCATCGGGTTGGTGCGGTGCAGATCGCAGTCGCGGTCACCGAGGCCGACGTGCACCTGCAGCGGCTTGCCGAGCCGCAACGCCTCATGCAGCCCGAACCGCAACAGCACCGGATCGGTCAGCCGCATCCCCCCGCTGTCCCGCCACCGTCGCGCCGCCGCAGTGACCTCGCGCTCGGTCGGTGCCGACAGATCGATGTCGAAGCCGCTGCGGTAGGCGAGGATGGTCTTGGTCGCAACCGCCGAATGCGTTCGGGCGCAGAGGATGTCGCGGAAGGCGGTGATGTAGTCGCGGTCGGCCACGATGGCCTGCTCGGCGACCTGTTCGATGCGGACCACCTCGTGGAACCGCCCGAATCCGTTGGCGGACTCCTCCGTCAGGCTCGCGACGTCGGGCAGCCCGGTGTCGACGAGCCAGTCGCTGACACCCGCGGCCGGCAGGAAGATCCGCGCGAGTTCGGCCGGCGTGCGGGCGGTTCGCGCAGCCCAGTAGTCGTCCGGGCCGGCGTGGCGGGGCAGGTCGAGCAGTGGTGCGCAGTGCGCGCGGAGCGCGAAGCCGAGCTGGGTGTCGAAGCCGGAGTCGACGTCGGCCAGCGGTTCGGTGTTGGGTTCGTTGAGGCTGTTCTCGAAGCGCGGTCGATCCGGGGAGTCGAGCCAGTAGCCGTGGACGTGGTTGTCGATCAGCTCCAGCGCGGCGATGTGCTCGGCGAGGTCCGGACGATCGGACGCCGTCACAGGCTCCAGGCCATCCGGAACGTGTCGGTCAGTTCCTCCGGACTGAGTTCGCCGTAGTGGTCGTGCTCGTAACGACGGACGGCGACCAGCGCGTCGATCACCGGATCGCCGAGGATCTCCCGCATCAGGGCCGAATCGTTCAGTGCGGCGATGGCCACGCCCTGTTGGTCGGTCAGCCGGGCCGGACGCTGATCCTCGGGCAGCGTCTGCGGGTCGACGCCGACCTCCGGCGGAAGCGGTGCGAACTGTTCGATCCCGTGCAGCGCCAGGCCGAGGATGGCCGCGGTGGCCAGGTAGGGGTTTGCCGACGGGTCGACGACCTTCACCTCGACGTTCGCGCCGTGGGCGTTGCCGTGGGTGGCGGGCAGGAAACGCACTGCCGCCTCACGGTTCTCGGTGCCCCAGCAGATGTGGGCACCGGCCCAGTTGCCGGGCTGCATGCGCAATCCGGAGACGATCGAACCGCAGAAGATCAGCTGTGCGTCGGTCAATCCGGCCACGATGCCGCCGATGGCGGCGCAGCCCTGCGGCGTCAGCCCGTGCGGACCTGAACCCCCGGAGAACAGCGGCGCACCCTGGCGGTGCAGCGAGAAGTGCTGGTGCGCTCCGGAACCCACGCTGCCCGCGAACGGCACCGGCGACAGGCTGATCCGGATGCCGTGCGCCCGGGCGACCCGGCCGAGCACGATCCGGGCCAGCACCAGCTGGTCGGCGGCTTCCACCGGCGATGCCGGGGTGAGTGACATCTCGAACTGGTTGACGCCGTACTCGGGGTGGAACTGTTCGACACCCACGCCGGCGGCGGCCGTCGCGGCCAGCACGTCGCGGATGAACGCCTCGTATTCGAGCACACCGGCCAGCCCGTACTGCGCCCACAACTGTCCCGGCAACCGGTTTCCCACCGGATCGACCACGAGGAACTCGATCTCGTGTCCCACCCGGGCCTGGTATCCCTCGGCGTCGAGCTGCGACTCGATCCGGGCCAGGATGCCTCGGGTGCATTCGGGCACCCGGTTGCCGTCCTGATCGAAGAACGAGGCCGGCGCCCACGACAGACCGTCCTCGATGCGCCGCCGGGCGTGCCGGTCGATGCGCAGTCGCTGGTCCCCCACGACGGTGATCGACTCGGTGAACGCGATTCCGGCGCGGTCGATCGCGAACGCGTGCCAGGTAGGGCTCGCGCCGAGCCCCGGATCGGCGAATCGTGCTGCGGCACTGTCGGATACGACTTTTGCCAGGGTCAGCCCCGCCAGGTTGACGATCGTCCCGATGACGACGCCGCCGTCTTCGGTCATGTTCACACCCGGCTCGGCAGGGTCAGCCGGCACGCCTGACCGATAACAGGGGTGCGCAGCATCCGGCCCAGGTATCCGGGCCAGGTCCGCCACTGCGGCGCGGGGGTGTAGAGGTCCTCGGGCGAGAGCCCGATCCAGCCCGCCACGTCTTCGTCGGCGAAGTTCCCGATTCGGCTCATGCTGCGATGGTAGTTCCCCGGAGCAGCTTTATGATCGTGCGTTCCTGCCCATTGCGGCCTCGGACGGGCCACCGACACTGTGATGAGCCGGAGTATCCGATCTACCCGCCTGGGTGTGACCGGCCGCGCTGGAACTCGGCCAGTGCCGTCGCGTTGGCCGCCGCGCCCATCATCTCGGCGAAGTAGGCGTCCTCCCGTGCCCGCGCGTCGGCGATCCCGGGGCGGATCGGCGCGGCCATGGACTGCTTGACCGCGATGAGACTCGTAATCGGTTTGGCGGCAAGGATTTCCGCATGCTTGAGCGTCTCCGGGAGCAGATGGTCGGGCTCGCACACCTTCCAGACCAGACCCATCCGCAGTGCCTCGGCGGCGTCGATCCACTCCGAGGACATCAGCAGCCAGGCGGCGTTCTGCCGCCCGACGAGTCGGGGCATCAGATACGACGACGCCGCCTCCGGTGCGACCCCGAGGCTGGTGAACGGGCACTTCAGCCGCGCGTCGGTGGCCATGAACGCCAGGTCGGCATAGCCGAGGATGGTGGCGCCGATCCCCAGTCCGAGACCGTTGACGGCGCAGATGAGGGGCTTGGGGAACCGGGCCAACGCGTCGATCAACCCGGGGAATCCGTGTGCGCCGGGAACGAAGTCCGGATCGGTGATGCGGGAGCCGGGCGTCGATCAGTCGCATGCGCACATCGAGAAGCCGCAGCACCACCTGATCCGGCAGCGGGTTCGCCGCGTTGAACCGCAGAGTACCGGCGCTCTGCGAATACCCGGCCAGATCGTCGTCGAGCTCGGGCAGGACCGCACCGCTGAACGGATACCAGGCAATGTGCCTGCGGCGCAGGATGATTGCTGCGACTGGCCTGTCACGGTAGGTGTAGCAGGGCATGGAATAGCTGGTGGTCTGACCGGCGTCCGGCACATGGCTGGTGACCAGACGGTGCAGCCTCACCAGTTCAGCGCGCTCGGCGTCGTCGGGCAGACCGGCGAGATAGTCGTCGACGTCACCCATCGGAGCCATCGGATGAGAACGGGTTGGCGAACACGTACCGCCCGGTCGGCACGGTGTCGATGTTCTGATTCGCGCCGAACGCTGAGGTGCTGGCGATCATCTTTCCCATCCGGTCGGCCAGGTCGGCGTCGTCGGCCGCTCCGAAGAAGGCGTGCAGGCTGCCCACCGCCTCGATCGGGAACAACTCCTCGACGATCGCCGCCATCGGCGGCGCATCCGGAGTCAGCGCGCGAACCACACAGTTCTGGACGTAGCCGAAGGTCGACTGGGTCGCGATGGCCACCGCGGTGTGCTCGCCCAGCCAGCGCGCCAGCCAGGTCGGCTCGTCGAGTTCCGCCGGCCGGCGCAGCAGGGCGATGTTCGCCAGACCGGGCGTCCGCTCGCCCAAAGCCACGGCCGGCGGTGGCATGGGGACCGACTCGGTGACCAGATAGGCGGCGAGCAGCGTGGCGTGCGGGCGGAGCAGGTCCAGCGCGCCGTGCAATTGCTCGCCGTAATGCTGATCCGTCCACAGGCTGACCAGCCCTTGCACCGGCGGGTCGAGCGTGGTCAGCGTCATCAGGGAATCGCGAACCGGTGCATCGCGAACGTTGAGCGTCAACCCGGGCAGGCCGAGGCCGAGCAACTCGCTGGCCACCGGACCGCACAGTGTCTGGACCCATCCGTCATCGGAGGCGGGATTACGCAGTGTGACAACGACTTTCTCCACAGGTGCCTCCTCAGTCCCGCAGCCAGCGTGGCGTGATGAACACACCTTCGGCTTCCACCGTAATGCCGGCGGCGTCGGCGATGGTCCCGGTGCAGTAGGTCTTCACACCGTCGGTGCGGGTTTGGACGGCTTCGGCGCGCAGCGATCCCAGCGGGGTGGCCCGCAGGTAGCGAACCGTGATGCTGCCGGTGAAACGCGGTTTCCGATCGGGACTGGCCGCCTCGCCGAGCAAATGGTCGAGGATCAGCCCGGAAACTCCGCCGTGCACGTGCCCCGGCGGGCCCTCGTAGGCCGCGCCCAGGACGAAGTCGGCTGTCACCCGGCCCGATTCGTCGCGGCGGGTGACGACCGGCGGGGCCAGCGCGTTGCGGATACCGACGACGGCGTTGCCCCACGCCACGGCATCTCCCGAGGTGGTGTACCGGGCCCCGAACGCGCCCGCCATCTGGCGTTCCCGCAACCGGCCCACCGCGGCGTCGATATCGGCCCGGACCGCGGCCACCGTCTCGGCATCGGCTTCGGTGCGGATGACGGCGTCCACCAACTCCCGAACCGACTGCGCCAGCGGTTCATAGATACCCCGCAAACGGGCGATGTCCTCGGACGACCAGTTCTCGACGGTGAACTCCAGCATGTCCGCACTACAACACGGCCGGGCCTGCGGTGTCCAAAGTGTGTTCTCTGCGGATCGGCATAGCGTTGAATCATCCGACATACGACACAGGAAGGGAGACCGATGAGCCTCGACAAGCGACTTGCGCACCTGGTCCTCAAGACCGGACAACTGCCGGCGATGAGGGACTGGTATCTGGCGGTTCTCGACGCGCACGTCGTGTTCGAGAACGAGGGGCTGTGCTTTATGACCTTTGACGACGAGCATCATCGGCTGGGCCTGATTCAATTACCCCCCAACGTGATTCCTCGACAACCGTTGTCGGTCGGGCTGTCGCACTCGGCCTATACCTATCACGATCTGGGTAGCTTGCTCGACAAGTACAAAGCTCTCAGGGAAGCCGGTATCGAGCCGTACGCTCCGGTTCAGCATGGCCCGACGACGTCGATCTACTACCGCGATCCCGATGGCAGCCTGGCCGAGCTTCAGATCGACAACATGTCGCCCGAGGAGGCGACGGCCTATCTGCACGGACCGGAATACCGCGAGGATGCGATCGGGCCGTCGTTCGATCCGGAGATGATGCTGGCGGCGCTGCAGTCCGGCGTGCCCGAAGCGGAGTTGACCACGAGGGACTGGGCACGCACCTGCCCGCAGATCAATGTGGCCGAACGCCTGATGACCTGACAGACCTGGGGGCCTGATGCTGATGAACAATATGAGCGACTGGGTGCGGCACGTGATCTGGTGGCAGATCTACCCGCTCGGATTCGTCGGCGCGTTTCCCGCCACCGAACCGCCCGGCCCGGACGAGCACCGGCTGAGCCGACTGCTGGACTGGCTCGACCACGCCGTCGAACTCGGCGCGTCCGGGATCGCGCTGGGACCGGTGTTCGCCTCGCGAACCCACGGCTACGACACCACCGACCACTACCGGATCGACCCGCGGCTGGGAGACGACGCCGACTTCGACGGGCTGATTGACGCCGCTCACCAGCGCGGCCTGCGGGTACTGCTCGACGGGGTTTTCAACCACGTCGGGACCGACTTCCCGCGCTACCGCGCCGCCGTCGACGCGCAGGATCCCGAGGCGGCGAGATGGTTCCGGGGTCGGCCCGGCCGTTTCCACACGTTCGAAGGCCACGACGGCCTGATCACGCTCAACCACCGCAACCCGGCGGTCGTTGACTACACCGTCGACGTCATGTCGCACTGGCTGGGCCGCGGCGCGGACGGCTGGCGCCTGGACGCCGCCTACGCGGTGCCGGAATCCTTCTGGGTGCAGGTGCTCCCCCGCGTGCGCGCCGTCCATCCCGACGCCTGGTTCGTCGCCGAGGTGATTCATGGCGACTACAGCGCCTTCGTCGCCGGTTCCGGCGTCGACTCCGTCACCCAGTACGAGTTGTGGAAGGCCGTCTGGAGCAGCCTCAACGACGGCAACTTCCACGAACTGGACTGGGCTCTGCAGCGGCACAACATGTTTCAGGACACCTTCGCACCCCTGACGTTCGTCGGCAACCACGATGTCACCCGGATTGCCAGCAAGCTGGAAAGGCCCGAACACCTCGGCCACGCCCTGGTGCTGTTGTTCACCACCGGCGGGGTGCCGTCGGTCTACGCCGGCGACGAACTGGGCTACCTCGGCGTCAAAGAGGACCGGGTCGGTGGCGACGACGCCGTGCGTCCCGAATTCAACTCTTCCCCAAACGGATTGGATGGCCCGGCCGGTGACATCCTGAACCTGCACCGCTACCTGATCGGTCTGCGTCGCCGGCACCCCTGGCTGTTCCAGGCCCGGACTTCGGCGCTGCACCTGGAAAACCGCTGCTACGTCTACGAAACCCGGCACGGCGACGACGCGTTGATCGTCGCGCTCAACCTGGACGACGCTCCCGCCGCCCTGCCGGTGCAGGAGTTGACCGGCGGGCCGGCCGAGGTGCTCGCCGGTGCCGGCGCGCCACCCCCGGAGGTAGTGGAGCGCACCGTGATCGCTCCCCAGGGCTGGCTGATACTCAGCCCGCGCTGAGCGTCGAGCAGGTGCGCTCGACGAAACGCTGCAGGTGGTAGGGGTCGACCACCTTGACAGGCTACCCTCGGCGTGGCTCGAATCCACCAGGAAGGACCCAGGGAGGATATTGATGTCGGCACCGCCGGAGCAAACTTACGATGGGGACTCGCCGGAACCCCGGTCCGTTCGCAACGAACGGTTGCGGCGGCGCCGATCCAAGCGCGGCCTGTTCGAACGGGTGAGCATTCAGTCAAAGCTCATGCTCATGCTGCTCACCATGAGCGTGCTGGCCGTGGCGATCGCCGGCGGGATCGGTTTCCAGTCCGGCACTCAGTCGTTGCGTGCGTCGGTGTTCGACCGTCTCACCGGCGTCCGCGAAGCACAGTCGCGGGTGCTTCAGATGGGCCTGAACAACATCACCGGTTCGCTGGTGGTCCTCTCCCGCGGCGACATCGTCAGCAGCGCGCTGAGCGCCTTCACCGCGGGATTCGAGCAACTCGCCGATACCACCGTGACCCCCGAGCAGGACCGCGCCCTCGCCGCCTACTACAACACCACGTTCAAGCGGACCCCCGACAGCAAACTGGACATCAGCGCGCTGGTGCCCACCTCACCGGCGGCACGCTATCTGCAGACGCACTACACGGTGCCGAACGCCAACGCCAACGCCAACGGCGACCAGCCGGCCGGCCCCTCCGACGCCCGCGACGGCAGCATCTGGTCGGGGACCAACGCCCGCTATGACGGCTACTTCACCGATATCGTCAGAAGACTCGGCTTCCGGGACGCCTTCCTGATCAACGCCAAGGGAGACGTGGTCTACAGCGCGTCCAAAGGCGTCGAACTGGGCACCAACGTCCTCACCGGGCCCTACCGCGGCGAGGGATTCCTGCCCGGGGCTTTTCAGAAGGCCATGGCGTCCAACGACATCGACTACATCGATACCACCGACTTCTCCGCGTACCTGCCGTCCGGTCAGCCGACCGCGTGGATGGTGATGCCGATCGGACCGCCGGGGCGGGCGTCCGGCGTGCTGGCCGTGGAGTTTTCGGCCACCATCGTCAGCGACCTGATGACCGGCGCCCGGGAGTGGGAGCGCGCCGGCATGGGCAGGACCGGGGAGACGTTCGTGGTGGGCAAGGACGATCTGATGCGGTCGGATTCCCGGCTGTTCCTGCAGGATCCGGAGGCCTACAAGAAAGACGTCATTGACGCGGGCACGCCCCCGGCGGTGGCGGAGCGCGCTCTCAAGCAGGGCACCACCGTGCTGGTCCAGCCGGTGGGGACCCGGGCGACCCAGCTTGCTCAGCGCGGCGAGACCGGAACCCTGGTCGCCACCGACTATCTCGGGCACCGCGCACTGCAGGCCTACGCGCCGGCGACCCTGAAGGGGCTGGACTGGGTCATCGTGGCGACCATCAACTCCGACGAGGCCTTCGCCCCGCAACGGAACTTTGCCCAAAAGCTCATTCGCTCAACGGCATTCATCATCTTCGTGGCCTGCCTTGCCGCGATGCTCTGGTCGAAGCTGTTCGTCCGGCCGATCCGCCGCCTGGAGGAAGGCGCGGAGAAGATCAGCACCGGCGACTACAACGTCCAGCTACCGGTGGACTCCAACGACGAATTCGGTGATCTCGCAGTCGCATTCAACGACATGAGCCGCAATCTCGCCGCCAAGGACGAATTGCTGGCCGAACAGCGTGCCGAGAACGACCGTCTACTGACGTCGTTGATGCCCGAGTCGGTGGTGGAACGCTATCGCGACGGTGACGAGAACATCGCCGAGGAGCACCAGGACGTCACGGTGATCTACGCCGAACTGGTGGGCGTGGACGAACTGTCCGGCGGAATGACGGCCGAGGAGTCACTGGCGGTGATCAACAAACTGGTGCGCCAGTTCGACGCAGCGGCGGAGAGCAACGGGGTCGAACGGGTTCGCAACACCCACAACGGATATCTGGCCAGTTGCGGGCTCACGGTGCCGCGGCTGGACAACATCCACCGGACCGTCGACTTCGCCCTCGAGATGCAGCGGATCGTCAACCGCTTCAACGCCGAGACCGGCGGCGATATCCAGTTGCGTGCCGGAATCGACACCGGTTCGGTCACCAGCGGCCTGGTGGGCCGCGCCGGGCTGGTGTACGACCTGTGGGGCGGCGCGGTGCATCTCGCCTCGAAGATGCGGCGCGGGCAGCCGGGCATCTACGTGAGCGAGGACGTCTACGAGGCCACCCGCGACACCCGGCACTACACCCAGGCGGGCACGGTCACCATCGCCGACCGGGAGGAACCCACCTGGCGGCTGTCCGAAGACCGGCCGTGACGGCGGATCCCACGATGACTTTCTTTACCGCGCCCTGGTTCTACTGGTCGGTGATCATTGCTATCGGGCTGCCGACCATCCTGGTGTTGCTGACCGAACTGCAGCACGCACTGGGCCGCCGGGGCAGCTTCCTGGCCCGCCCGGTCGGACTGCTGCGCAACTACATCGTGCCGCTGGGTGCGCTGGTCCTGCTGCTGGTACACACCACCGACGCCTCGTTCGAGGCGACGCCGGTCCGGATCCTGGCCACCGTCCTGGGTGTCTTCATCCTCATCATGGTGCTGTCCAGCGTCAGCGCAACGGTTTTCGGCAATGCGCCGGCGGGCAGCTGGCGGCGCCGGATGCCGTCGATCTTCGTCGACGTGGCCCGGTTCGCGATCATCGCGGTGGGCGTGGCGATGATCTTCGCCTACATCTGGGGCGCGAATGTCGGAGGGCTTTTCACCGCACTGGGCATCAGCTCGATCGTGCTCGGCCTGACGCTGCAGAACTCGGTGGGCCAGATCATCTCCGGCCTGCTGCTGCTCTTTGAGCAGCCATTTCAGATGGGCGACTGGGTGGAGACCACCGCGGCGAAGGGCCGAGTGGTGGAGGTGAACTGGCGGGCCACTCATATCAACACCGGCAGCGGTCTGCAGATCATTCCGAACTCGGTGCTGGCCGGTCAGGCCTTCGCCAACCTCAGCCGGCCGCCGGGCGGCCACAGCGTCACCGTCGACGCGAAGTTCGCCGGGACCGACGCGCCCGAAGAGGTGTGCGCTCTTCTCTCCGAGGTGGCGGCGAACCTGCCGCAACTGCATCCCGATGGCCTGCCCACCGCCGCCACCACCTCCAGCACCGACCTCACCGCCGAGGTCCCGGTGCGTTCCTACACCGTCTCCATCCCGGTGCGTTCCCCCGCCGATGACGCCGCCGCGCGCTCGACCTTCCAGCGCTGGCTCTGGTACGCCGCCCGCCGCGGCGGATTGCGCCTTGACGGTCTGGAGGACGACTACGACACCCCGGCCCTACGGGAGACCGCGCTGCGCAAGATCGCCCCTGTCCTGCGGGCCGACAGTTCCGAACTGGAGGCGCTGTTGCCACACGTGGCCGTCACCCGCTACGCCTCTGACGAGGTGATGCAGCACAACGGCGAGGTTCCCTCGGTGATGTCGTTCATCGTGAAGGGCGAGGTCCAACTGGTGGTCCTGGGCCACGACGGGGCCCCGATTCAGGTCGCCACCTTGCAGGAGGGCGATTTTCTCGGACAGACGGCGCTGACCCGCGAACCGGTCATCGGCAGCGCCCACGCGATCGGCGAGGTCACCATCCTGCAAGTCGACCGAAAAAACCTGGAGCAGTTGGTTTTTCGTAAACCTGAATTACTCAAGGACCTCAGTCAGGCGATCGACGAACGTCGTGACCGCGCTCGTAAGGCCGTCGCTGAGATCCAAGAGTCCACTGCCGCAGTCGATTCGGATGAACCCGATGTGTTCTGACCAGCCGCTTGTTCTCATCGGCTTGGGTTCGACGCGTGATCTAACCGTTGCCCAACTGCGACGTGGCACACCGCGTCGCGTGCCGCAACGCGAACCTCCCCGGTGCTTCACTACCGGTACACAGGCAGTTGACGCTGACTGGGAATGTGTATCAACGGTGATGGGAGTCCTTATGAAGTTCGTCGAGAAGTTGCGGGGCAGGCGTTTTCGCCGCATCGCCGCGACCGCTGCGGCCGTCCTCGCCCTGCCGGGCCTCATCGGGGTCGCCGGACAGTCGGCGACTGCGTCGGCATTCTCCCGGCCCGGGTTGCCGGTGGAGTACCTCGATGTGCCGTCGGCGGCGATGGGCCGCAATATCCGCATCCAGTTCCAACCCGGCGGTGAGCACGCCATCTTCCTGATGGACGGCCTGCGCGCCCAGGATGACTACAGCGGCTGGGACATCAACACCCCGGCCTTCGAGTGGACCCTGAACTCCGGCCTGTCGACGGTCATGCCGGTGGGCGGACAATCCAGCTTCTACACCGACTGGTACCAGCCGTCGCAGGGCAACGGTCAGAACTACACCTACAAGTGGGAAACGTTCATGAACCAGGAGTTGCCGGTCTACCTGAAGGACAAGAAGGGCATCAACCCGAACGGCAATGCGGTGGTTGGTCTTTCGATGGCTGGCAGCGCGGCGCTGACCTACGCGATCTATTACCCGCAGAAGTACATCTATGCCTCCTCACTGTCGGGCTTCCTCAACCCCTCCGAGGGTTGGTGGCCGATGCTGATCGGTCTGGCGATGAACGATGCGGGCGGCTTCAACGCCCAGAGCATGTGGGGCCCGTCGTCGGACCCGGCCTGGCGCCGCAACGACCCGATGGTCAACATCAATCAGTTGGTGGCAAACAACACTCGCATCTGGATCTACTGCGGTACCGGCACCCCGTCGGAGCTCGACACCTCAGGCGGTGGCGGGAACCTGATGGCGGCGCAGTTCCTCGAGGGCTTCACGGTGCGTACCAACAAGACCTTCATGGAGAACTACCTCGCCGCGGGCGGAAGGAACGGTGTGTTCAACTTCCCGGCCAACGGCACCCATAGCTGGGGATACTGGGGTCAGCAGCTCCAGCAGATGATCCCCGATATGCAACGGGTTCTCGGCGCTCACCCATCCGGCGCCTAGATTCCGTCCACCGCAGCAGGCCTGGCGCCCCCCCGAAGGCGTCAGGCCTGCTGGTTTTTTCAGGGTCAAGCCGCGTTGATCGACGCCAGGAATTCGCGGATCAATCGGGTGACCACGGCGGGCTGCTCCAGCGTGCTGGTGTGGCCGCAGTCCGGGATCACCTCCAGCCGGGCGCCCGGGATCTTCGCGACGATGCTCTGCGACTTGTGGCGCCGGCGCGCTTGCACTGTCCCAGCCGTTGCTCCCACTCGGCGATGAGTACGGCGCTGGCCGGATCGGCGAGGAACGCAGGCCCGAACATCAACGGCAGCACCTTGTTTCGCAGTGGCTTGACCCCGGTGACCCGGTAGATGGCGCCGAGCAGTCTGTACTGTCCGACCTTGTCCGGATCCTCCGGCCCAGCGCTGGTGTCGAGCAGGGTCAGCGAGCGAACCAGGTTGCGGCGGCGGGCGGCAATGCGCTGCCCGACGAACCCGCCCATGGACAGGCCGACGTAATGCACCGGCGCCAGTCCCAGGTGCTCGATCAGTGCCGTCGCGTCGGCGGCGAGGGTGTCCATGTCGTAGCCGCCGGAGACCGCGGAACTGCCGCCCTGTCCGCGCCAGTCGATCGTCACACAGCGGTAGGTGTCGCGCAGGGCGTCGATCTGCGGCTCGAACATCCAGCCGCTGAACAACAGTCCGTGACCGAAGAACACGCACGGCGCGTCCGGGCGACCGTCAGGCACCCCGGTGTCGGTGTAGTGGATGACCGCGTTTGCGCGGTGAAACTCTGCCATTGTGCCGACCCTACGGTTTCCAGTCGGGCCGCGGGTCAGCCGGCGCCGCGCAGGGTGGCGGTGCCGTCGGCATGCACCCGCACCGCCGCCCCGGCGATGTCCTGGGCGACGGTGGCCGCCGCCTCATCGGCATCGGCGATGACGGCCAACACGCGCGCATCGTCGGGCGTACGCACGGTGAGAAAAGCTTTCTCCGGCTTGCCGTCCCGGTCATACGGCGTGGTCCACGACTCCACGGTTCCGACACCCTCCCACTCGACCAGCGAGGCGCGGGTCGGTTCACGGTCGACGGCGTCCTGGACGTCCTGCCAGCGGAACGCCTGCGTGGGCGGTGTGGCGCTGTACACGCCGAAGCTGTGCTTGGTCAGGTAGCCGCCGTTGGCGGTGATGAGCCCGTGTGACGCCGGGTTGTCCCGCAGCAGGCCCGCCATCGTCGCGATCGAGTGCATGACGTAGTTGTTCCACGGCCCGCCGGCGAAGGTCAGCCCGCCGGTGACGGTGAGCGGACGGGCGGGATCGCCTGCGGGAAAACCGATCTCATGCGCGGCGACCTGGACCGCGGACGGGAAGCAGGAGTAGATGTCGACGTGGCCGACGTCGTCGAGACCGATCCCGGCCAACTCGAGCACCCGCGCCGCGCCGATCCGGATGGCCGGGCTGCGGTGGAGTTCGTCGCGGTCGGCGAAGTTGTAGGTGTCGTGAGAGTCGGTGCCCGCGTAGGGGAACACCCACTGATCCCGCGGGATCTGGAGATACTCCGCCTTCTCGACCGAGCACAGCACCAGCGCCGCGGCCTGGTCGACCATGTTGTTGGAGTTCATCAGCTTCGGGTAGGGCCAGCTGATCATCCGGTTGTCCGGGCCGGTCTCGCTGATCTGCTCGCCGGTCAGCGCCTCACGCACCCAGGCGTTCGGGTTGCCCGCCGCGACCGCGCTGAACTGGGCCCACAGGTCGCCGATCCGTCGGCGGTGGTCCTCGATCGACTCGCCACGGGCGATGCGCAATGCCTCCTCGAACAGCGGGTAGACGAACGACGGCCGGTCCAGGCCGATGCGTTGGTCAGCGGGCCAGAACATCGGGACGTCCGTACCGGCGCCGGGCGGCACCGGAACCGACTCGTCCTGTTTGGTCCAGTCCGGCCGGATTCCCCTGGCGCGCAGGCGCATCCGGGTCCGCCACGTCTCGCCGCCGGTGAGCAGGACGACGTCGGCTCGGCCCTGCTGGATATCGATGCAGGTCTGGTTGACCAGCGACTGTGGGGTGTTGCCGCCGTTGCCGGTGTACTGGGTCGTGGCCTCGGGCGCGCCGATGCGCTGACCGACCAGCAGGCCCGGATCGCGGTAGCGCCACGACAGCAGGTTCACCACGCGGATGGAGTCCAGCGCTTCGAGCACGCGCGGATCGGCAGCCTCCCGGGCGGCCTGAGCCATCAGATCGACCGGCTCGACGTCCGGTTCCTCGGTGCGCTGGTTGACCTGCCCGGCGCCGACCAGCACCGGTGTCCGGGGATCCAGACTCATCGGCGTTTCCTTCCGTTTTGACAGCCGTCAAAACCTAGCACCGTGGAATCATGGGCCCCGACGAACCCGAGGAGAGAAGACATGTCGAACAAAGAGTTCAACGGAGTCATCAAGCTCGACATCCGGGATTCCACGCCGGACTGGAGCCCGTATGAGTTGAAGAAGGCTCCCGAGGGTGCGCCGAACATCCTGATCGTGCTGTACGACGACACCGGCCAGGCGGCGTGGTCGCCCTACGGCGGACGGATCACCATGCCGACCCTGGACCGGCTGGCGCGCAACGGACTGACCTACACCCAGTGGCACACCACCGCGCTGTGCTCCCCCACCCGCTCAACGTTCCTGACCGGCCGCAACCACCACGTCAACCGGTGCGCGTCGATCACCGAGGGCTCGATGGGATTCCCCGGCGCGGCCGGCCGGCTGCCCGCCGAGTGCGCGACCATCGGCCAGGTGCTGCAGGACAACGGCTACGCCACGATGTGGCTCGGCAAGAACCACAACGTCCCGGTGGAGGACCTCTCCCCGGCCGGCAGCCGCTCGGAGTGGCCGCTGTCGAAGGGCTTCGACCGGTTCTACGGATTCCTCGGCGGCGAGACCAACCAGTGGTACCCCGACCTCATCGAGGACAACCACGCGATCGAGCCGCCCTACACCCCCGAGGAGGGGTACCACCTCTCCAAAGACCTTGCCGATCAAGCGATCAAGATGCTGCGCGACCTGCGCTCATCGGGTCCGTCGAAGCCCTGGTTCATGTGGTTCTGCCCCGGCGCCAACCACGCTCCGCACCACTCGCCGCAGGAGTACATCGACAAATACAAGGGTGTGTTCGACGACGGCTACGAGGCCTACCGCGACTGGGTGCTCGCGCGGATGATCGAGCGCGGGGTGCTGCCGGCGGGCACCGAACTGACCCCACTCAACCCGATGCCCTCCGACGTCGCCAACGAGGCCGACTACGTGCGTCCGTGGGCTGAGCTCAACGACGACGAGAAGCGGCTGTTCTGCCGGATGGCCGAAGTGTTCGCCGGGTTCTCGGAGTACACCGACGTGCAGGTCGGCCGGATCATCGACTTCCTGGAACGCACCGAACAACTGGACAACACGATCGTGATCTACTGCGCCGACAACGGCGCCTCGGGCGAGGGCACCCCGAACGGGTCTGTCAACGAGAACAAGTTCTTCAACGGCTTCCCCGACAGCCTTGAGGAGAACATGTCCTATTTCGAGGAACTGGGCAGCCCGGAGACCTACAACCACTACCCGACCGGCTGGGCGGTGGCGTTCTCCACCCCGTTCCAGATGTTCAAGCGGTACGCCCAGTACGCCGGCGGCACCTGCGACCCGCTGATCATCCACTGGCCCAAGGGAATCAAGGACAAGGGCGGCATCCGGCACCAGTACCACCACTCCACCGACATCGTCCCGACGATTCTCGACGTCGTCGGCTTGGAGATGCCGACGGTGTATCGGGGTGTGGAGCAGTACCCGCTCAACGGCGTTTCGATGCGCTACAGCTTCGACGCCGTAGACGCGCCGACCACCAAGAAGCGCCAGTACTTCTCGATGCTGGGCACCCGCGGAATCTGGCAGGACGGCTGGAAGGCCGCTGCCCTGCACGCGCCGATCAGCGGCAAGGGGCATTTCGATCAGGACCGCTGGGAGCTGTACCACGTCGACGCCGACCGCGCCGAGGCCCGCAACGTCGCCGATGAACATCCGGAGAAGCTGCAGGAGCTCATCGACGCGTGGTTTGCCGAAGCGGAAGCGAATTTCGTTCTGCCCCTTGATGATCGGCCGGCCATCGAGCAGATCAGCGACGTGCGTCCGTCCGGTGAGCCGCCGCGGTCGCGGTACATCTACTTCCCCGACACCTCACCGGTGCCGGAGTCGACGGCGGTCAACATCCGCGGCCGGTCCTACAAGATCCTCTCCGATGTCGAACTGACCGACGAGTCCGAAGGCGTGATCTTCGCGCACGGCTCGCGGTTCGGCGGGCACACGCTGTTCATCAAGGACGGCAAGTTGCACTACGTCTACAACTTCCTCGGTATCAAGCCGGAGCAGACGTTTGTGTCAGACGTCCTTGAGCCGGGCAAGCACACCGTGGGTATGGAGTTCGTCCGGGAGGGCGCCGGCGAGCACATGGAGTCGCTGGGAACAGCGAAACTCTACGTCGACGAGACGGTGGTCGCGGAAGGGCCGATGCGCGCCCAGATCGGTCCGTTCACCCTGTGCGGCGACGGCCTGTGCGTCGGCTACGACAGCGCCGACCCGGTGAGCCGCTCCTATCCGCCGGGCTTCCCCTTCAGGCGCGGCCGGATTCTCGGGGTCGCGGTGGACATCGGCGAGGACCAGTACCTGGACCTGGAGCGGGAGGCCGCCGCGGCGTTCGCCCGCGACTGACCTCGATCAGGCTGGGCCGACCCGGTAAATCGACTTCCACTCGAAGAACTCATCGAGCCCCTCGGGGCCGAGTTCCCGACCGATGCCGCTGGCCTTGACGCCGCCGAAGGGCGCGTTAATGTCCAACTGGTAGTCGTTGATGCCGACGGTTCCGGTCCGGATCTCGCGCGCCACTTCGGTGGCGCGGTCGACGTCGGTGGACCACACCGTCCCGGCCAGGCCGAATTCGCTGTCGTTGGCCAGCGCGATGGCCTGCTCGTCGGTGTCGTAGGGAATGACGGCCAGCACCGGGCCGAAGATCTCCTCCTGCGCGATCCGGGCCGAGTTGTCGACATCGGAGAAGACCGTCGGCTCGACGAACCAGCCGCGCGGCTGGTCGCGCGGAACGTCACCGCCGACAACGAGTTTCGCGCCGCTGCTCTTACCGTCGGCGATGTAGCCGAGCACCCGGTCGCGTTGGCGGGCGCTGACCACCGGCCCGATATCGGTCGCCATGTCCAGCGGGTTGCCGACGTTGAGGCTGCCGACCAGGTCGGCCAGCGCATCGACCACCTCGCCGTAGCGGGACCGCGGCGCCAGGATCCGCGATCCGAGGTAACACGTCTGGCCGTTGTTGACCATCGACACCGATTTGAGCCCCTTCATGGTGGCGTCCAGGTCGGCGTCGTCGAGGATGATCGCGGCTGACTTCCCACCCAGTTCCAGGGTCACCGGCCGCAGCAGCCGCCCGCACACCTCGCCGATGACCCGGCCGGTCGCCGTTGATCCGGTGAAGCTGACCTTGTCGACGCCGGGGTGTGACACCAGATGCGACCCCGCCGCCGCCCCGCCGGGAACCACGTTCAACACACCCGCCGGCAGCCCGGCCTCAGCCGCGGCCTCGGCGAAAACCAAAGCATCCAAGGCGGTTTCGGGCGACGCCTTCAGCACGATCGTGCATCCCGCGGCCAGCGCCGGGGCGAGTTTGAACGCGGCCAGCGCCTGCGGATAGTTCCACGGCACGATCGCGGCCACCACACCGACCGGCTCGCGGCGCACGATGGTGTGGCCGATCATGCTCGGCCGGACCTCCTCGATCGGCGTCTCGGTGATGAGCTTGGCGTAATAGCCGAGCAGCGCCGCCGGGAAGAGTCCGTTTGCGCCGCGGGACAACCGCATCGGCATGCCGTTCTCCCGGCTGACCAACTCACTGGTGCCGGCGGCGCGCTGATGCAGTGCGGCGGCGAACGCGGTCAGCAGCTTGGCCCGGTGATCCGGCGACGCTGACCGCCACTCCGGCAGCGCCGCCCGCGCGGCGGCGACCGCCGCGTCGATGTCGGCTTCGGTGGCGCTGGCGCCCTCGCCCAGCAGTTCGCCGGTGGCGGCCTCCAATACCGGTTCGGCATTGTCGGCGAACCGGAATTCGCCGTCGATGTAGAGCTGCGGATGGGTTTGACTCACTGGGGAACTCCTTCTCGATCCTCGGTGAACAGCACTCCTGCGTCGATCAACTCCTGCGTCCGCGCATCGGTCATCCCCAGGACGTCGCGGCAGACCTGCCGGGTGTCCGCACCGGGCAGTGGCGCCGGGCGCTGCGGGGCGTCCGGGATGTTGCGGAACCGCGCCGGGCCCGTCTCGGCGGGCAACGGCACGTCGAACATCGGATGCACCATGTCAGTCAACACATGTCGCAGGCGCAGTTGCGGGTGGTCGTAGACGTCGTCGGGCCGGTACATCGGCCCGGCCGCGACGCCGGCGGCCTGCAGGCGCTCAGCCACTTCCTGCGGGGTGTGCCGCGCCGTCCAATCGGCCAGCGCCGCACCGCCGGTCACCGCGGCGAGCGCCTGCCGGTCAGCGTCGGAGCGGATCGACACCACGCTCCACTCGTCGTCGCCGGCGCAGGCCAGCACCAGGTGTTCGGCTTCGTCATGCACGACGTGCGCTGCCGAGACCGGACCGGCGGCTTCGGCGGCGAGCATGACGAACCGGGTGTCCAACTGGTTGATCCCCGCTTCGGCCTGCGAGACGTGAATACGTGCGCCGGCCCCGGTCCGCTTGCTGCGCACCAGCGCGGCCAGTGCGCCGATGGCGGTGATCCGGCCGACGACATGATCCGGGAAGATCGTCGTCGCGTCGTAGAACGGATGGCGCGCAGCGGGATTGGGCACATCGGAGGACCACAGGCTGGTGACGCCGGTCGCCGCCCGCACCAGGGGGCCGTAGCCCATCCGGGTGCTCCACGGGCCCTCGTCGCCGAACGCGCTGCTCTCGGCGAGCACGATCCCGGGGTTCAACCCACGCAGCCGGTCGTAGGAAAAGCCCAGCGCGGGAAGGGTTCCCGGCTTGAAGTTCGCGAACACCGCGTCGGAGCGTTCGACCATTTCGGCGAACACCTCCGCCCCGTCGGGGTTGCGCAGATCCAGCCCCACCCCGAGGTGGTTGCGGTGGGCGCGGGCGAATGAATCACCGATCGCCTGATGCTCGCGTTTCTGCCGCAGGCCATCAGGGTAGGCCGCACTCTCGATCTTGAGCACCTCGGCGCCGACGTCGCCGAACAGCCGGCTCAACTCGCCGCCGGCCACGATGATGCCGAGGTCGGCGACGCGGATGCCGGCAAGTGGCAGAGCGCCGACCGGGCCAACCGGTTGGGGGTCGTATCGCTCTGTGCGCCAGGCGGTTTCGTCGGCTCCGACGGATGGTGCGGAATTGCCGAAGCCGGCCCGTTTGCCGTCCACCGACCAGTAGCCAACCGGGACGCGCGCGCAGATCCCCGGCGCCAACTCGACGTCGGCCAGCGCTCCCACCGCCGCGAGGTGATCGGAGTGTAACGCTTCGGAGGGGGTCAACACCGCCGCGATCGGAACGCCGTGGCTCTGCCCCTCGGCCGCCAGTTCATCGCGGGTGCGGTCGGCGAACAACGCGCCGATCAGGGCGCCGAGTTCGCCGAAGGCCTGGGCGCGGGCGCCCAGGACGTCGAACCGCGGATCCTGGAACTGCGCGGGTTCGCCGAGCCAGGCCCGCATCCCACGCCACTGGCGCGGCGACATCACACAGATCCGGACGAAGCCGTCTCGGCAGGCGGATATCGGATATAGATCCTGGTTGCGGGGCCTGCCACGCCAGCGCTCACCTGCCTTGCGCGCCGTGGCGGCCTGCCCCTGCGTCCCGAATGGCGGATCCAGGGCGGTAGCGACCGCATCGAACCGGGAGAAGTCGATGTAATCGCCCTCGCCGCAGCGCAACCGGTTGAAATATGCCACCAGCAGCGCCCAGGCGGCCTGTACGGCGGCCGTGGCCGAGGCGATGCCGTCCGGCGGCAGAACCGGGATGCCGACGGCCGGGCCGGACCGCGACAGCGCCGAACACATCGCGTAAAGGACCGGGTCGGTCGCCCGCCACAACGCGCACGGTCCTGTCGTGCCGAAGTCGGTCACGTCCATGGTGATCAGGTGTCCGAAGCGGTCGGCGAGTTCTTCACACGACGTGCCGTACGCGAACGCCCGCCCGGGCAGACCGGTGTCGACGACGACGTCGGCCGTCGCGGCCAGATCGAGCAGCGTCTGCCGGTCCGCCTCGGCGGCCGGATCGAGCACAACGCCGCGCTTGTTCGCGTTGTGCAGGGCGAACGGAATGCTGACGCCGTCCATCGTGGGCAGCTGCGCGCGGGCGGCGTTGCCTCCCGGCTGCTCGACCTTGAGCACCTCGGCGCCGAGATCGGCCAGCAGCCGGGTGATGGCGTCGGCGTCGCCGTCGCAGAGGTCCAGCACCCGCATCCCCGCCAGCAGTGGCTCGTACTCGCTCGCCCTGTTCTCGCCCACTGCCCGAACCTTCCGTCGTACCGGCGCCGAGCTTATCGGGTGGGGGTCTGACGGCCTTTATTCCCGGTTGTCACGTGGGCTACACGACAGCGTCAAGCGGCATTCTCCCAGGTAGGATGGGGCCAACATGTCTGACAACGGCGCTATCGCGATGCATCCCCACCCCGCGGTGGCCCAACTGGCGGCGCTGCATCATTTGCGGGTTCACGTCGACATCGGAATCGTCGTCGTCGCGCTGGCGATCACCAACGTGCTGGCGCACTTCTCGTCGTCATGGGCCGGCATCGTGATGGTGCCCGCGGCGGCGGTCGCGCTGCTGCTGCTGGTGCGCGCCCGCGGCTTGGGCTGGGCCGAACTCGGCCTGGGCAGGGAGCACTGGAGGTCCGGGGCGCGATATGCCATAGCGGCGATCGCCCTGGTTAGCGGAGTCATCGCCGTCGGTGCGCTGCTGCCCTGGACCCGGCCGATGTTCCTCAACGACCGCTACGCCACGCTGTCCGGCGCGGTGCTGGCGTCGATGGTCATCATCCCGCTGCAGACCGTCATCCCCGAGGAATTGGCCTTCCGCGGGGTGCTGCACGGTGCGCTGGACCGGGCCTGGGGATTCCGGGGTGTCGCCGCGGCCGGGTCGATGCTTTTCGGGTTGTGGCATATCGCCAGTTCGCTGGGCCTCACCGCGGGCAACGTCGGCTTCACCCGGGTCCTCGGCGGCGGCGCCGTGGGCATGATCGCCGGTGTGGTCTGCGCGGTACTGGCCACCGGGGCCGCCGGGTTCGTCTTCACCTGGCTGCGCCGGCGCAGTGGAAGCCTCATCGCCCCGATCGCGCTGCACTGGTCACTCAACGGTGTGGGCGCCTTGGCGGCCGCCCTGGTCTGGCACCTGTCCAGCTAAACGAGCAACACCGCCGCCCCGGCGATCCTGCCGTCGACGAGGTCAATCAGCGCGCGGTCGGCGTGGTCCAACGGGTACTGCGGCGTCGTCACCTCGATCCGGTGCCGGCCGGCGAAGTCCAGGAAATCTCGGGCGTCTGCCCGGGTGTTCGAGGTGACCGACCGGATCTGCCGCTCCTGAAACAAGTGGCGCTGATAGCTGAGCGCCGGGATGTCGCTGAGGTGGATGCCCGCGATGGCGAGCGTGCCGCCCCGGTCCAAAGCCTCACACGCCGGCAGCACCAGATCGCCGACCGGGGCGAACAGGATCGCGGCGTCGAGTTTCACCGGCGGCGGGTCTGCCGCCCCCTGAGCAGACGCCGCCCCGAGGGCGAGCGCCAGTTCACGGGCGTCCGCCCCGCGGGTCATGACATGCACTTCGGCGCCCTGCGCCAATGCCACCTGCGCGGTGATGTGGGCGCTCCCGCCGAAACCGTACAAGCCCAGCCGACCGCCGGGGGGAAGGTCCGCCCGCAGCAGCGAGCGGTAGCCGATGATGCCCGCGCACAGCAGCGGGGCCAACTCGCTGTCGGTGTAGCCCGGCGGCAGTCGGTGGGCGAAATCGGCGGGGACGGTGGCGAAGTCGGCGTATCCGCCGTCGGCGTCCCAGCCGGTGTAGCGCGACTCCGGACACAGATTCTCTGCGCCGCGCAGGCAGAACCGGCACTGTCCGCAGGTATGGCGCAGCCATGCGATCCCGACCCGCTCGCCCACCGCGAAACCGTCGGCGCCGGGTCCCAGGGCCACCACCTCGCCGACGACTTCGTGCCCCGGCGTCACCCCGGGCCGGTGCACCGCCAGATCCCCCTCGGCGACGTGCAGGTCGGTCCGGCACACACCGCAGGCCAAGACCGCGACGAGCAGTTCACCGGCCGCGGGCTCCGGCATGGGGGCGCCGATGTCCAGATCCAGTGGGTGGCTGTGCATCGGACCGGGGCGGCGCACGCGCCATGCGCGCATCGTGGCCGGGACAGTCGGTGTCATGGCCCTATGTTGCGCCCCGAACACACGTCAGCGCCGACCCGGGTGGGCCGGCGCTGACCGCAGACGGGGTCGCTAGCTGCGAACCTTACCGACAATCCACAGCAGGATGACCGATCCGAGGACCGCGGTGAACAGCGTGAAGAAGAAGCCGCCACCCGCCGTGTTGACGAAGAAGCTGAGCAGGAAACCGCCGATCAGGGCGCCGACCACGCCGATGACGATGTTCATCAGAAGACCGTCCCCACTGCCACGGACCAGCTTCCCGGCGATCCAGCCGGCCAGCGCGCCGATGATGATGTATCCGATCCAACCGACGCTGGTCGTCGTTGACGACCGGGCCAGGAACTCAGTAGCAGCCACGATGTTCATACTGGAACTCCTTGGTTCAGCGGCCGGCTCGACTCCGGCCTGTCCCAAGAAAATACCGCCGACGGGTAACAAACCGCCCGTCGAATCGGGCACAAAAGTGTAGCGTACGCGCGCTCAGGTACCCGGCGTCATACCCGGAACCGGCGTCGTCACCGGAACCGGTACTCCGACCGCGGCCGCGCCGGGCGCCGAACCCGACGGGCCTTGCGGCGCGGCCGGCGCGTTGGGGTCGGGCGCCGGTGCCGCCGGCGGCGGCGGCGGAGTGAACGGGCGGATCGACTGGGCCAGGTTCTTGGCGGCGACGACGTCGATCGGATCCTTCGAGGTCCCCAGCCACACGACGAACCAGCGGCTGGCGCTGCGCGCGGCGCCGTTGCCGACCACGCCGGCCCAGATCTGGCCGTTGGGCTTGCTGGCGTCGGTGAACTTCACGTCGTAGGACGCGGAGTTACCGGGCATGTCGCCGGCCTGCAGCGGCGTGGTCGCCTGGTTGATCCGGGTGCCCGGGAACGGCATGAAGAACTCGCCCATGTCCGAAGCGAGCCGGACCGATGCCTTGGAGTTGTCCTGCTCAGCGCCGGCGAACAGCTTCATATCCAGCCGGCCCAGCAGGATGCTGGTGTCGTTGGAGGTGGTCGCCTGCTGGCCGGGCAGCGGCGCCGGACCGGTCGGCTTGAGCAGCAGCGCCTGGCCATAGCTCAGCCGGGACGCGTCGGCCACCTCCCATCCGGGCGGAAGCACATAGCTGAAGCCACCGGCGGCGTTCTCGATGCGGCCGGGGTCGGCGGCGGGCGCCGGCGCCGGCGCGTTCGGGTCAGCCGGTCCCGGGGCAGGCGCCGGCGGAGCCGGGGGCGCGTTGGGATCCGCCGGTGGCGGCGGAGGCGCCGGAGAAGCCGGGGGCGCATTCGGATCGGCCGGGGGAGGCGGAGGTGCCGGCGCCGCCGGGGGCGGCGGGGCGTTCGGATCGGCCGGCGGCGGCGGCGGTGCCGGCGCCGCGGGC
>CAIRCP010000223.1 GCA_903877095.1 uncultured Actinomycetes bacterium | reverse complement strand
GCCCGCCACATCGATCTGGAAGCATTGCAACCGTCAATCAACCGATTGACCAAGACGAAGTAGCGCAAGCCCCCCACGCGCTCACCATGCGTGAGGCACCAGCCACTACTTCGCGCTCACTTTTAGGTGAGGCACCTCGAACGGACCCTGACGGGTCGTGGTGGCGCAAGTCCGACGCCTGTGCGGTCACGACGGCTCTCCTCCGTCGGGACCGCGCAAACGTCGGCTACTAAGTTGGACGCACCGCACGACGATTCGGTTCCCGCTCAGATCTCGTGGGCCGAGCGAACCGCGTCGTCGCAGGCGGCACGGATATCGGACTCCCGTCCCGGCGGGCTTTGACAACCGATGCTGATCCGCGTCGAGCCGTCCAGCACCACGATCCAGGTGATGACCCGGCCGGGCCGGGATTCCCGATAGGTCACCGCTGCCCGGCCGGCGACGGTCGCCTCGGCCCGGAGGTCGGCGAACACCCCTGGCGGCTCGCCGGCGATCGCGCGCCGCAGCACCTGGGCGGCGTCCGCCAGCGTCGTCGCAGGGACGTAGGACGACGTCAGGTGCACGGCGATGCCGGGGTCAACGGGTGAGGTGGCCTGCAGTCGCCGCGAACCAGGGCCTCCGGTCACCCGCTGCACGGTCCACGGCGCGGGGACCCGCACCGCCATCCGGCCGTCCAGCAGGGTGGTTCCGGCGGCGCCCGGGCCGACCGTCCGTGGCCACCCGACGACGACGGCGCCGCTGACGAGTGACACACCCGCAACCACCAGCAGCCCAACCACCCGGCGCCGGCCACGAGCAGCAACGCAACGTTCCCGTTGGGTATCTGCGCCACCCTCGGGCGTCGTCCCGCCGAGGCCGTCCCACCGGTCCGCGGTCACCGCCTCGATGCGATCGGCCACCGTGTTGGCTGCCGCGACCAACCGGTCGACCCTCGCACGCGACCAGTCCACGGGGTGCACCACCACCACCGAGTCGCATCGCGGCCCGAGCAGCGTCGCAACCAGCGATCGCCACAGGTCCGCGACCGCGACCGGCCGCTCGTCGAACAGCCCGACCGGATCGTCGATCCAGTCCAGCGCTGCCTCGACCAGCGTCCGCGGCGGCCGACGGCCGCTTCCCCCGGTTGCCCGGACGGTTTGGGCGGTGACTTCCAGGACGCACGGCACGGCTCCCACATCGGCAACCTAACCCTGGGTCGAAGTGTCCGGCCTCATCCGTCCACAGGGTCTTTGGACCGCCGTTCCCGGTAGGCGGCGACGTGTTGCCGGTTGCCGCAGTTACCGGTGTCACAGAACATTCGGGACCGGTTACGGGACAGGTCGATCAGCACCGCATCGCAGCCCGGTGCCGCGCAGGTCTTCAGCCGCCGCAGCTCCCCGGCTCTGATCAGGTCGGCCAGCGCCATCGCCATCTCTGCGCCCAACCGGCGGGCCAGCGGATCATCCTGGGACGCCAGGTGCAGATGCCATTCGGGCATCTCGGAATGGCGGGTCAGCCACGGCGCGGCCCGGGTCTCGGCCAGCAGGGCGTTGACGGCGCCGACGGTGCCGACCTCGTCCCCGGCGCCGGCCCAGATGTCGGTCTGCACGCGATCACTCTCGCCGCCGGCGGGCTGGTGGTGGCCACGGTCGCGATAGCCGCACTGGGCCTGTCCGGGGTGATGCCGATGCAGTTCACCGCCAACGATGCGGTGATCGCCGGTGTGACGGTGCCGTGGCTGGTCCCGGTGCTCCTGCTGGGCGTCATCGCCTACACCCTGGGGATCAGCGGCGTCGCCCGGCTTCGCCCCAGCTTCGCCTCACTCGTCGGCCTGGCCGAGGTGCTGTTCGCCGTCCTGGCCGCCTGGCTATTGCTGAACGAGCGGATGACCATCATCCAGGTCGTGGGCGGCGCCGTCGTGCTCGTCGGATTGGGGCTGGCACGCCAGGGCGACCGCTCTCCCGAGGTCGCCGCCGCCGCGTGGCCCGATGCGGGGGCGCTGGAGCCGGTGACCAGCGCCGCAACGCGCGAGTAGTGAAGGCACCCCCGGCATCTGCGACAATCGACGAGTGAGGAATATGCCTGTGTCCGTTCCCGTACGCACCGCAGCGGCGCTCGTCGGCGCGACGACGATGTGGGCCCTTCCCCTGGGCGGCGCACCCGTCGCCACGGCGGACGGCTGCAATGACGTCGAGGTGGTCTTCGCTCGCGGTACCAGCGAACCGCCGGGCATCGGCCGCGTCGGGGATGCGTTCGTCAATGACCTGCGCGGCCTCATCGGCGACCGCAGCCTCGGTGTCTACGCCGTCAACTACCCCGCCAGCTACGACTTCCTGGCCGTGGCCGACGGCGCCAACGACGCGAGCGGCCACGTCCAGTGGGTTGCCGACAACTGCCCGAACACACGGATAGTGCTGGGCGGGTATTCGCAGGGTGCGGCCGTCATGGACGTCGTCACCTCCATACCTGTGCCGGGTATCGGATTCACCAATCCGCTCCCACCCGCGGCCGCCGACCACATCGCCGCAGTGGCCGTCTTCGGCAACCCGTCCGCCAAGATCGGCCTGCCACTGACCTCCAGCCCGGTCTTCGGCGCCCGGGCGATCGACCTCTGCAATCCCGGCGACCCGATCTGCTCCAACGGCGACAACAGCAGCGTCATGGCACATCGCAGCTACGGGCCCGACGGCAGCGCGAGCCAGGCGGCCGTGTTCGTGGCGAATCGGCTCTAATCGAGTCGACGAGGCCGCAGAGGGACGAGGCGGCGGAGGAGCGAGACATCGGGCCGAGCGGCGCGGTTTCCCACGACGGTAGCCGCTGTGTGACTATGGGCCGTATGCGTGTTGTCTCGGGTCTGACGGCGTGTGTGCTGACCGCGGGAGCGGCCCTGTCGGGGACAACTGCTCCGGCCCGGGCCGCGGGATGCCCCGATGTGGAGTTGGTCTTTGCCCGTGGCACGAGTGAACCGGCCGGCATCGGGCGGGTGGGGCAGGCTCTTCACGACCAGTTACAGGCCAGCCTCGGCGACCGCACGCTCGGGGTATACGCGGTGAACTATCCGGCCAGCTACGACTTCCTTGGAGCCGCCGACGGCGCCAACGATGCCACGAACCGGATCGCCCAGGTCGTCGAAACGTGTCCGAACACCCGGTTCGTGCTGGGCGGCTACTCCCAGGGCGCGGCCGTGGTCGACATGCTGCTCGGCATCCCCCCACTGGGAAATAAGGTCGGCGAGGTCGGATCGGCCCCGCCGATGCCGCAGAGCCTGGCCAGTCGGGTGGCCGCGGTGGCGGTGTTCGGCAACCCGTCCACCAAGTTCGGACTCCCGGTCTCCGCAGCCGTGGAGCCCTTCTCCGGCAAGGGCATCGACCTCTGTGCCAACGGCGACCCCATTTGCTCACAGGGGCGTAACCCGTTCGCGCACACCAGTTATGAGAAGACCGACATGGTCGGTCAGGCTGCCGGATTCGTGTCTAGCCTGCTCTAGCGCTCGGACGTGGCAGCCTCATCGTGCCGCCGATATCCTGGCCTGATGCTGATGAGACGGACGTGCACAGTGGTGTCGTGCATGATTTCCGTCACTGCAGCGGCGTCCGTGCCGGGCGCGGTGCCACGCGCCGAGGCGGCGCCGTGCCCCGATATCGAAGTGGTCTTCGCCCGCGGCCGGACCGAGCCGCCGGGAACCGGCCAGATCGGACAGGCCTTCGTCAACGCCGTGCGGGCCCGGACCGACAAGAACGTCGGGTTCTACGCCGTGAACTACCCCGCAGACACCGAGATCATCCAAGGCGCCAACGACATGAGCCGGCACATTCAATCGATGGCCGCCAACTGTCCGAACACCCGACTGGTACTCGGCGGATACTCCCTCGGTGCGGCCGTCACCGACGTGGTGGTGGCCGTACCGTCCCCGATCTTCGGTTACGACAATCCGTTGCCGCTGGGCATGGACAGCCACATCGCTGCGGTTGCTCTGTTCGGCAACGGGACCCGCAAGGTCCTCGGCCCGGTCTCGGCACTCAGCCCGCTCTACGGCGACAAGACGATCGACCTGTGCACGGCCGACGACCCGATCTGCAACAACAACCTGGATCCCAACACCTGGGTGGACAACTGGCCGTCCCACCAGTACGCCGCCTACGTCGACGCGGGGCTGGTCGACCAGGCCGCGACGTTCGTCGCGGCGAGGCTCTGACGGGGAGCGTCAGCTCAGGATTCGACGCGGGGCCGTCAGCTCAGGATTCGCAGATCGCGGGTGACCGCGACCCGGGCGGCGAGATCGTCATCCGGCGGGTAGTCCACACCGATCAGAGTGAGTCCGCGGGCGGGCGCCGCCGCGAAGTCGCTGGAGCGGTGCTGGGCGGTCAATAACGTTGCGCACCAATCCGGTTCACGCCGCCCCTCGCCCACCGCCAGCAGTGCGCCGACCAGGGAACGCACCATCGACCAGCAGAAGGCGTCGGCGCTGACGTAGGCGGTCAGCAGGTCGCCGTCGGCGACCCAGTCCAGCCGCTGCAGGTCACGGATCGTCGTCGCGCCCGGACGCGGACGGCAGAAGGCCGCGAAGTCATGCAAGCCCAACAGGATCCGGGACGCGGACGCCAGCGCGTCGAGGTTCAGCGGACGAGACCACGGGGTGACGAACCGTGCCTGTTGCGGATCGCAACCCCACGGAGCCAGCGACAACCGGTATGCATAGTGCCGGCGCAGGGCTGAGAACCGGGCATCGAAACCGATTGGAGCGCGTTCGATTCCACGCACCCGGACATCATCGGGAAGGAATTTCGCCAGCCTCCGCACCAGCGGTGCGAATTCGTGGTCGCCGGCACGAGTCCGCCGGGGATAGGCATGTGGCAGCGCATCTGCCGGCACGTCGAGGTGAGCGACCTGGCCGGTGGCATGCACCCCGGCATCCGTGCGGCCGGCGGCGAAGAGCCGAACCGGGGCGCGGAACACCGTCGACAACGCCGAGTCAAGCACCCCGGCGACGGTGCGCTGACCCTCCTGGACCGCCCAGCCGGCGAAATCCGTTCCGTCGTAGGCGATGTCGAGCCGAAGCCGGACCGGGTTGGCAGAACCAACGTGCCCGCCACCGAGTTCGGTGGCGGGCACGTTGAGGTCCGAAGGATCAGGCGTCAGCCTGGCCCTCCTGGGCGATATCGTCCTCGGCGACGGCCGTCTGGGCGTCGGCGATGCCGGCGTCCTCGGCCTCAACCGTTTCGACGGTCAGGTCCTCGGCCGCCTCCGCCTCGACGGCGGCCTCGGGGGCGGCAGCGGCAACGGCCGGCGCCGCGGCAGCAGCGGCCGCCTTCTTGGCCGACGCAGCGGCACGCCGGGCCCGGTTGGCCTCGTTGGTCACCGTCTGCTCGCGAACCAGTTCGATGACGGCCATCGGGGCGTTGTCGCCCTTTCGTGCCTCCACCTTGACGATTCGGGTGTAACCACCCGCGCGCTCGGCGAAGAAGGGACCGATCTCGGCAAAGAGCGTGTGCACCACGTCCTTGTCGCGGATCTTCTTCATCACCTCACGCCGGTTGTGCAGGGTTCCCTTTTTGGCGTGGGTGATCAGCTTCTCGGCATAGGGGCGCAGCGCCCGGGCCTTGGGCTCGGTGGTCTTGATCCGACCGTGCTCGAACAGCGACGTGGCCAGGTTGGCCAGGATCGCCTTCTGGTGCGAGGACGACCCGCCGAGACGGGGACCCTTGGTGGGCTTGGGCATTGCGATCTCCTAGGTGAGCCCGATCGCCGTATCAGGTACGACCGGGGGAACTGATTCGAGCTAGAGCTGTTCGGTTTCGGCGTAGTCCTGGTCCGCGTCCAGCTCGTAGCCGCTGTCGTTGGTCCAGGTGCCGGTGGCGACGTCGTAACCGGCGACCTCGGACGGGTCGAAACTGGCCGGCGAGTCCTTCAGCGACAGACCCAGCTGGTGCAGCTTGATCTTCACCTCGTCGATGGACTTCTGGCCGAAGTTGCGGATGTCCAGCAGATCGGACTCCGTGCGGGCGACGAGTTCGCCGACCGTGTGCACGCCCTCGCGCTTGAGGCAGTTGTAGGAGCGCACGGTCAGGTCGAGATCGTCGATCGGCAGCGCGAACGCGGCGATGTGGTCGGCCTCTTGCGGCGAGGGGCCGATCTCGATGCCCTCAGCCTCAACGTTGAGTTCCCGTGCGAGCCCGAACAATTCGACGAGCGTCTTACCGGCCGACGCCAGCGCGTCACGCGGGGTGATGGAGTTCTTGGTCTCCACATCCAGGATCAGCTTGTCGAAGTCGGTGCGCTGCTCGACGCGGGTCGCCTCGACCTTGTAGGTCACCTTGAGCACCGGCGAGTAGATGGAATCGACCGGAATGCGGCCGATTTCGGCGCCGGAGGCCTTGTTCATCACGGCCGGCACATAGCCGCGACCGCGCTCGACGACCAGCTCGATCTCCAGCTTGCCCTTGTCGTTCAGCGTGGCGATGTGCATCTCGGGGTTATGCACCGTCACACCGGCCGGCGGGACGATGTCACCCGCGGTGACATTGCCGGGGCCCTGCTTGCGCAGGTACATCGTGACCGGCTCATCCTCGTCGGAGGCCACCACGAGGCCCTTCAGGTTGAGGATGATGTCGGTGACGTCCTCTTTAACACCGGGAACCGTGGTGAACTCGTGCAGCACGCCGTCGATCCGGATGCTCGTCACCGCGGCGCCGGGGATCGACGACAGCAATGTGCGGCGCAGCGAATTGCCGAGGGTGTAGCCGAAACCCGGCTCCAGCGGCTCGATGATGAACTGCGAACGGTTATCGGCGAGGACGTCCTCGCCAAGGGTGGGGCGCTGTGAAATCAGCATGGTGTTTCATTCCTTTCGACGCCCGCTATATGACGTCTCTTGGGGGGTTCTCGGGGGGCTCGCCCCCCGAGGGTGGGATTTACTTCGAGTAGAACTCGACGATGAGCTGCTCGGTGAGCGGCACGTCGATCTGGGCGCGCTCGGGCAGCTGGTGAACGAGGATGCGCTGGCGTTCGCCGACCACCTGCAGCCAGGCCGGCATCGGGCGGTCGCCCGCGGTCTCCCGGGCGATCTGGAACGGGACGGTGTTCAGCGAATTGGACCGAACATCGACGATGTCGTACTGCGACACCCGGTAGCTCGGGACATTGACCTTCACGCCATTGACGGTGAAGTGGCCGTGGCTGACCAGCTGCCGGGCCATCCGCCGGGTGCGGGCCAGGCCGGCCCGGTAGACCACGTTGTCCAGCCGGCTCTCCAGGATGCGCAGCAGATTCTCGCCGGTCTTGCCGGTCTGGCGGTTGGCCTCTTCGTAGTAGCGGCGGAACTGCTTTTCCATCACGCCATAGGTGAAGCGGGCCTTCTGCTTCTCCTGCAGCTGGGTGCGGTATTCGCTCTCCTTGATCCGCGCGCGGCCGTGCTGACCGGGCGGGTAGGGGCGCTTCTCGAAGGACTGGTCGCCACCGACGAGGTCGACGCCCAGACGGCGCGACTTACGGGTGGCAGATCCGGTGTAACGAGCCATGTCTCAATTCCTCCTAGACCCTGCGCCGCTTGGGCGGACGGCAACCGTTGTGCGGCTGCGGTGTGACGTCGGAAATCGCGCCCACCTCCAGGCCGGCGGCCTGCAGCGAGCGGATAGCGGTCTCACGTCCCGAGCCGGGGCCCTTGACGAAGACGTCGACCTTCTTGACACCGTGTTCCTGCGCCTTGCGGGCAGCGTTCTCGGCGGCCAACTGCGCGGCGAACGGCGTCGACTTGCGCGAGCCCTTGAAACCGACGTGGCCCGAGGAGGCCCACGCGATCACATTGCCCTGCGGGTCGGTGATCGACACGATCGTGTTGTTGAAGGTGCTCTTGATGTGGGCGGCGCCGTGCGGGACGTTCTTCTTTTCCCGACGGCGGGTGGTCTTGCCCTTCTTGGCGCCGGACGCGGCCTTCTTCGGAGGTGCCATGGTTACTTAGCCTTCTTCTTACCGGCGATGGTGCGCTTGGGGCCCTTGCGGGTGCGCGCGTTGGTCTTGGTCCGCTGACCGCGGACGGGCAGGCCCTTGCGGTGCCGCAGGCCTTGATAGCAGCCGATCTCGATCTTGCGCCGAATATCGGCCTGAACCTCGCGGCGCAGGTCGCCCTCGACCTTGTGATTGGCTTCGATGTATTCGCGCAGCTGGGTCAGCTGATCGTCGGTGAGATCCTTGCTCCGAAGATCCCGGTCGATTTCCGTCGCCGCCAGGATTTCCTGGGACCGGGTACGGCCGATGCCGTAGATATAGGTCAGCGCGATCTCCATGCGCTTGTCACGCGGAAGATCGACGCCCACTAGACGTGCCACAGGGCTGTATTCCTTCTTCTAGGCGGAGGTGTCGTTCCCACACCGTTCCCGGACGGCTGTCCGGGGCCCGGCCTCCGTTCCGGGCGCGGCTGAAACCGCGGCTTATGACCTTTTCCGGCGCTGACGCGCCGGGGCAGTTCAGTGGTGCTGGGAGGTCTGATTCAGTTGTGTGCGCCGCAGTGCGGGGGCCGGGGTTGGTTGTCCGACTTCTCCTCGGGCCGCTGGGCGGCCCGCATCGTCGTCGGACTAGCCCTGCCGCTGCTTGTGGCGCGGATCGGAGCAGATCACCATGACCCGCCCATGCCGGCGGATCACCCTGCACTTGTCGCAGATCGGCTTGACGCTCGGGTTGACCTTCACGGCTTGTTGATCCTGTTCTTACTCGTCAGTTCGGGGGGCTACTTGTACCGGTAAACGATCCGGCCGCGGGTCAGGTCGTAGGGCGAGAGCTCCACGACGACCCGGTCCTCGGGCAGGATGCGGATGTAGTGCTGCCGCATCTTCCCGCTGATGTGGGCGAGCACCTTGTGACCGTTCTCCAGCTCAATGCGAAACATCGCATTGGGCAGAGGCTCGACCACGCGGCCCTCGACCTCGATGGCACCGTCTTTCTTGCCCATATCCTCACTAGCCTGCGTTGGGTGTTGGGGCAGCATCCGCCCGACTGCAAAACGTGAAGATCCAGAAGAAATTCCGGGACGGGACACGCAAGAGCCGGCGCGATCACCGCACCGTTGTTCTACGATACCTGCTCTGAGGGCTCGCTCCAAAACGGCGGTCACGGTCCCCGCGCAAGGGGACGATACCCGGTTAAGGTGGGCCGATGCGGCTCTTGGTCACCGGCGGCGCAGGGTTCATCGGTGCCAACTTCGTGCACAGCACAGTCCGGGACCGCCCCGGCGTCGCGGTGACGGTGCTCGACGCGCTCACGTACGCGGGCAGCCGGGAATCGCTGAACGGGCTGAACGACGCAATCCGGCTGGTCGAGGGCGATCTCACCGACACCTCGCTGGTGGATCGCCTGGTCGCCGGGTCCGACGCGGTGGTGCACTTCGCGGCCGAGACCCATGTCGACAACTCGCTGGCCGACCCCGCGCCGTTCCTGCACAGCAATGTCATGGGAACCTTCTCGGTTCTGGAGGCGGTCCGCCGGCACGGCGTGCGCCTGCACCACATCTCCACCGATGAGGTCTACGGCGATCTCCCCCTGGTTGATCCGGGCGGGGACGGTCAGGTCCGCTTCACCGAGGCGACACCGTACAACCCGTCGAGTCCCTACGCGGCGACGAAGGCGTCCGCGGACTTGCTCGTCCGCGCCTGGGTGCGGTCCTACGGAGTGGCAGCGACCATCTCGAATTGTTCGAACAACTACGGGCCGTTTCAGCACGTCGAGAAGTTCATCCCCCGCCAGATCACCAATCTGCTGACCGGCCGGCGCCCCAAGCTGTACGGGGCAGGCGCCAATGTGCGGGATTGGATCCACGTCGACGACCACAACAGCGCGGTGTGGCGCATCCTCGAAGACGGGGTCGCAGGCCGGACCTACCTGATTGGGGCTAACGGCGAGCGCGACAATCTCTCGGTGCTGCGGCTGATACTGACCCTGATGGACCGTGACCCCGACGACGTCGAGCACGTCGTCGACCGTCCCGGTCACGACCTGCGGTACGCGATCGACGCGAGCGTTATACGCGAGGAACTGCACTGGGCACCTGCGCGCACCGATTTCGCCGAAGGCCTGCGCGAGACCATCGCGTGGTATCGCGACAACGAGTGGTGGTGGGGTCCATTGAAGGCCCGGACCGAGGCCCGCTATGCGGAAAGCGGCCGGTGACATGACTTTTCGCGAGCTGGCGATCCCCGGATCCTGGGAGATCACCCCGCAGGTGTACGACGATCTGCGCGGGGACACCTTCGAGTGGTTTTCCGAGATCGCCTTTGCCGAGATGGCCGGCCACCGGTTCGGAACGCGCCAGGCGAACTGCTCGGTCTCGGCAGCCGGGGTGCTGCGCGGCCTGCACTTCGCCGAGGTGCCGCCGGGACAGGCCAAATTCGTGACCTGTGTGCGCGGGTCGGTTTTCGACGTCGTCGTCGACGTCCGGGTCGGCTCCCCCACCTACGGCCGCTGGGACGCCACCGTGCTTGACGACGTGGAACGCCGATCGGTGTACCTGTCCGAAGGATTGGCACACGGATTTCTTGCACTGCAGGACAATTCGACGGTGATGTACCTCTGTTCCGCTCCGTATACCCCGGCCCGCGAGCACACCATCGCGGCGAACGATCCACAGATCGGCATCGACTGGCCCATCCCGGCCGACCGGCAGGTGCTGTCCCCGCGCGACAGCGCCGCACCGACGCTTGCGGCCATGCGCGCGTCGGGTTTGTTGCCGTCCTGGGATGAGACGAGGAGATTCATCGCCGATCTGCCGTAAGCGCCATCTTGCGCGAGCCAGCCGTCATTTACTAGGATATGCAAGTATCTTCCCCGCCTTGGAGGCACAGCTATGACTACCCGGCCGACCACCCAGATCCCCCACTTCATCGACGGCAAGCGCAGCCCGCTGACGAGCACCCGCACCGCCGACGTCTTCAACCCCAGCACCGGCGAGGTGCAGGCACAGGTGCTGCTGGCCAGCACCGCCGACGTCGACACCGCGGTGGCCTCCGCGGTCCGGGCACAGAAGGAATGGGGGGCCTGGAACCCCCAACGCCGGGCGCGGGTGCTGATGAAGTTCATCGACTTGGTCAACGCCAATTCGAACGAGATCGCCGAACTGCTCTCCATCGAGCACGGCAAGACCGTCAGCGACTCGCTCGGCGACATCCAGCGCGGCATCGAAGTCATGGAATTCGCCGTCGGCATCCCGCATCTGATGAAGGGCGAATTCACCGAGGGCGCCGGTCCCGGCATCGACGTCTATTCCATCCGCCAGCCCCTCGGCGTGGTGGCCGGCATCACCCCGTTCAACTTCCCGGCGATGATCCCGCTGTGGAAGGCCGGACCGGCACTGGCCTGTGGCAACGCGTTCATCCTCAAGCCCTCCGAGCGTGACCCGTCGGTGCCGTTGCGGCTGGCCGAACTGTTCATCGAGGCCGGCCTGCCAGCCGGTGTCTTCCAGGTGGTCCAGGGCGACAAAGAGGCCGTCGACGCGATCATCGAGCACCCCGACATCAAGGCGATCGGCTTCGTGGGCAGCTCCGACATCGCGCAGTACATCTACTCCGGCGCCGCGGCGCACGGCAAGCGCTCGCAGTGCTTCGGCGGCGCGAAGAACCACATGATCGTGATGCCCGATGCCGACCTCGACCAGGCGGTCGACGCCCTGATCGGCGCGGGCTACGGCAGCGCCGGCGAGCGCTGCATGGCCATCAGCGTGGCGGTTCCGGTCGGTGAAGAGACCGCGAACCGCCTCCGCAACCGGCTGGCCGAACGGGTCAAGGACCTTCGCGTCGGACACAGCCTCGATCCCAAGGCCGACTACGGGCCACTGGTCACCGCCGCCGCCCTCAAGCGGGTGCGTGACTACATCGACGCCGGCGTCGAGGCGGGTGCGGAGATCGTCGTCGACGGCCGCGAAAAGGGCAGCGCCGAACTGACTTTCGGCGACGACAGCCTGGAGGGCGGCTTCTTCATCGGCCCCACCCTGTTCGACCACGTCACCAGCGACATGTCGATCTACACCGACGAGATCTTCGGGCCGGTGCTGTGCATCGTGCGGGCCAAGGACTATGAGGAAGCGTTGAGGCTTCCCACCGAGCACGAGTATGGGAACGGGGTGGCCATCTTCACCCGCGACGGTGACACCGCCCGGGACTTCGTCTCGCGGGTCCAGGTCGGCATGGTCGGGGTCAACGTGCCGATCCCGGTTCCCGTGTCGTACCACACGTTCGGCGGCTGGAAGCGGTCCGGCTTCGGCGACCTCAACCAGCACGGTCCGCACTCGATCCTGTTCTACACCAAGACCAAGACCATCACCGAGCGCTGGCCATCCGGCATCAAGGATGGTGCCGAGTTCGTCATACCGACGATGAAATAACCGGTAGCCCAATGAATTTCACCATTCTCGACGATGACGAGCGAGTGATCGTCGAGACTGCCGCCGCGTTCGCCGCCAAGCGACTCGCCCCGCACGCGCTGGAATGGGACAGAAGCAAGCACTTCCCTGTCGATGCGCTGCGGGAGTCGGCGGAGTTGGGCATCGCCGCCATCTACTGCGGCGAGGATGTCGGCGGCAGTGGGCTGCGGCGGCTGGACGCCGTGCGGATTTTCGAGCAATTGGCCGTCGCCGATCCGGTGATCTCGTCGTTCATCTCGATCCACAACATGTGCGCCTGGATGATCGACACCTACGGCACCGCCGAGCAGCGCAAGTCATGGGTGCCGCGACTGGCGTCGATGGAACTCATCGCCAGCTACTGCCTGACCGAACCCGGCGCCGGATCGGACGCTGCGGCGTTGCGCACCAAGGCGGTGCGGGACGGCTCGGCACCACGTGCAGATTGGGTGCTGGACGGCGTCAAGCAGTTCATCTCCGGCGCGGGAGTCTCCGACGTCTACGTGGTGATGGCGCGCACCGGCGCCGAGGGACCGCGCGGCATCTCGGCGTTCATCGTCGAAAAAGACACTCCCGGAGTGAGTTTCGGCGCAAACGAAGAGAAGATGGGCTGGAACGCCCAGCCCACAGCCCAGGTGATCTTGGAAGGCGTCCGGGTGCCGGTCGACGCCATCCTGGGCGGACCGGAGGCCGAGGGCAGCGGTTTCGGCATCGCCATGAACGGTCTCAACGGCGGCCGGCTCAACATCGCGGCGTGCTCGCTGGGCGGCGGCCAGGCAGCCTACGACAAAGCCGCCCGGTATCTGGTCGACCGCCAGGCCTTCGGCGGAGCCCTCATCGACGAGCCGACGATCCGCTTCACCCTCGCCGACATGGCCACCTCCCTGGAGACCTCGCGGCTGATGCTGTGGCGGGCGGCCAGCGCGCTGGACAACGACGAGACCGACAAGGTCACGTTGTGCGCGATGGCGAAACGCTATGTCACCGACGCCTGTTTCGACGTGGCCGACGACGCACTGCAATTACTGGGCGGCTACGGCTATCTGCGTGAGTACGGCCTGGAGAAGATCGTTCGCGATCTTCGGGTGCACCGAATCCTGGAGGGCACCAACGAAATCATGCGGGTGGTGATCGGCCGTTCTGCCGCGAGCGATGCTCGCAATCCGGCGGGGGCCACCCGCGTCCGCGCCGCCCAATAAGCAATCTGCGCGGCGCGCAAACGAGCAACCCGAAGGAGATCTCTATGACGTCGATCGCGTTCCTGGGCCTGGGCAACATGGGCACGCCGATGGCGGGGAACCTCGTCAATGCCGGCTACACCGTCCGAGGATTCGATCCGGTTCCGGCCGCACAGGAGGCTGCGGCGAACAAGTGGGTCCACGTCAAGGACACCGGCGCCGACGCCGTACGCGGCGCCGACATCGTTATCACCATGCTGCCCAACGGAACTCTGGTGAAGGAGTGCTACGCCGAGGTGATGCCTGCCGCTTCCGCGGGGGTCGTGTTCATCGACAGCTCGACTATCTCGGTTGACGACGCCCGCGCGGTGCACGCATTCGCCGCAGAGCGGGGCTTCGCCCAACTCGACGCGCCGGTCTCCGGCGGAGTCAAGGGGGCGGTGGCCGGCACGCTGGCGTTCATGGTCGGCGGCGAGGCAGAGGCACTGGACAAGGCGCGGCCGGTGCTGGATGCCATGGCGGGCAAGATCATTCACTGCGGCGATTCCGGCTCCGGGCAGGCGGCGAAACTGTGCAACAACATGCTGCTGGCTGTTCAGCAGATCGCGGTGGGCGAGGCGTTCGTGCTCGCCGATAAGCTCGGCCTGTCCGCGCAGTCGCTGTTCGACGTGATCACCGGCGCCACCGGCAACTGCTGGGCCATTCACACGAACTGCCCGGTGCCCGGGCCGGTTCCGGCATCGCCGGCCAACAACGAGTTCAGACCGGGATTCGCCACTGCGCTGATGAACAAGGATCTGGGACTGGCGATGGATGCGGTGGCCTCCAGTGGGGCGTCGGCTCCGCTGGGCAGTCACGCGGCGCAGATCTACGCCAACTTCGCTACTAACCACGCCAATCTGGACTTCAGCGCGGTCATCGAGGCCCTGCGCTGACGGCTCAGAAGTCGCCCGACTGCCGCCGAAGTGTCTCAATGGCATCCACCAGTGCCCGGGCCTGGTCGGCGGTCATCCCGATATCGGAGAACACCTGTTCGTTGAGGGTGACGGTGGCGTCTTCGACCGTCGACCGGCCCAGGTCGGTGATCTGGACCAGGGTGGTACGTCCGTCGGTCGGATGCGGAATCCGGGTGACCAGTTTGTCAGCCTCCAGTCGCCGGATGGCATGCGTCACGCTCGTGACGTGAATCTGCAACCGGTCGGACGCCGTCGTGATCGGTAGCGCCCCGGTGCGACTGAACGCCAGCAGGCGCAGCAATTCAAAGCGGGAAAAGCTCAGGCCATAGGGCCGCAGCGCGTTCTCGACCCGGCCCAGCAAGATCTGATGTGCCCGCATCACCGACGTCACCGCCACCATGCCGTCGGCCACATGCCCCCAGCCTGCGCGTTGCCAGTTCGCCCGGGCCACCGCAATCGGATCGCGGTGGGTGGCCGGCCGTTGTGCGCTCACCTGGCCATTCATACCTCATGTCCCCCCGACTCTTCGCGCAAGCGCTCACTCATCGGGCGGCACCCCATGGCGCCCAGGTGTTCCACAGATAACTTGGGTAACATCTTCTGGCCACGTCGGCCGCATAGCGATGTAGACCTGAACCGGCCGACAGTAACGTGATTATTGAGGAGAGCAATGGGTTACCGCGGTGTTTTCGGTTCGTTGTCGGCTGCATTGATCGTCGCTGGTATGGGCCAGATCGCCCCTGCGTACGCCAACGAGATGACGGACAACGCCGTCGGCACCTACCAATTCGCCTTCGGCGATCATCCGGCTCAGCTGAAGTGGGTTGTCGGTCCGTGTGACGGCGATGCCCCCAACTGCGTCACCGTTCGTCAGTTCGGCATCAAAGACACCACCATGAAAAGTGCGCCCTGGACCGGACATGCCTTCTGGACCGTTGGCTCGTGGACGATGAACGTCGTTGTTCCGGACGTGATGGTCTGCCCGGACAAGTCCAAGCACACGCTCCCGACAACCTACGCGTGGGATGCGGCGACGGGCAAAGGTTTCCGTACCTATACCGATCCGGGGATCTGCACCGAGAAGACTCAGCAGATGAGTACCCCGTTCACCCTGACGAAGGTCGACTCCGTCGTCCCACCGGCGCCCACGCCGACGCCTGCACCGGTCCCGGCCCCCGCTCCGGCGGCAGCCCCCGCTCCGGCACCGGCCCCCGCTCCGGCACCCGCGCCAGCACCCGCGCCGGGCGCCGCCGAGTCGATGGCACCGCCCCCGGCCGCATAAGGCCGTCAGGCGGCGGGAGCCGACATTCGGTCAGGCCGTCAGGATCCGCGGACCGTCATCGGTGACGGCGACGGTGTGTTCCCAGTGCGCAGCACGGGACCCGTCGGTGGTGACCACCGTCCACTCGTCTTCGAGGATGCGGGTGCGGGCGGTGCCGAGCGTCAGCATCGGCTCGATCGCCAGCACCGAACCGGCTACCAGCAGAGGGCCGCGCCCGGGCTCCCCTTCGTTCGGCAGGAACGGCTCCATGTGCATCTGGCGGCCGATCCCGTGGCCGCCGTACCCCTCGACGATGCCGTAACGGCGGCCGTGCAAGCGCTCAGCGGCGCGAGTGCCCTTCTCGATGGCGTGCGAGACGTCGGTCAGCCGGTTGCCGGGCACCATCGCCGCGATGCCGGCCTCCATGGACAGCCGGGTCGCCTCGGAAAGCAACTCGTCGGCCGGGATAAGCGGACCGATACCGAAGGTGACCGCTGCATCACCGTGCCAGCCGTCGATGATCGCGCCGCAGTCGACCGACACCAGATCGCCGAGAACCAGTTCCTCGGCCGCCGACGGGATGCCGTGCACGACGCGGTCGTTCACCGACGAGCAGATGCTGGCGGGATAGCCGTGGTAACCCAGGAAGGAGGGAATACCCCCCGCCTCGCGGATGACGGTCTCGGCGACCTCGTCGAGATCTCTGGTGGACAGTCCGGCCGCGGCGGCCTGCCGAACCGCAGCTAGTGCTGAGGCGACGACCGCCCCGGCTGCGGCCATCGCGTCGAGTTCCCCCGGCGTGCGGGCCGGCACGGTCTTGCGACTGCGCAGTCCGGGCAGCGACACCATGGCCGGGTCAGCGACCGAGCGACTGCAACGCCCGGCTGAACACCTCGTCGAGGCTGCCGACTGCATCGACGGTCAGCAGTTCTTGCTCGGACTCGTAGTAGTCAAGCAACGGCGCGGTCTCGTCGCGGTAAACCCGGAAGCGGTTGCGGATCACATCTTCGGTGTCGTCGGCCCGGCCACGGGCGGCCAGCCGCTCCACGAGCACCTCCTCGGGCACCCGGAATTCCACCACGGCATCCAGCTTGAGGCCACGGCGTTCCAGCATGTCGTGCAGGGCTGTCGCCTGGTCGATGGTGCGGGGGAAGCCGTCGAGAATGAAGCCGTCCGCTACGTCGGCGTCATTGAGCCGATCGTCGACCAGATCGTTGGTCAGGCTGGTCGGAACCAGTTCCCCGGCGTCGAGGTAGTGCTTGGCGCGCACGCCCAACGGGGTCCCGTTGCTGATGTTGTGCCGGAACAACTCACCGGTCGAGATGTGCGGGACACCGAGATTCTCGGCCAGCTTGACCGCCTGGGTTCCCTTGCCCGCGCCCGGCGGACCCAACAGCACGATTCTCACTTCAGGAACCCTTCGTAGTTGCGCTGCATCAGCTGGCTCTCGATCTGCTTCACGGTGTCCAGGCCGACACCGATCATGATGAGGACCGCGGTGCCGCCGAACGGCAGGTTCTGGACGCTACCGCTATTGCCGATTTGAAGGAACAGGTTCGGCAGAACGGCGATCACGCCCAGGTAGATGGACCCTGGCAGGGTGATCCTGTTAAGCACATAGCTGAGGTAATCAGCCGTGGGCTTGCCTGGCCGGATCCCGGGGATGAAGCCACCGAACTTCTTCATCTCGTCGGCCCGCTCTTCGGGGTTGAACGTGATCGAGACGTAGAAGTAGGTGAAGAAGATGATCAAACCGAAGTAGATCGCGACGTAGGTCAGATCGGCCGGGTTGGTCAGATGGTTGGCGACGAACTGGTCCCACCAGTTGGTGCCTGGACCGTTCTTGCCGCTGCGGATCAGCTGGGTGATCAGGTGCGGGATGTAGATCAGCGACGACGCGAAGATGACGGGGATGACGCCGGCCTGGTTGACCTTCAGCGGTAGGTACGTCGACGTGCCGCCGTACATCTTGCGACCCACCATCCGCTTGGCGTACTGCACCGGAATCCGGCGCTGGCCCTGCTCGACGAAGACCACGCCGATGATGATCAGCAGCGCCGCGGCGCATACGGCGGCGAACACCGGGCCGCCGCGGGTGTCGAGGATCGACTTGCCCTCAGCCGGGATGCGGGCGGCGATGCCGGCGAAGATCAGCAGCGACATACCGTTGCCGACGCCGCGCTCGGTGACCAGTTCGCCCATCCACATCACGAGGGCGGCGCCGGCGGTCATCACCAGCACAATGACGATCAGGGAGAAGATCCTGGTGTTGTCCAGGACATCGACCGAGCAGTTCTGCAGGAGACCGCCATTGGCGGCCAGCGCGACGATGCTGGTGGCCTGCAGAACCGCCAGCGCAATCGCAAGATAACGCGTGTACTGCGTCATCTTGGCCTGACCGGCCTGGCCTTCTTTTCGCAGTTCCTCGAACCGCGGAATCACGACGGTGAGCAGCTGCACGATGATGCTCGCGGTGATGTAGGGCATCACGCCGACGGCGAACACCGAGAGTTGCAGCAGCGCCCCGCCGGAGAACAGGTTGATCAGCGAGTAGATCTGAGCGCCCGCGCCGCCGCTGACCTCGTTGATGCACTGCTGGACGTGGCCGTAGTTCACACCGGGCGAGGGCAGGGTGGCACCCGCGCGGTACAGCACCACCGTGGCCAGGGTGAAGAGGATTTTCCGCCTCAGATCGGCCGTCCGCAGCGATGAGATGAAAGCCGAAAGCACTCTTCCTCCTGGGCAGCCGCAAGCGAGAACGGCGTGCCGATGGGGCTGGCTAGCCAGCGTTTGCGGTCATCGTTTCTCAGCGCGCAGGACGCACGCTCAAACCAGTCTACGAGACTAACAGTTGCCCCAGGCTGGACGGCAATCCGCTCGGCATAGCCGGGAATCACCCACCAGCTGGTTAAACTGACTAACAAACTCACCCGCCGGAGGAGCCGGAGATTCAGGGATGGCCCGCACCGACGACGACACCTGGGACCTCGCGACAAGTGTGGGTGCCACCGCGACGCTGGTGGCGGCCGCCCGGGCGCTGGCCACCCGCCGGGGTGACCCCCTGGTTGACGATCCGTTTGCCGAGCCACTGGTGCGCGCGGTGGGAATCCCCGCCTTCACGCAGGCACTCGACGGCGGGGAGGCCACCGCCGGGATCGCCGACACCCCGGCCTCGCGACTGCTCATCGACGTCGTGGCGGTGCGGACCCGGTTCTTCGATGATTTCTTCCTGGCCGCAGCGGCGGCCGGTATCCGCCAGGCCGTCATCCTGGCCTCCGGACTGGACGCCCGGGCCTACCGGCTGCCGCGGCCGGACGGCATGAGGGTGTTCGAGATCGACCGCGCCGAGGTCGTCGATTTCAAAGCCGGGGTGCTCGCCCGGCAGGGTGCCGCAGCTGCCGCCGAACTTCACACCGTCGCGGTGGACCTGCGCGACGACTGGGCGGCCGCTCTACGGGCGGCGGGATTCGACGACACCCAACCGACGGCCTGGATCGCCGAGGGTCTGCTCGTCTACCTCCCGGCGCATGCCCAGGAACGGCTCTTCGAGACCGTCACCGCCCTGTCCGCCCCGGGAAGCCGAATCGCCACCGAATACCTGACGGCACGATTCGAGGGCTTCCAATGCATCTCAGCGCGGCTGGCATAGTCACGATGGACCAGAACACGAACGCACGGACCGACACCGACAGCTGGGATCTGGCCAGCAGCGTCGGCGCGACGGCCACCATGGTCGCCGCGGCGCGGGCGATGGCCACCAAAGATCCGCGCCACCTGATCGACGACCCGTTCGCCGAACCCCTGGTGCGGGCGGTCGGCATACCGTTCTTCGTCGACATGCTCGACGGCCGCCTCGGAGTTTCGCCGTTCGGCGACGCCGGCGAAGAGCGTGCACAGGCCATGATCGCGGGAATGGCGATGCGCACCAAGTTCTTCGACGAGTACTTCGCCGCCGCCGCGACCACTGGGGTGCGCCAGGCCGTGATCCTGGCCGCAGGTCTGGATTCCCGGGCCTATCGGCTGCCCTGGCCGGCGGGTGCCGTGGTGTACGAGGTCGACCAGCCGGCTGTGATCGACTTCAAGGCAGCCGCGATGGCGGCCCTGGACGCCGAGCCGATAGCAGTTCTGCGAACGGCCGGGATCGATCTACGCGGTGATTGGCCGGCCGCCCTGCGGGCGAGCGGTTTCGACCCGGCGCTGCCGACCGCATGGCTGGCGGAGGGTCTGCTCATCTATCTCCCCCCGGCGGCACAGGACCGACTGCTGGACATCATCACCGCACTCAGCGCGCCGGGCAGCACCATTGCGACCGAATACGTGCCCGGCATCGTCGATTTCGACGCGACGAAGGCCAAGGAAATGGCGTCGAGGATGCGGGAGCGCGGCCTGGACCTGGACATGCCGGGTCTGATCTACACCGGTCCGCGAAGCAACGTGATGGATTATCTGCGCTCGCTGGGCTGGACGGTCACCGGCTCACCGGGTGACGAGTTGCTCACCCGAAACGGTCTGACCCCGCCGGATCGCGACGACTACGACCCACTCGGCGAGATCACCTACGTCAGCGCGACTCTCGGCTGATCAGAACCGGGTCCGGCCCAGCCACAGCGCGGTGGTCCCGCTCATCGAGCGTTCGCCCCGCTCGATCACGTCACTGACAGCAGACCCGAGCAGCGCTGCCGCGACATCGCTCAGCGAGGCCGCGGAATCCGAAGACGCCTTGTGCCGCAGATAATCCCGCACCGAGTTGCCGGGGAACCCGACGAGCGACACCTCGCCGTCGGCATCCAGTCCGGCCAGCACCTTGGCCCGGCGCACCGCGTCGCGCAGTCCGCCGAGTTCGTCGACCAGCCTGCGTTCCTGGGCGTCGGCCCCAGTCCAGATCCGGCCGCGCGCAATGGCGTCCACCTCGGCCACGCTCATCCGGCGCGCCTCGGCGACGCGGCTGACGAAGTCGTCGTAGAACAGATCGGCTTCGGCCTCAACCATGGCGTGCTGCTCGGGGGTGAACGGCGTCGTGAGTGACCACGCATCGGCGTTGATGTTGGTGCGCAACGAATCCGAGCCGACACCGAGTCGGTCACGCAGTTCCCGGGCGACCAACTTGCCGGTCACCACACCGATGGAACCGGTGATGGTCCCCGGATTGGCGACGATGACGTCAGCCGCCATGGCGACGTAGTAGCCACCCGAGGCGGCCACCGCACCCATCGACGCGACCACCGGTTTGCCGGCCGACCGGACGCGGCAGACCTCACGCCAGATGGTCTCTGAACCGGTCACCGCGCCGCCCGGGCTGTCGACCCGCAGCACTACCGCTTTGACGTCGTCGTCGGCCGCGGCGTCGCGCAACGCGGCGGCGATGGTGTCCCCGCCGGCACTCGAACGGGACAGCGGCATGGCCTGCGGTCCCCCGCGCCCACTGACGATCGGCCCGGCGACGGTGACGATCGCGATGGTGGGCGGTTTCCGTCCGGGCAGTGACGGCCCGCCACGGCGGGCCTGGGCGTAGCGGGACAGGGAGACCCGCGGCGGGGTGTCCGATTCCGGTTCGCCGGTGTCGTCGAACTCCTCGACGCCGGCGAGTTCGGCGATTCGCCGATATGCCTCATCGCGAAAACCGATGCGGTCCAGCAGCTTTCCGGCAATCGCATCGTCACGCAGTAGTGGCGCCCGGTCGGCGAGCGCGTCGAGTGCGGCGGTGTCGATCCGGCGCGACTCCGCGATGCCATCCCATACCTGGCTGTGCAGGCTGGCGATGAGTCGGCTGTCGGCTTCCCGGTGCGCCTCGGTGTAGTGCGCTTCGGTGAACAGGTTGGCCGCGGACTTGTACTCCCCGCGGGCCACGAACTGCGCTTCGACACCCGCTTTGGCCAGCGCGTCGCGCAGGAACAGGGCATTGGTCGCGAACCCGATCAGCCCGACGGTGCCCGACGGCTGCATCCACACCTCTCCGAATCCCGACGCGAGGTAGTACGACAGGGTTCCCGGGTAGGTCTCGGCCCAGGCCAGTGACGGCTTGGCCGCGCTGAAGGCGCGGACGGCGTCGCGCAGTTCCTGAACGACCGCCGGTGCGGCAGCCGAGAGTTGAACGCGGGCGATCAAACCGAGAACGCGGTCGTCCTCGGCGGCACGGTGGATAGCGGCGACGGCGTCGCGCAGCACCATCGGCCGACCACCACCGGTGACGAAGCGCACCGGGTCGAAACCGGCTGTCTCAGGCGGTGCCGACTGGAGGTCGAGTTCGAGGATGCAGCCGCTGGGAACTCCGTGGTGGCGGACGGTGTCGATCCGGCGGGCTCCGGTTGAGAAGAAGCCGCGGACCCCGTCAGGCAACCCGGGCAGAAATGAACGCATGTTTCGAGGCTACCGACGACAAAGCCCCCGCCGAAGCGAGGGCTTTGTCGTTGACTGCGGAGTTAGGACAGTTCGGTGGCCGAACCGCCCGCCGCGGTGATCTTGTCCCGGGCACTGCCGCTGAACTTGTGCGCGGTCACGTTGACCGACACCGCCAGCTTTCCGTCGCCGAGGACCTTGACCAGCGAGTTCTTCCGGACCGCACCCTTCGCGACGAGTTCCTCGAGGCCGATATCGCCGCCGGCCGGAAAAAGCCGGCCCAAGTCGCCGACGTTGACCACGTCATACTCGGTGCGGAACCGGTTACGGAAGCCCTTGAGCTTGGGCAGCCGCATGTGGATCGGCATCTGCCCGCCCTCGAAGGCCACCGGCACGTTCTTGCGCGCCTTGGTGCCCTTGGTACCGCGGCCGGCGGTCTTGCCCTTGGAGCCCTCGCCGCGGCCGACGCGGGTCTTGGCCTTCTTCTCCCCCGGCGCGGGACGCAGGTCGTGCAGCTTGATAACGGTGCTGGTCTGGTCGCTCACGGCGTGACCTCCTCGACGTCGACGAGGTGGTGCACGACATTGATCAGCCCGCGGGTCTGCGGGTTGTCCTCGCGGACCACCGACTGGCGAATCTTCTTCAGGCCCAGCGTCCGCAGGGATTCACGCTGCTTCCAGCGCGCCCCGACGACGCCACGCACCTGGGTGATCTTGAGCTGTGTTGATGCTTCTTGGGCCATTGGTTATGCGCTTCCTTCACGCGCCGCGGCCGCAACGGCCGCATCGCTCTCGCGCCGCGCCCTGAGCATGCCCGCGGGGGCGACGTCTTCGATCGGCAGGCCACGTCGGGCCGCCACTTCTTCGGGACGCTGCAGCAGCTTGAGCGCGGCCACCGTGGCATGCACCACGTTGATCGCGTTGTCACTGCCCAGCGACTTGGCCAGCACATCGTGCACGCCGGCGCATTCCAGCACCGCGCGCACCGCACCGCCGGCGATGACGCCGGTACCGGGGCTGGCCGGACGCAGCATGACCACACCGGCCGCCGCCTCACCCTGCACTGGATGGGTGACGGTGGAACCGATCATCGGGACGCGGAAGAAGTTCTTACGAGCCTCTTCGACACCCTTGGCGATGGCGGCGGGGACCTCTTTGGCCTTGCCGTAGCCGACACCGACCAGTCCGTGGCCGTCGCCGACGATCACCAGCGCGGTGAAGCTGAACCGGCGACCGCCCTTGACCACCTTGGACACGCGGTTGATGGTGACAACACGCTCCAGGTACTGGCTCTTCTCGCCGCCGTCGCGGCCACCACGGCCGCCGCGGTCGTCACGGCGCCCACGATCGCCCCCACGATCGCCCCGGCCGCCACGGCCGCCGCGCTCGTCGGTGCTGGTGCCCGCGCTGGGGGCACCGGGATCAGGCGCCACCTCGGGAGCCGAAGTCTGCTCCGTCATCGTGCGGTCCTTCCGTTGTAAGTCACGTCAAGCATTTCAATTCCCATGTCGCTTCGCTCCAGCCCGCCGGCTAGAACTTCAGTCCGCTCTCGCGGGCGGCGTCGGCGAGCGCGGCGATCCGGCCGCCGTAGGTGTTTCCACCGCGGTCGAACACGATGGCCTCGATGCCGGCGGCCTTGGCGCGCGCGGCGATGAGCTGGCCGACCCGCGCTGCGTGGGCCTTCTTGTCGCCGTCGACGGCACGCACATCGGCCTCGATCGAGGACGCGGCGGCCAGCGTGGTGCTGTTGGCGTCGTTGACCAGCTGCACGTGAATGTGCCGCGAGGACCGGTTGACGACCAGACGGGGCCGCTCGGCGGTGCCGACGACCTTCTTACGCAGCCGCGTGTGCCGACGCAGTCGGGACGCCCGACGGGCCGCCGAGGCGGTGGTGCCGACCGGGGTGCGGTCGACGGTCTGTGTGTTGCCCATTGCTACTTACCTGTCTTTCCGACCTTGCGGCGGATCTGCTCACCCTCGTACCGCACACCCTTGCCCTTGTAGGGATCCGGGCGGCGCAGGCGGCGGATGACCGCCGAGATCTGGCCGACTTTCTGCTTGTCGATACCCGACACCGAGAACTTCGTGGGGGTCTCCACCGCGAACGTGATGCCGTCCGGCGGCTCGATGACGACCGGGTGGCTGTAGCCGAGGGCGAACTCGAGGTTGCTGCCCTTCTGCTGCACCCGGTACCCGACGCCGAAGATCTCCATCTTGCGGGTGTAGCCCTCGGTGACACCGGTGACCAGGTTTGCGATCAGGGTGCGCGACAGGCCGTGCAACGAACGGTTGCGCCGTTCGTCGTCGGGCCGCGTCACCACGATGGCGCCGTCGTCGTTGCGCGACACCGAGATCGGCTCGGCGACCGCCAGTTCCAGGGAGCCCTTGGGGCCTTTGACCGCCAGATTCTGGCCGTCGATCGTGATGTCCACACCGGATGGGACCGGCACGGGCTGCTTACCAATACGCGACATGTCTTCTAAACCTCTCTCACCACACGTAAGCGAGGACTTCGCCGCCCACGCCCTCACGGGCCGCCTGGCGGTCGGTCCTCAGGCCGGCGGACGTCGAGATGATCGCCACACCCAGGCCACCGAGCACTCGCGGCAGGTTGGTCGACTTCGCGTACACCCGCAGACCGGGCTTGGACACCCGGCGCAGACCGGCGAGGCTGCGCTCCCGGTTCGGGCCGTACTTGAGCTTGACGACCAGCGACTTACCAACCCGGGCGTCCTCGGTGCGGAACTCGCTGATGTAACCCTCGCTCTTGAGGATCTCCGCGATGTTCGCCTTCAGCTTCGAGTGCGGCAGGGTCACCTCGTCGTGGTACGCCGAATTGGCGTTGCGCAGACGTGTTAAAAAGTCTGCGATCGGGTCCGTCATGGTCATGACTGGGCCTGTCTACCTTCCTCGCAGCGGTTCCCTGTTCCGGGCCTGCTGCGCCTATGTCGTGACTGAAAAGTGTTGGGGTTCTTACCAGCTGGACTTCTGCACGCCCGGCAGTTCGCCGGCATGCGCCATCTCACGCAGGCAGATCCGGCACAGCCCGAACTTGCGGTACACCGCATGCGGGCGCCCGCACTTGTTGCAGCGGGTGTAGCCCCGCACCGCGAACTTCGGCTTCTTGTTGGCCTTGTTGACCAGAGCCTTCTTTGCCATCTGCTCAGTTCTCCTTGAACGGGAAGCCCAGGGCCCGCAGCAGCGCGCGTCCCTCGTCGTCGTTCGTCGCCGAGGTGACGACGGTGATGTCCATGCCACGCGGGCGGTCGATGGAGTCCACGTCGATCTCGTGGAACACCGACTGCTCAGCCAAACCGAAGGTGTAGTTGCCGTGGCCGTCGAACTGCTTGGGGCTCAGGCCGCGGAAGTCGCGGATACGCGGCAGCGCGATCGACACCAACCGGTCGAGGAACTCCCACATCCGGTCGCCGCGCAGGGTGACCCGGGCGCCGATCGGCATGCCCTCGCGCAGCTTGAACTGGGCGATGGACTTGGTGGCCTTGCGGATCTCGGGCTTCTGGCCGGTGATCAGTGCGAGGTCGTTGACCGCGCCGTTGATCAGCTTGGCGTCGCGGGCGGCGTCGCCGACGCCCATGTTGACGACGACCTTCACCACGCCCGGGATCTGCATCACGTTGGCGTAGTCGAACTCCTTGTGCAGCGCATCACGAATCTCGGTGCGGTAGCGCTGCTTGAGCCGCGGCTGAACCTTCTCTTCCACAGAAGTCATGACTGGATGTCCTTGCCATTGCGCTTGGAAATGCGGACCCGCTTCCCGGTCTCCTCGTTGAGGCGGTATCCGACGCGGGTGGGGTTGCCGTCGGTATCGACGACCATCACGTTGGAAACGTGGATAGCGGCCTCCTGGGTGACGATGCCACCCGAAGATGCGCCACGCTCACGCGCCGAGTCGGCGGTGTGCTTCTTGATCCGGTTGACGCCTTCGACCAGAACCCGGTTGCGCTCGGGAAAGGACTGTAGAACCTTGCCCTTGGCTCCCTTATCTTTGCCGGCGATGACCAGAACGGTGTCGCCCTTGTGGACCTTCATCTACAGCACCTCCGGGGCCAGCGAGACGATCTTCATAAACTTCTTCTCACGCAGCTCGCGGCCGACCGGGCCGAAGATGCGGGTACCGCGCGGGTCGTTGTCGTTCTTGATGATGACCGCGGCGTTCTCGTCGAACTTGATGTAGCTGCCGTCCGGCCGGCGACGCTCCTTGGCGGTACGCACCACGACGGCCTTGACGACGTCACCGCGCTTGACGTTGCCCCCCGGGATCGCGTCCTTGACGGTGGCCACGATGATGTCGCCGATGCCGGCATAGCGCCGCGACGAGCCGCCGAGCACGCGGATGCACAAGATCTCCTTGGCACCGGTGTTATCGGCAACCTTGAGCCGCGATTCCTGCTGAATCACCAGATCTCCCTCGGTTGTGCACGCGCGGGAAGAACTCTCGGCGCAAGCCGAAAGAAACCCGTCGTGCGTGGTCTTTGTCACTCCAAGGCACGCGGGGCCGACGAGGAAAGCCGGCCGAGGTCTGCCCGAGGCAACCCCTAAATACTAGGGGACGGGCACGTTGGAGCCAAATCCGTCCGAATTCCCGGCGGAGCGAACCCAAGAGTCGCGTCAGCGGCTGACCACACAGCGGAACCCGATGTGGGTGGTCGAGGTGTCCTGAGACTGCGGTGACCTCGCCGCCGGCCGGAAGCGGTGGCAGTACTCCGGTGCGCACAAGTGGGATCCGCCCTTGAGCGCCTGGATGACCAAGGGGTCGGGTTCGGCGGATGTGGGGCAGCACGTCTTCGTCTGAGCACCCACCTGGTGGCCGCGCTCGGAATACTTGGTGGTGGTCCACTCCCACACGTTGCCGATCATGTCGACCACCCCGAATCCGTTGGGCGGGAAGGTACCCACCGGGGAGGTGCCGACCCAGCCCAGCGCACCGTCATTGCGGTAGGGAAAGCGCCCCTGCCAGGTGTTGGCCATCAGGCGGCCCTGCACCCGCGGTTCGTCTCCCCACGCATAGGCCGTGGCGGCGCCGGCACCGGCGGCGTATTCGAACTCAGCTTCGGTGGGCAGCCGGCGGCCCGCCCAGGCGGCGTAGGCCCCGGCGTCCGGGTAGGCCACCTGCACCACCGGGTGGTCGTCCTTGCCGGCGATGTCGCTGCCCGGACCGTACGGTGCGCGCCAATTCGCACCCGGCGCCCAGTCCCACCACTGCCGCCAGTCGGCGAGATTCACCGGACCAGGCGCACCGCGGAAGATCAACGCCCCGGGCAACAGGTCCTCCGGCGCCACCCCCGGATACAGCGCCGGGTTCAGTGGCCGCTCGGCGACGGTGATATAGCCGGTGTCGGCGACGAACTCGGCGAACTGCGCATTAGTCACCGGGTGGCGTTCCACGGCAAACGCCCCGACGGTGGCGGTATGGACCGGCCCTTCCTCGGGATAGAAGCTCGTCGATCCCATCCGGAAAGGGCCGCCGGGCAACTCGACGAGTTCACTCAGCACGGACCCAGCCTAGGAGAATGCTGAATTATGCGGGTGGCGTGGGGGTATGTTTTTGCTGCCGGGTTCGCAGTGGGAGTGATGGCGGGGCGGCATCCTCGGGTGGGTATGAATTTCTCAGTGGGACAACGGAATCGGGCCTTTGCCGGGGC
>CAIRCP010000222.1 GCA_903877095.1 uncultured Actinomycetes bacterium | reverse complement strand
CCAGCAGTGGGACACCTTCCTCGACGGGGTGTATCCGCTGGACCGCAACCGGCTGACCCGTGAGTGGTTCCACTCCGGCAAGGCCAAGTACAACGTGGCCGGCCCGGGTGCGGACAAGTTCGAGGGCACCCTGGAACTGGGTTATCAGGTGGGCTTCCCGTGGTCGCTGGGTGTGGGCATCAACTTCGCCTACACCACGCCCAACATCCTGCTCGACGACGTGAGCCTCTCCCCGCTGGGCTTTGACCCGCTGGGCTCGATCATCACCCCGAACCTGTTCCCCGGTGCCTCGATCAGCTCGGACCTCGGCAACGGCCCCGGCATCCAGGAAGTGGCGACCTTCTCGGTGGACGTCGCCGGCCCGGAGGGCTCGGTCGCGGTGGCCAACGCCCACGGCACGGTGACCGGCGCGGCCGGCGGTGTGCTGCTGCGCCCGTTCGCCCGGCTGATTTCCAAGGCCGGTGACAGCGTCACCACCTACAGCGAGCCCTGGAACATGAACTAACCAGCCACCAACGCAAAAAGGCGCCCCGGGCCCTCTTCCACTCAAGGAAGGCCGAGGCGCCTTTTTGCGTCAGCGTGATTTGTATTGACTCAGGCGCTGCGCCGCCGCCCCAATACGGTCGTCGGTCGCCGTGAGTGCGACGCGGACGTGACGGGCCCCGGTGGGTCCGTAGAAGTCGCCGGGCGCCACCAGGATGCCGCGCTGCGCCAGCCAGTCGACGGTCTCCCGGCAAGGCTCGTCACGGGTCGCCCACAGATAGAGCCCAGCTTCGGAATGTTCGATGGTGAACCCGGCCGACCCGAAGGCGCCCAACAGCACCTCCCGGCGTTTCCGGTACCGCGCGCGCTGGGTCGATTCGTGGTCGTCGTCGTCGAGTGCGGCGACCATCGCCGCCTGGACCGGCCCTGGGACCATCATCCCGGCGTGCTTGCGCACCGCCAGCAGTTCAGCGACAACAGCCGGGTCCCCGGCCACGAATCCGGCGCGGTAGCCGGCCAGGGACGAACTCTTCGACAACGAGTGCACGGCGAGCAGACCGGTGTGGTCACCGCCGCTGACCTCGGGATGCAAGATCGAGGCGGGCTGACGGTCCCACCACAAACCGAGATAGCACTCGTCGGAGACCACCAGGGTGCCGCGTTCGCGCGCCCAGTCGACCACCTTGCGCAGATGCTCGGCGCCGAGCACACGGCCGGTGGGGTTGCTCGGCGAGTTGAGGAAAATCACCGCCGGCGCCTGCGGCCCGAGTTGCGTCAGGGAGTCGGCCGCGAGCACCTGCGCGCCGGCGAGCCGCGCCCCCACCTCGTAGGTCGGGTAGGCCAGTTCGGGCACCGCCACGACGTCCTCGGCGCCCAGGCCCAGCAGCGTCGGCAGCCAGGCGATGAGCTCCTTGGTCCCGATCACCGGTAGCACCGCGTGCTCTGCGAGGGCGGTGACGCCATAGCGGCGGTGCAGCGCCGAGACCACTGATTCCCGCAGCTGCGCGGTGCCCGCCGTCATGGGATAGCCCGGAGCGGCCGACGCGTCGGCCAGGGCGGCCCGGATGACGGGCGCCACCGGGTCGACGGGAGTCCCGACCGACAGGTCTACGATCCCGTCCGGATGGGCGCGAGCGGCCGCCGCAGCCTCCGCCAGGGTGTCCCAGGGGAACACCGGCAGGGTCTGCGAGACGCGATGCCGCTGCGCGCGCAACGGCTGGACTGTCAGTCCTCGGCCTTGGGGGGCAGGTCCTTGACCACCTGAGGGTCGTTCTCGGTCATACCCACCTTCGAGGCGCCGCCCGGCGATCCGAGCTCCTCGAAGAAGTCTGCGTTGATCTGGGTGTATTGCGACCACTGATCAGGCACGTCGTCTTCGTAGTAGATCGCCTCCACCGGGCAGACCGGCTCACAGGCACCGCAATCCACGCACTCGTCGGGGTGGATGAACAGCATGCGGGCGCCCTCGTAGATGCAGTCGACCGGGCACTCCTCGATACATGCCTTGTCCTTGATATCGACGCAGGCTTCGGTGATCACGTAGGTCACGAAGATTCTCCTCGATGTGCTCGTCGTTTGTCTGTCGGTGACAGGGCATTAGTGTGCCCCAATCGCACTCGCGGTGCTGATATTAGGCGGTGCGATTATGCCGCGGTGAAGTGGTCAGGCGCTACGGCGGCCGACTCCCGGTCCGGTAGCCCCAATGCCAGCCCCAGGGCGAAGAAGAACACCCCGAACAACGCGCCGCCGCCGAAGACGTTCATCGGCCCGCCGGGGGCGATGAAACTGCCGACCGGACCGATGATGGTCAGCAACTCGACGAATTGTTCGACGACGAAGACGGCGGCGACCACCGACATCCAGCGCGGGAACCGGCCGTGGCGCCCGGCCCAGACCACCGGGCCGGCCAGCAGGATGGCGGCGACGGTCAACAGCGGGCCCCACATCGCCACGATGTCGGCCAGGGTGCGTGCGGTGGCCGGCTCCAACGTCGCCGGATGCAGCGCGAGTCCCGAGCTGAACCACACTTGGAGACCGACCTGCGCGATCAGCACGGCCGCGCCGACGGTGAAGATGTACCCGGCCGGCCCGTCAAGACGGTCGCGGGCGTATCCGACGATCACCACGGTGGCGAGCAGGGCCAGGGCCGTCAAGAGGGCCTGCAGCCGGATCATCCCGGCGTGTGCCCCGATGTACTCGACCACCTCCGATCCGGGCCGGTCGACACCCGGACCGAGGGGCACCACCACCACCGCAAAGACCGACAGCACCGCGAACGCGACCGCCGCGGCCAACGGCACACGCCTGACCATAGGTGGAAAGTATGCCGGTCCCCGGCGGTGTCCAAGCGGCTGAGGCACGAAGCCGCGCCGGAGCACCGCCGCATCAAACCCCGGCGGTGTCCAAGCGGCTGAGGCACGAAGCCGCGCCGGAGCACCGCCGCATCAAACCCCGGCGGTGTCCAAGCGGCTGAGGCACGAAGCCGCGCCGGAGCACCGCCGCACGACCGCCACCAATCGCTACCGTCTCGTTTCTGAAGAAACGAGGTCGATCACTTGCTGTCTCTCATTCCGGGTCGAGATTTCAGCCCCAGTCGAGTGCAATGGCGGTATGAGCGATGACGGAACCCGGCTCGTCAGCGACAGATTGGTGCTGCGTGAGTTCGTCGAGGCCGACGAGAAAGCCGTGCATTCCTACGCCTCCGATCCGATGGTCACGCAGTTTATGGATTGGGGACCCAACAGCATTGAGGACACGCGTGCCTTCCTCCGTGGGGCGGTGACACAAGTGGAAACACATCCTCGGAGGAACTTCGATCTTGCACTGGTCGACATCGATTCGCAGGCACTCATCGGCAGTGCGGCTTTGTCGGTGACCAACGTCGAACACCACCGAGGCGAGATCGGTTACGTGCTCCACCCCGACTTTTGGTCGAAGGGGTTGGCGACCGAGGCCGCTCGGATGCTGCTGCGGTTCGGATTCGCGGGGTTGCAGCTGCGCAGAATCAGCGCCACGTGCCACCCGGACAACATTGCTTCGTCCAGGGTGCTGGAGAAAGCAGGCCTGGCGTTCGAAGGCCGCATGCGCAGCCACCTGCTCGTCCGAGGCGTATGGCGAGACTCCCTGCTCTATGCCGCCATTGGCGACGACCCGGCCCCGCGCCCTGTGTCTATTTTCTAAAGAATCGAGGGTCTCGGTTGTCAGGCAGGGTGGCGTAGTTCGTGCTCGACGGCGCGGCGAGTGTCAGGCGGCCCGGGTGGAGTAGGTGGTCGTGCGCTGCCGGGCCGGCCGGCCGATGCCCTCGGCGATGGCGACCAATTCGGCGACCGTCTTCGCCGAGCCGTGTTCGGAGCCGGCCATCCGGGAGATGGTTTCCTCCATCAGTGTGCCGCCGAGATCGTTGGCCCCGCCGCGCAGCATCACCTGGCTGCGCTCCACACCGAGCTTCACCCAACTGGTCTGGATCTGGGAGATCCGCCCGTGCAGCATGATCCGGGCCAAGGCATGCACGGCGCGGTTGTCGCGATGAGTCGGACCGGGCCGGGCGGCCCCCGCGAGATAGAGCGGCGAAGACTGGTGCACGAACGGCAAGGGCACGAACTCCGTGAATCCGCCTGTGCGGTCCTGGATTCCACGCAGCACGTTGAGATGGGCGACCCAGTGCGACGGGTTGTCCACATGCCCGTACATCATCGTCGAACTGGACCGCAGCCCCACTTCGTGTGCGGTGCTCACGATCTCGACCCACTGCGAGGTGGGCAGCTTGCCCTTGGTGAGCACCCAGCGGACGTCGTCGTCGAGGATTTCGGCGGCGGTCCCCGGGATGGTGTCCAAACCGGCTTCCCGCAGACTGATCAGCCAGTCGCGAATGCTCATGCCGCTCTTGGTGACTCCGTTGGAGATCTCCATAGGCGAGAAGGCGTGCACATGCATCGACGGCACCGCCGCCTTCACCGCACGGACGAGGTCGGCGTACGCCGTCACCGGTAGGTCCGGGTCGATCCCGCCCTGCATGCAGATCTCCGTTGCACCGGCGACGTGGGCCTCCCAGGCCCGTTCGGCCACCTCCCGGGTGGACAACGAGAACGCGTCCGCGTCGCCTTTGCGCTGCGCGAACGCGCAGAACCGGCAGCCCGTGTAACAGATGTTGGTGAAGTTGATGTTCCGGTTCACCACGAAGGTGACATCGTCGCCGATCGCGTCACGACGAAGCGAATCCGCCAGCGCTGCAACGGCATCCAGCGCTGGGCCGTCGGCGGTTGCCAAGGCGAGGTAGTCGGCGTCACTGCATCCACCCGGGTCGCGCTCGGCTGAGCGCAGGGCTGCAGCGACGTCGGTGTCGATGCGTTCGGGCGCGCGGGCCGACAGTTCGCCGACCCGCTCACGGATTGATTCCCAGTCACCGAATGCGTGGCCGAGGTCGCTGCGGGTGGCGGTGCGACGGCCTTCGGTGTCGATTGCGGTGCCCAGGTCGCTGCGGCCCAGCGAGACCGCCGCCTCATCAGGCTCCTGCCAGGTTCGGCCCACTGGGTTGACGTCACGCGCGAAGCCGGTGCCCGGGTCGGCCAGCGCGTCGACGTGCCCCGCGACCCGCGGGTCGATCCAGCCGGCTGGTGACTGCACGTATTTCGGCTGGACCGTGAGCCGGGCGACCAAGTCGAAACCCGCCTCGGCGGTGACGGCGGCCAGGTCGTCCAGCGCGGGCCACGGACGCTCGGGGTTGACGTGGTCGGGGGTGAGCGGCGAGACACCGCCCCAGTCGTCGACGCCGGCACCGAGCAGGGCCAGGCACTCGGCCGGGGACACCAGATTCGGCGGTGCCTGGATGCGCATGTCCGGGCCGAGCACCAACCGCGCCACCGCGACAGTGGCGACAAATTCCTCGACCTCGGCGTCGGGCGCCGACGCCATCGCGGTGTGGTCCTTGGCCCGGAAGTTCTGCACGATGACTTCCTGGACGTGGCCGAATTCCTTGTGCAGGCGCCGGATGGCGTGCAGGGTGTCGGCCCGTTCGTCGCGGGTCTCGCCGATTCCGACCAGCAGCCCGGTAGTGAACGGGATGGCGAGCCGCCCGGCATCGGTGAGCGTTCGCAGCCGCACTGCCGGGTCTTTGTCGGGGCTGCCGTAGTGCGCCAGGCCGCGGGTCTCGAAGAGCCGGCGAGAGGTGGTCTCCAGCATCATGCCCATCGAGGGCGCGACGGGCTTCAGCCGCGACATCTCGGCCCACGACATCACGCCGGGATTCAGGTGCGGCAGCAGGCCGGTTTCCTCCAGCACCCGGATCGCGGCGGCCCGCACATAGTCCAGGGTGGAGTTGTAGCCCCGCTCCTCAAGCCACTGACGGGCCTCGGGCCAACGGTCCTCCGGCCGGTCACCGAGGGTGAACAACGCTTCCTTGCAACCTAGTTCGGCGCCGCGCCGGGCGAGGTCGACGATCTCGTCGGCCTCCAAATACATGCCCCGGCCCGTCGCCCGCAGCTTGCCCGGCACCGTCACGAACGTGCAGTAATGGCAGGTGTCACGGCACAGGTGGGTGACCGGGACGAACACTTTCGGCGAGTAGGACACCGGCAGCCGGCCACCCGGCCCGCGTCGGCCCGCGGAAGTCAGGCCGGCGTCGCGGACCCGCGCCGCGCTGGCACACAGATCGGCCAGATCCTCGCCGCGGGCTGCCATGGCGACGGCGGCCTCGTCGGCGTTGAGCGCCACCCCGTCACGGGCCCGGCGCAGCACCCGGCGCAGGGCTGCTTCGGTGGGGGTGGGGTTCCTCGGCGGGACCGAGAGCGTGGGCAGCGGATCGCCGGATGTCATTCGCGCGTCTCCCGATCTGCACCTTCCGCGACCGACATGTCACTCACAGTAGTACCTGACCACCAGTGACCTTCGCCCGGCGAAAACTGGGCGTCTGTGAATTTCTCAGACTGGCGGCTATGCTTCCTCAGCGAATTGCCAGCAACCAGTGAGGTGTACTGATGACCCAGTCTGTTGCAGTGTCCGCCCGCTCAGTTCTCATTGCCGGGATGAGTGCCGCCGTTGTCGGTGCCGCGGTCGTGACGCCGGTGAACGTGCCGGCAGTTTCCGCGGCGAAGATCGCCGCAATCGCCACCCAGCTGACGTCGGCCACCACCCCGATCGAGGTGGCGATCAAGAACACCTACAACGCCGTGGAGCCGTGGGCGGCGTGGGGCGCCGCATTGGGCCAGTGGGCACTGGGCTTCGTCCCCGGTCTGTGGTGGGTCGCTCCCGGCGTCAACCTGGCCTACTACACCGCTGAACCGCTGGTGCAGGCCGGCGTGTACACCTTCGCCGACATCGTCGGCGTGGACTTCGCCCAGATCGGGCCCGATATCAGCACCGGCATCAACCAGTCGGCCAACAACGCCGTGACCTACTCGCTGGCCTGGCTGGGGAGCCTGGTTCCGCTGCCGCCGCTGCCGCCGTTCCCGCCGCGGCCTGGCGCGGCGGTGGCTGCCGCCCCGGTCCTGCCGGCCGCGGCTGGCACCGTCGTCGCCGGAACCTCGGCCAAGTCGATCACCACCCCGATCGAGGTGGCGATCAAGAACAGCTACAACGCCGTCCAGCCCTGGGCCGCGTACGGCATGCAGTGGGTGAGCTACGTCGCCGGCCTGATCCCGATCGTGAACTTGTTCTCCCCGGCGATCCCATTGACGTACTACACCATCGAGCCGCTGGTCCGGGCCGGCACCTACGCCACCGCCGACCTGATCGGGCTGAACTTCGCCGCGATCGGGCCCGACCTGTGGAACGGTGTCACCACCTCGGCGAACAACTTCATCACCGGGGTGCTGAACTGGGCCAACATCCCGCTGCCCCCGCCGCTGCCGGGTGCTGCGCTGGCGGCCCCGCCTGCGGCGAGCCTGCGGGCCGCCGCCGCGGTGGCAACGCCGACCGCCGTCGTCGCACCGGCGGCGCCGGCCGCCACCGGTGCAGCAACAGGCACCGAAGCCAAGGCTGACAACGCGCCGGCGACTGCCGACGACGCCCCGGCGCCGGCGGTGAAAGCCGTGGAACACTCCGCCCCGGCCACCGAATCCACCCCGGCCACCGGGAGCGCCACCCCGGCCGCCGAGGCAGCCACTCCAGCCGCCGAGTCGACCCCGCCGCCGGCCGTCACCGAGCCCCCGGCCGCCAACACCGGCGGCACCGATGCACCCGCTCCCGCGGCGCACCGTGGGCCGAGCGGGTCGGCCGACACGGGCGACTCCGGCAACGCCGGCGCGTCGGCCAAGCCGGGACGGCACGCACGCGGGGCGGAGTAGCAGGCTTCGCTCAGCGCATCCGGCGCAGCAACAGGGCGGCCGGCAGCGCGCCGAAGACCATCAGCAGCAGCACTCCGTAAGTCATGATCCCCCGGCCGCCGAAGACGATGTCACCCCCGGGGCCGCCCAGGGTGAGCACGACGACGGTGGCCAGCCAGGTCCACAGCGGCAGCCCGGCGAGGCGGTGGTCGTCGGTCCAGTGGCCGGCCGCCCACACCAGCGCGGCGTTGACCAGCCCGCTGAGCACGGCGCTGATCGGGAACGGCACCGGCCCAAGGTAAATCGGCAACAGCAGGGCACCGGCGACGGCGGACAGCACGCCGTCGACAGCCAGCAGGCCGAGGACGATCCTGGCCGGCGGCGAAGCCCACGGGCCGCCGGCGCTCACAAGTCCAGGCCCGCTAAAAGGTCGCGCTCCCAACCCTTTTCGTCCACGTCTCCGGCCTTGCCCGCCACCAGCAGGTAATGCTCCTCGCCGAGCACCGGCAGGATGAGGTTGTTGGACAGCGCGAACGCCCGCCCCGTCGGACCGACCTGGATCTGGGTGGCGTGCGCGCGCATCGCCGCCGATTTCGCCCCGATGTACTGCGGCGCGTCGATCACCGCCGTGATGCGATCCTCCTCGAAGCCGAACGAGCCGAGTTCGGTCGGCCAGACCCAGTCGTCGAGGACGTCATCGGACCCGAGCGCGTCGAGCCCGTCCCGAAAGGCGTTGGTGGACACCACTGTCCAGTAGAACTTCGGCACGCGCCAGCGATCGGCCACCGCGGCGACGGCGGCGGTGGTGACGCGGTGAGCCTGGATGTGGTCGGGGTGGCCGTACCCGCCGTCGGGGTCGTACGTCACCACGACGTGGGGGCGAAGCTCGGCGATGACGTCGGCCATCTGGTCGCCCACCCAGCCGGGATCGGCGTCGGCAAAACGGGTCTGGCGGCGCCGCGGCGCGCCCACCATGCCGGAGTCGCGCCAGCAGCCGGCCCCGCCCAGAAACCGCGGACCGGCCACCCCGAGATGGTTCAGCGCCGCGGTCAGCTCACCGATGCGGTAACCCCCGAGCTGGTCGGCGTGATCCACCGCCAGGTTCGCCCAGTGATCGCCGATGACCTCGCCCTCCTCGCCGAGGGTGCAGGTCAGCACCGTGACCTCGGCACCGAGATCGGCATACCGAGCGATCGTGGCACCGTTGCTGATGGTCTCGTCGTCCGGATGCGCGTGGACGAACAGCAACCGCGGAACAGTCGACATGGATACTCCCGGCTTTCGGCCGCCTAGAAGACAGCGGTCTGGTTTCCGTAGCGGATGATGCGATCTTCACAGTGCCAGGACACAGCCCGCGAAAGCACCGCCCGTTCCACGTCGGCACCCACGCGGACAAGGTCCTCGACGTCGTGGCGGTGGTCGACGCGCACCACGTCCTGCTCGATGATCGGGCCCTCGTCGAGATCCTTGGTGACGTAGTGCGCCGTCGCCCCGACCAGTTTCACGCCCCGTTCCCGGGCCCGCCGATAGGGGGCGGCGCCGATGAATGCCGGCAGGAACGAGTGGTGGATGTTGATGAGCGGACAACCCACCTGTTCGAGGAAATTCGGGGTGAGGATCTGCATGTAGCGGGCGAGCACCACCAGGTCGACGTTGCCCCGCAGCAGTTCCAGCTGACGCGACTCGGCCTGTTCCCGGATGTCGCCGGAGGCCGGGACGTGGAAGAACGGCACGCCGAACGCCCGGACCTGATCGGCCAGGTCGGCATGGTTGGCGATCACCATCGCCACGGACATGTCCAGTTCGCCGCGGCGGGTCCGCCAGAGCAGGTCGAGCAGGCAGTGGTCCTCCTTGGAGGCCATGATCGCCACCCGTTTCGGTTTGGCCGCCTCGGTGAGCCGGAAGTCGATGGCATAACGTTCGGCGACCTCGGCGGCGAAACTCGTTTCCAGCCCATCGCGGGCCGCCGACAGGCCGGGAAGATGAAAGACCGCGCGCTGCATGAAGGTTCCGCCGGACCAACTGGTCGCATGCTGGTCAAGCGTGATGATGTTGGCGCCCGCATCGGTGAGGAAGCCGCTGACGGCGGCGATCAGACCCGGCTGGTCCGGGCACCGCAGAAGCAGCCGTCCCAAGTCCCGCGCCGGCAGATCCGCCGAATTGCGCGGTTGCGCGGCGGTTCCGAAATCCGTGGTCATGCTGCTCCCCTGTTCCTACGACGGCGTCTTGACCCAGTTGGCAGCGTCGCCGACGATCCCGACCGGCACCGCGCCGGTGAGCTGGACGTTGCGCACGCTGGGGCCCGCAGCGACGATCGTCGTGTCCTGCATGATCGGCAGCACCGCCGACATGGCCCACAGGGCGGGCTCGACGGCGTTGATCACGTCGTTGATGTTGAGTGTTCCAGTCAGCGCCGCGTCGATCTGGCGCTGGATCGCTCGGTCACAGATTCCGGTCAGGTTGGACGGTGCCCGCACCAGAGGGGCGGGTTCGGGGGGCGCCGACGTCGTTGGTGATGCGCCGCCGGCCGGTGACGGTGACGGCTTTCGGCCGGTGGTGGGAATCGGGGCCGAGACCAGGGCCCCGCAGCTGTAGCGCGACGCGAGCGCGGTGGCGAGGTCGCCGCCGGCGGCGTGCCAGCCGACGACGGCGTCGACGCGGTTGGCGGCCACCGCCGGACCGTAGAGCACCTGGGGTTCCAGCGCGAGCACCGACGCGGCGATCCCCGCGCTGCGCAGCTGGTCAGCGGCGGTGTTGGCGACCGCGACCGAGGTGGGGTCGTTGGCAGCGGCACCGATCACCAGGCTCAGGGTCTCGCCGTTGCGGCTGATTCGTCCGCGGTTGGGTTCCACCGGTGCCGGGGTGGCCGAACCGGTCGGCGGGCGGCTGGGCGGTGGCGGGACCGGCGAGTCCGTCGCGGCACGATCCACCTGATAACCCGCCTGGGTGAACAACTCCAGGGCCCGCTCCCGGCCCAGCGGCTGCGGGGCGGTGGCGACATAACCCGGATCACTGGGAGCGCGCACCAGCGCCTGTGCCAGGGTCACGGAGTTGTCGCTGCCGGCGCCCACCGCCGCCAGCAGATCGATGTCGAGCAGGCCCAGAATCGCTTTGCGCACAAGGGGATCGGACAGCTTGGGCTCCTGGGCACGCAGGGTCAGCTGCATCACCCGCGGAGTGATCAGCCGGCCGGTGCGCACATCCGGGATTGCCGAAAGCTGGGCGAAGGCCGCTGCACCGCCGTGCACCTGAGCCACCTGGGTGTCCCCGTTGCGGATCGAATCGGCCAGCGCGGCCGGCACGCCGCCACGGCGGAACAGGATCTGGTCCGGCTTGGCCGGCGTCCCCCAGAACCGATCGTTGCGGGCTACCAGGATCTCGTCGCGCTGCGGATCGATGGCGTCCACCCGGAACTGCCCGCCGGTGACCGGCATCGCCCTGGTGAGTCCGGCCGAAAATCCGCCCGGAACGTCCTTGACGATGTGGGCGGGCAGTAAGTCGTTGAACAGTTCCCGCCACGCCGGGTAGGGCTGGGTGAACGTGACGACCGCGGTCTTGCCGCCGTCGACCGACTGCACCCCGGTGATGAGGTCATAGCCCGCCGGGTCGACCACCCCCGGCTGACTGACCATCTGGCGCCACAGATACCAGAAGTCGTCGGCGGCGATGGGCGCGTTGTCGGTCCAGGCGGCCTCGCGCCGGATCTTGTAGGTGACGGTGAACGGATTCTGGTTCGTAACGGCCGCCGAGGTCAGCAGCGTGGAGTCCATTTCCCAGCGGGACCCGGTCGGCGAGGCCGGGTCCGGGACAGGCCGGAAGGAACTCGGCAGCACCAGGGCGCTGATCGCGGCGTTCACCGGTGACTGATCGGAGAGCAGGTGCGGGTTGAATCCGGGGCCGATCGCGTCGATCGCCATGATGATCTGGGCGGCCTTGGGAGCGGGGGCGAACGACTGTGAGGTTCGGGTGCTCTGCGGGGCCGGCGGCGGGTCGACGGTGCATCCGGCAGCCAGCACCACCGCCAACAGGACTGCACCGTGGCGCAGCCTGCTCGGTCGGGTCAGCACGCTGCACAGCGTATCGGCCGCACCCCGCAGGACCCGGTCAGCTTTTCAGTGCTTTGGCGCGCGAGCGGCTACGGGCCCGGGTGGTGGCGTCGAGATCGGCCTTCCGGACGCGAACGATCTCCGGGGTGACCTCGACGCACTCATCCTCGGCGCAGAACTCCATGGCCTGTTCGAGACCAAGTTCAAGCGGACGGGCGAGCGTTTCCATCACGTCGGCGGTGGAGGACCGCATGTTCGTGAGTTTTTTCTCCCGGGTCACGTTGACGTCGAGGTCCTCGGCACGCGGGTTGATGCCGACGACATGGCCCTCGTAGGTGTCGTCACCGGGTTCGACGAAGAACTGACCACGATCGGCGAGCTGGATCATCGCGAACGGCGTCACCGAACCGGACCGGTCGCTGACCAGCGATCCGGTGTGGCGGGCCCGGATGTCCCCGGCCCACGGCCGGTAGCCGTCGAACACGGCGTTGGCGATGCCGGTGCCCCGGGTCAGGGTCAGGAAGTCGGTCCGGAAGCCGATCAGCCCGCGGCTGGGGACGATGAAATCCATCCGCACCCACCCGGCGGCGTGGTTCGCCATCTCCTCCATCCGGCCCTTGCGGCCGGCCATCAGCTGGGTGACCGCGCCGACGAACTCCTCGGGGCAGTCGATAGTCATCGCTTCGAACGGCTCGTGCAGTTTGCCGTCGATGGTGCGGGTGACCACCTGCGGCTTGCCGACGGTCAGCTCGAAGCCTTCTCGGCGCATCTGTTCGACGAGCACCGCCAGCGCCAACTCGCCGCGGCCCTGCACCTCCCAGGCGTCCGGCCGGCCGATGTCGACCACCCGGATCGAGACGTTGCCGACCAGTTCACTGTCCAGCCGGGACTTGCACATCCGGGCGGTCAGCTTGTGGCCCGAAACCTTGCCGGCCAAGGGCGAGGTGTTGGTGCCGACGGTCACCGAGATGGCGGGCTCATCGACGGTGATGCGCGGCAGGGCGTGGGCGTGGTCGGGGTCGGCGAGGGTGTCGCCGATCATGATCTCGGGCATGCCCGCGACGGCGACGATGTCCCCGGCGACGGCTTCCTCGGTCGGACTGCGTTCCACGCCAACGGTGCTCAGCAGTTCGGTGATCTTGCCGTTGGCGATGACGGGCACGCCGTCGACCTCACGCATCCAGGCCACCTGCTGCCCCTTGCGCAGCTTGCCGTTGTAGATGCGGATCAGCGCCAGACGGCCCAGGAACGCCGAGGCGTCGAGGTTGGTGACCAGCGCCTGCAGTGGCGCCTCAGGGTTGCCCTTGGGCGGCGGGATGTGCTCGAGCAGCACGTCGAACAGCGGGTCGAGATTGTCACCCTGCGGGTTCTCGCCGTTGGCGGGTTCGACGGTGCTTGCCACCCCGGCTCGCCCGGAGGCGAACAGGGTCGGCAGGTCCAGCGCGCGTTCGGCCGCCTCCTGCGCCTCGTCGTCGAGGTCGGAGGCGACATCAAGCAGCAGATCGTGGCTTTCGGAAACGACCTCGGCGATGCGGGCGTCGGGCCGGTCGGTTTTGTTGACCACCAGGATCACCGGGAGGTGCGCCGTGAGTGCCTTGCGCAGCACGAACCGGGTCTGTGGCAGCGGCCCTTCGGAGGCGTCGACGAGCAGCAGCACGCCGTCGACCATCGACAGGCCGCGCTCCACCTCGCCGCCGAAATCGGCGTGGCCCGGGGTGTCGATGACGTTGATCACCGTCATCCCGCCGTCGGGGTGATGCCGGTGCACTGCGGTGTTCTTGGCCAGGATGGTGATGCCTTTTTCCTTCTCCAGATCCCCGGAGTCCATCAGTCGTTCGACCGTGTCGTCGCCACGATGGGTCAGGGCACCGGACTGCCGCAGCATGGCGTCGACGAGGGTGGTCTTGCCGTGGTCGACGTGCGCCACGATGGCGACGTTGCGGAAGTCGTGTCTGGATGCGGGGCTACTCACGCCGGTGATTGTCGCAGCGCGCGGCCCCGTTTGCGAAAACGGGGAAGCGCCGGTAACGCGGCGGCGCGGAAGCACAACGGGTCAGCGTTGGGGTCAGGCGCACCGTTACGACCCGGTGAGCCGCTCCCGCAGGACGGGCAGCCAGGCGCGGTCGGCGGGCACCCAATCGACCTCGGCCAACTCGGTGGCGGTGACCCAGCGCAGCGCGCGATGGTCGTGAGGGTGCAGGGCGCCGCCGGTCTGCTCGACGTGGTAGGCGCGCAGGACGACGGCCTCGCCGATCAGAACGTCATCGCCCACCCGGTCGTGCACGACGACGTCGACGCCGAGTTCCTCGTGAAGCTCCCGCACCAGCGCGTCGGGCTCGGTCTCCCCCGGCGCCACCTTGCCGCCCGGCAACTCCCACAGCCCGGCCAGTTCAGGTGGACGGCGACGCTGGGCCAGCAGCACCGACCCGCCGGCGATGAGGGCCCCCGCGACGACGACCTGGCACCCCATGGCGTGTGACGGTATACCGTGAGCGGATGGCCGTGATGAGCGATGACGAGGTCGACGCCGCGGCGTCGGCGCTGAATGGTTGGGCACGCAAGGACGGGATGCTGCGACGATCAGTCACGTTCGCGTCATTCCTCGACGGCATCAACGCGGTTCGCCGCGTGGCAGAGGCCGCCGAACGCGCCGACCACCATCCCGATATCGATATCCGTGGGCGCATCGTGCATTTCGCAATCGTCACTCATGATGAAGGTGGAATCACCGAGAAGGATGTGGCGCTGGCACGGCAGATAGACGGACTCCTCGGCGACCGCTAGCTCAACCCTGACCGTCGCGCTGCATCATCGCGACTGGCGCCGCTTGACCGTCGCCCGAGCGCGATCCAGCCCAGCGTCGCCAACGTCGCGACGATGTAGATCAGCCCGGCCCAGGCCAGATACCAGGGACGGCTGATCTGCCAGATGGTCGGCTGGAAGAAGCTCAGCAACCAGGGCACCCCGCCCAGCGTCAGACCAAGCCAGCCCCAGCCGAACAGCCGTGCCCCGGGACGGTCCCGCCATGGACCGTTGAGGAGCCAGATCATCAGGGGCAGCAGCCAGATCCAATGATGGGTCCAGGAGATCGGCGAGATCAGCAATCCGAAGAGTTGCACCACCAACAGCGATCCCAGCCGATCACCGGCGAGCGCGCGCCAGGCCATGACCGCGAGCACCGCCGTCAAGGCGATCCCGGCCAGGACGAGTGGGCCGTAACCGGCGTCGTGGCCGAGGATCCGGGAGATCCCGCCACGCCAGGACTGGTTGAACGACGTGCCGATCGGACCGATTCGGCTGGCGTCGCCGAGCAGGTCGGTGAAGTAGTAGCGGGCCTGCTGGCCGATCACCGCCACCGGCAGTGCGACCGTCGCGGCGAACACCACGGCGGCGAACAACGCCGCACCCCAACGCCGCATCCCGGCGAGGTACACACCGGTGATCGCCGGGGTGAGTTTGATGCCGGCGGCCAGGCCCACCAATAGTCCAGACACCCACCACCGGGTGCTGACAGCGGCCCACAGCGCGGCCAGCACCAGAAAGACGTTGATCTGCCCGTAGTCGAAGGTGCTGCGCAGCGGTTCGATCCAGATGCCGACCGCGGTCCACAGCATCGCGGTGGTCGCGTTCCGCACGCCGATCAGCCGCAGGCTGAGCACGACCACGCCGTAGAGGCCGGCGATGATCCCGATTTGCCAGCCCAGTGCCACCAGCCCGAACGGAAGCTTGGTCAGCGGATAGAACACCAGCGCGGCGAACGGCGGATAGGTGAACGGCAGCGGGAAGTCGGGAGTCTGGTCGCCGTACACGTAGGAGTACAGCATTCCCGGGCGATCGAGCGCCGCCGCTCCGCCGAGATAGACGTGAAGGTCGACGAAGTTGGCCCCGTTGGGAACGAGGTAAGTCCACGCCAGCCGGGCGGCAATGCTCGCCAGCAGCAGCACCGGCGCCAGTTTGACAAGCCCGGTGGCCAACCGGCTGGTGAACACCGACGCGACTCTAGTCCGCAGAAGTCCTGATTGCCCGACTACTCCCGATCGCTGCGCATCCGTATCGGTCGTCTGAGCACGCGCCGACTCGGTCGCGCATCGCTCTCGTAACGGTTGAATAACCGCCACACGTGTCACTTGAGTAACTTCAGTATCTGGATACCTTCGGGGTTGCGCAAGACCTGCAACCGAGGAGTGTCGTCACATGTCACGTTTCGCAAAACTGTTCGCCGCCAACGCAATTGCCGTCGCCGGGCTCGGCGCGGCCGCAATTGCGCTGAGTTCGTCGGCGGCTGCCGACCCGATCGTCCCGCCCGCCGTGCCGGGTGTGCCCGCGCTGAGCTTCATCCAGGACCTGGCAAACCCGGCCGGGGTCGGCGCCGTGCTGCAAGGTGCGGCCACCGCGCTCAACGGCGCCTCGGGCATGATCGGCGCCCCCGCTCCGAACACCCTGCCGGTATCGCCCATCGTCATTCCGGGCGCCGCTCCCGCCCCGGCCGCCCCGGTCGCCCCGCAGCCGGGCATCGGCTCGACGGTGGTTCCGCTGCTCAACCAACTCGGCGTGCCGGCCCAGTTGGCCAACCTGGCGCCGACGAACCTCTTGGGCACCGCCCCGGCGGCACCGGCGTATCCCGTCTACCCGGCCGCCCCGGCCTACCCGGCATACCCGGCCGCCCCGGCCGTCGCTGCCTACCCCGCGGCACCGGCCGCCCCGGCCTACCCGGCGGCCCCGGCTGCCGCGCCGGTCGCCCCCACCGCTGCCGGGCTGAACCCGCTGGCGTTCATCACCGCCCTGCCCTGATCCCCGCCCTGATCCCATCCCCGCTAGCGCCATAGGGAGCACATCGTGCGTACCATCGCCAAACTTGTCGCAGGACTGAGCGCCGTCGCCCTGACCGTGGCTCTGAGCCCGTTCGCAGCGGCGGACCCCACCATCCCGTTGGATCCGGGCCTGCTGCCCGGTCTACCGGCGGTGCAGAGCCTGAGCCCGGTGGTTCAGCAGGCGGCGGCCAATCCCGGGTCGGCGCAGGAGTTGCTGTTGGCTGCGGCCTCGCAGCTGGCCGGCAACGCCACCACCCCGGAGGGGTCGCTGGCGCTGGCCCAGGCCGTAACCAAGTTCGTCCAGAACGGCGGGGCGGCCGGCCTGATGCCGGCCGCCGCGCCGGTCTCCCCCGCGGCCGCCGGACCGGCACACGGCACGATGCCGCTGATGACCCCGGGTACCGGCAACGGCCCCATCCCGCTGGAACAGCATGTCCCGGCCCCGGGTTCGCTGCCCGACACGCAGGCCCAGCTAGCGACTGGCGTCGGCCCGGAAGCCCACCTGCCGGCCGGTCTGGATCCGGCGCATGCGGCCGGCCCGGCCCCCGAGGCGCTGCCCGAGGCTCCTGCTCCGGCCGCCGCCCCGGCCCCGGCGCCCGCCGCGCAGCCGGCCCCGGCACCGGATGCGGCACCCGTCGTACAGGCGGCCCTGACCCAGCCCGCACCGGCACCCGCGCCCGCCGCGGCAACGCCGTACGACCCCGCCAAACCGCCGACGCAGGATTTCATGTATCCGTCCATCAGCAACGGGTGCATGAAGGACGGCGGCAACGTCATCGCCACCGCGATCTCGGTCGCCGGCCCGGCGAAGATCCCGGCCCCCGGCCCCGGCCCCGGCCAGACGGCCTACGTCTTCACCGCGGTCGGTACGCCTGCGCCGGCCGCCGAGCAGAAACTGCCGCTCAACGTGACATGGGTGAATCTGACCAACGGCACGTCGGGCAGCGCCACCCTCAAGCCCAATCCGGAGATCAACCCGCAGGGGCCGACGACGCTGACGGCGATCGTCGACACCGGCTCGGGCAGCATCATGTCGACGATTTTCGGGCAGGTGACCACCCTTGACAAGCAGTGCACGTTCATGCCGACGATCGGCTCATCCGTCGTGCCCTGAGTCCGAATCGGACTAGTCTGAGGCAACACGCCCGATAAGAGATCGGATCAGCACTGGTGGACATGCTGGAAACCATGGATTCGTTGATGCTCGCCGGCGAAAAGTTCGGCAGCGCAATGCATGTCGGCATCGTGCTGATTCTCACCCCACCGCCGGACGTCGATCCCACCGGCTACGTCGACCAGCTCTATCACGACGGCCTGCTGACCGACCGGGACGTCGACCCGCGGCTGCACCGTCGTCCGCACCGGGGTGCAGACACCGGCGGCGTATGGGTGTGGCGCGAGGTGGAGAAGATCGACATCCACCAGCACGTCCACCGGGTGACGCTGACGCCCGGGTCCGGCCCCGCCGATCTGTGGGAGCTGGTTTCCGAGCTGCACGGCGGACGGCTCGACCTGTCCCTGCCGCTGTGGACCAGCTACCTGATCGACGGTCTGCCGGATGGGCGGTTCGCGCTCTACATCAAGATCCACCACACCGTCATCGACGGGGTGGGTGGCCTGGCGATGATCAAGGATTCCCTGACCCGCGACCCCGACCTTCGCAACATGCCGCCGTTCTATTCCGACAAGACGCTCGGACGTCGGCCCCCGACCAAGCCGGGCAAGAACCCAGACACCAAGCGGTCGCGGATTCCCAGCCCATTCGGCGCGATGCGCGCCGTCGCCGACGCCGCCGCAGCCGGTCTCGACCTCACCAAAAGGGTCGCCACCGCCGAGATCGCCAACCTGATCGGCGCCATGGTGTCCGACGCCGTCGTCCCGCCGTTCGACGCACCGCAGACCCGCTTCAACGCCAAGCTCGGAAAACGCCGCGCCGCTGCCGGAATCAGCCTGGACCGGGAGCGGATCCGCGCAGTCCAGGACGCTGCCGACGTCACCGGCAACGACGTCGTCACCGCCCTGATCGCCGGTGCGCTGCGGTCCTGGCTTCTCGAGCGCGGCCAACTGCCCGACCGGACGATGGTGGCGATGTGCCCGGTGTCGGTGCGCGACCGCGAGGACGGCGGCGGCACCGGCAACAAGTTCGGCCTGGGCCTGTGCCCGCTGGGCACCGACATCGCCGACCCCGCCGACCGGCTGTCGTTCATCCACCTGGCGATGAAGAACATCAAAAAGCAGGTCACCCTCAATGGATCTGACGCCATGCTGGCGGTGATGGGCCCGGCGATCGGCTCGACCGTGGTGCTGCCGCTGCTGCCGTTCAGCACCCTGCTGCCCCCGAGTTGCAACATGGCGATCTCCAACGTCCCCGGCCCGCGCGACGAGATGTATTTCAACGGCGCCCATCTCGAAGAGATGTACCCCGTCTCATCGGTGTACGACGGGATGGGCCTCAACGTCACGGTGTGCAGCTACGCCGGCAAGATCGGGTTCGGCTACGTCACCGACGCCGACGTGATGCCCCGCATCGCCGAGCTGCTGCCGCTGACCGAGCAGGCGCTGGCCGAGTTGGAGACGGCGTTCGGCTTGCCGTAGCGGATCGGCAGGATCGCGGTTTCAGTCCACCGGCCGGGGGAAGAGTTCGGAGACCCGCGCGGCCAACTCCAGGTAGCGCCGGCGGCTCTTGGCACTCAACAACTCCAGCGTGATCTGCCGGCCCTCGAAGATGTGATCGTCGAAAGGCAGCACGAAGATGCGGTCCCGGCCGATCTGGCGGGCGAACTGCTTGACCGCCCGGTCCAGGTTGACATTGGGCTTGCCACGCTGAACGTTGTTGATCACCAGCACCATGGTGTCGAGAAGATCCTGATATCCGTTGTGCCGCAACCACTCCAGGCTCACCTGAGTCTCCTCCAGCGAGTCGATGGAGGCGCTGCTGACCATGATCAGGGCGCGGGACTGGCGCAGCACCGCACTCATCAGGGTGGTCTTGAGGCCGGTACCGGTATCCATCAGAACGAGGCTGTAGTGCTCGCCCAGGATGGGCATCACCGCATCGAACTGGGACTCCTGCAACGGTTTCGGGGTGCGGGCGAAGTCCGGGCCGGTGAGCACCTCCAGTCGGGTCGACTTGTTCTGGCTGGTGTGCGCCCGGACATCCAGATATCGGGTCGCTGAACCCTCGGCGGCCAGATCGGCGATCGACAGCGCGCTCTCCCGACCGTGCCGGGAGATCAGGTTGCCGGCGTCGGGGTCCAGGTCCACGGCGATCACCCGGTCCCCGCGAACGGCGGAGAAGGTGGAGCCGAGCACCTCGGTGACCACGGTCTTGCCGACGCCCCCTTTGACGCCCAGGACGGTGAGCGGGAAGGTCGAACGCACCATGCGCTGGATGCCGTCCTTCAGCGCCATCTCGTAGGTCTCGTCCGGGCCGGGCGGGAGGTTGATCCGCGTCACGTTGTGCACCAGGCCACGCCAGCCCTGCTTGGCCGGAACCGACTTGCGGCGCATCTGAAGTTGATCGAGTTCCACTACGGCGGGCACGTACCCCTCGACGGCGTAACCCTGGGGGTAGCCCTCGGGACTGTAAACGTCGCCCGGGTTGCCCTCCAGGGCCGGTGGGAGTTGCCAGTCCTCGTACACCCGAGTGGCTACCGGCGGTCCGCCGGACAGCAACGCCGCCCCGGGCGGGTTGCGATCCAACTCGGCCTGCAGATCCTCCAAGGGGAGGATTTCGGTGAGCGCGTCGGCGGGGTTTCCCCGGCGCAGCTGTTCGGGGGCTGCGTGCGCCGGCCGGCGGGGCGGTTGCGCGGGCATCGGGACATTCCCCGGCGGGTTCGCGTGGTCGGTCACGACCGATCGCCCAAATTGTCGCTCACAGGGGAAAAAACTAACACGCACCCGCGAAACCAAAACGGACGTTGGTCACCGCGTGCCCGTGTGCGGGCGCACCCGGCGCCGGGGGCGCCCGGGTCAGTACGCCATGAACAGGATGTGCTCGCGCTCGTAATGCATACCCGGATGCGCTTCGGCGAGATGCGCCTGGGCCAGTTCAACGAGGTCGTCTTCGTCCTTGCCCTTGATCGCCTCGCCGCACGGGCAGTTGAGATGGGTCTTCATTGGTTTCTCCCTCGGTTGTCGACTGCTACGGCTTCGCCTTCGGTGCCAGACTGCTACGGCTTCGCCTTCGGTGCCAGACTGCTACGGCTTCGCCTTCGGTGCCAGACTGCTACGGCTTCGCCTTCGCGGCGGCCTTCATCTTCTTCTTGTACGCGCGTACCTGTTCCAGCGAGCCTTTGTCGACCACATCGGCGATGGACATGTAGGTCCCAGCCTTGCCGTAGTCACCGGCGGCGGCCCGCCAACCCCGGGGCGTCACCCCGTACTGCTTGCCCAACAGCGCGAGGAAGATCTTCGCCTTCTGCTCGCCGAAGCCGGGCAACGCCTTCAGTCGCCGGAGCACCTCGGCGCCGTCTGGGTCGCCCTGGGTCCACAACCCGGCGGCATCACCGCCGTAGCGATCGACGATCTCCCGCGCAAGATCCTGGATCCGCTTAGCCATGGAGCCCGGAAACCGGTGCACCGCAGGGGTTTCCGAACATAGCGCGGCGAATCGCACCGGGTCGCACTCGGCGATCTCCTGCGGATCGATCCCGCCGAGACGGTCGGCGATCTTCCGCGGGCCGGCGAACGCCACCTCCATGGGTATCTGCTGATCCAGCAGCATCCCGAGCAGAAGCGCGAACGGGCTCTCCGCCAGCAGCAGATCTGCTTCCGGGTCCTGGGTCAGAGAGAGGGTCACACGGCCATTTAACCTTGGCGGCCAGGGCCCCGCCGTGGGCGGTGGAGTTGGCTCCGGTCATCGGGTTTCTTGTACGACGTCGAAATGGTCGGCGCCGGCGTGCCGTCGGCCTCGCCGACCGCCGCGGCCGCTGCCACGACCGTCGGCTTTCCAGGCGTCTCCGAGGCCCGCTTTGGCGCGCGCGTGCCGTTCGTGGCGACGGTCGCCGCCGGGGCGGCGAGTTGGTTGATCGGCTTCAACCAGGCGGGGTCGTTGCGGGCGTATGCCGAGTCGACGACGGGCCGCAACACCCCTTCAAGAGAGTCGATGGTCCCCTGCGGCACGCCGAGTGCCTTGAGTGGCCGCAGCATCGGCAGATCGGCCGTCGGCACCACATACGTCGTCGTGACCCCGCCCGCGGCGTTCACCAGGGTGGTGACGTTCTCCTTGGGCACCTGCGAGGGGTCGGCGAACATGGCGTCAAAGTGCACCGAACCGAAGGCCCGCAACGCCAGGGCGTCCACGATCTCCTTCGGCACGATGTCCTGGAGAAACCCCGCCCCCGCCAGCGCATTGAAGTCGGCCAGCAGGTTCCACGGCCGGTCCGGCCAGTCGCCCAAACCGTCGTACTCGCCGGTGACCACCGTGACGTCGTACTTGGTCACCGGAATCTCGGGGACGGTGTAGTCGAGGATCGGGACTTTCACCCCCCGGAACTGCTTGAGAATGCCGCGGTTGGGATCGCCCAGCACCACGAACGAGAGTTCGTCGGCGGGCGGCGCGGTCGGGTCATTGGCCAGACGACGCATCTCCTCGTCGACCACCAACGTGCTGCCCGAGGCTCCGGCGGCGATCTTCGGCCCGGGTGTACTGCGGATCGCCTCGTCCATGGTCACCAGGCCGGCCGACACTGACTCGTTCAGCGTCAGGGTGCCCTTGAACGGCTTCAGTTGACCCGGCCACGGCAGGCCGACGAGTTTCTCCTCGTTGGCGTAGTGGCCGCCCAAGACCCGCTTGATGAGGTCGGTCTCGATGGTTTCGTAGCCGAGTCCGCCCATGGCCAGCACCGTGGTGGTCAACCTCACGTCGGCCCGGAAAGACGGTCCCACCGCCCGGTCGGTGATACCGACCACTAGGCCGACCCCGACGATCGCTGCCGCGCCGACCCTGCTGATCTTCTCGAACACTTGCTGCACCCCCCTCGGGCGCCTGAGCGGCGCCAAGCCCCAATTCGCTTACTAAAATATGAGTTCATTCTCAGGGGAATCCATCGACCTCGGCCCACCGTCCTGCTGAGTGTGACCTGGCTCTCTCTAAGCTCAGGGCACCAGTTCCCCGATCGTCAGGAGTCATCGACGTGGCCACACCTCAAGTCGAGCCGCGGGAGGTCCATCCCAGCGGCTCGCAGTACCTGGCCGTTCAGGCCAGCCCCGAGTTCCAGGATCTTCGACGCACCCTGCGCCGGTTCGTCTTCCCGATGACCGCGTTCTTCCTCATCTGGTACGGCACCTATGTGTTGCTGGGTGCCTTCGCCCACGACCTGATGGCGACCAAGGTCTGGGGCAACATCAACCTCGGGCTGATCTTCGGCCTGGGCCAGTTCGTCACCACGTTCCTGATCACCGGGCTGTACGTCCGCTTCGCCAACCGCGAACTCGACCCCCGCGCAGAGAAGATCCGCAACGAGATGCATTGGAGCGAACAGTGACCACCCGCATCCTGGCCGAGTCCGAGGCCGTCGGAAACCCCGTCATCAACATCAGCATCTTCGCGGCGTTCGTCGTCATCACCCTGGTCATCGTCATCCGCGCGAGCCGGAGCAACACCAACGCGACGGAGTTCTTCACCGCCGGCCACGCTTTCACCGGCCCCCAGAACGGCATCGCCATCGCCGGCGACTACCTGTCGGCAGCCAGTTTCCTGGGCATCGCCGGGGCCATCGCGGTTTACGGCTACGACGGCTTCCTCTATTCGATCGGCTTCCTGGTCGCCTGGCTGGTGGCTCTGCTCCTGGTCGCCGAATTACTGCGCAACACAGGCAAATTCACGATGGCCGACGTGTTGAGCTTCCGGCTCAAGCAACGCCCGGTCCGATTGGCCGCGGCCATCTCGACGCTGACGGTGTCGCTGTTCTACCTGCTCGCGCAGATGGCCGGCGCCGGTGGACTGGTGGCCCTGCTGCTCGACATCCACGGACGCGCGGCGCAGTCACTGGTGATCGCGATCGTCGGCGTTCTGATGATCGTTTACGTCCTCATCGGCGGCATGAAAGGCACCACCTGGGTGCAGATCATCAAAGCCGTACTGCTTATCAGCGGTGCGGCGTTGATGACGGTGATGGTGCTGGCCAAGTTCGGGATGAACTTCTCCGAGATCCTCGGCTCGGCGCAGGAGATGGTCTCCAAAGCCACCACCAAGGGTGTCAACACCCGCGATGTGCTGGCACCCGGCGCCAAGTACGGAGCGACCACGCTCTCCAAGGTCGACCTGCTGTCGTTGGGCCTGGCACTGGTGCTGGGCACAGCGGGCCTGCCGCACGTGCTGATGCGCTTCTACACGGTTCCCACCGCCAAAGAGGCACGGCGATCGGTGGTGTGGGCAATCGGGCTGATCGGCGCCTTCTACCTGTTCACCCTCACCCTGGGCTATGGCGCCGCGGCACTGGTCGGCCCGGACACGATCCTCAAGGCCCCGGGCAAGGAGAACTCCGCCGCACCACTGCTGGCGTTCCACCTCGGCGGCGTGATCCTGCTCGGCATCATCTCGGCAGTGGCCTTCGCGACCATCCTCGCGGTGGTGGCGGGACTGACGATCACCGCATCGGCGTCGTTCGCCCACGACATCTACGCCTCAATCATGAAGAACCACAACGTCACTGAAGACGAGCAGGTGCGGGTGTCGCGCATCGCGGCGGTCGTCCTGGGCATCGCCGCGATCGGATTGGGCATTCTGGCCAACGGTCAGAACGTGGCCTTCCTGGTGGCGCTGGCCTTCGCGGTGGCCGCGTCGGCGAATCTGCCGACCATCCTCTACTCGCTCTACTGGCGGCGGTTCAACACCCGAGGGGCGTTGTGGAGCATGTACGGCGGCCTGATCAGCTGCATCGTGCTGATCATCTTCTCCCCCGCGGTGTCCGGGGCGAAGACGTCGATGTTGCCCGGCGAGAGCTTCAACTGGTTCCCACTGTCCAACCCCGGCATCGTGTCGATCCCGCTGGCCTTCATCCTCGGCATCGTCGGAACGCTGAGCTCCCGCGACACCGGCGATCCGGAACTCAACGCCGAGATGGAGGTCCGCTCGCTGACCGGTGTGGGCGCGGAGAAGGCCACCCACCACTGAAGCCACCACTAGGCCGCGATCCCCGGCCGGGCGCGATCCCCACTCGTAAGCGCCCGGCCGCGGATCGCTTTCTAGCCCCCGCTCTTACGGCGGAAAGTCCGGCGCTGCTCGGCTGGGCCGTGCGCCTGTGATTGCTTACCCACTCCTTCGGCGCGCGCCGCGGCGCCCGCCGAATTCGCTTTCTTTCGCTCCAGCGCCTCACGGAACTTTCGCTTGGTGTCGTCCTGGGGGTCGGGCTCCGGATTGGACATGCTGGCAGCGTATCCCGTCGTGCCGGAGTTCAGCGCAGACCTGGCGGCATTCCGTAAAGATGACTGACCGGTAACCGCAGCAGCACCCGTCGGTCGACGACCATCGCCCGGCGGTAGTCGTCCCAGTCGGGATGCTCGCCGGCGATCTTGCGGTACAGGGCCACCAGCGATTCGACGGTGTCGTCGTCGGGGGCGGCGGCGGGCGGGCTGAGCACCGCGTCACCCTCGGCCACCGCATAGGACCAGCCGTCGTCGGAGGTCACCAGCATCGACGCCCGAGGGTCCCGGCGGAGGTTGCGGGTCTTGGCCCTGGCCTCGGTGATGGACACTTCGATGGTCAGCGCGCGCGGATCGAAGTGGTAGGTGACGTTCGACAACTGCGGGCGCCCGTCGCGCTTGATGGTGGCCAGCGCACCCAGGGAGTTGTCGGCGATCAACGCCACCAGTTTGTCATCGAAAACCTGGCGCGTCATGCCCACAAGCCTACGTCGGTAGCGTTGCGACCATGCCTGACTGCGCAGCTTCGCCGCAGATGACCCGCTACGCAGTCTTTCTCCGCGGCGTCAACGTCGGCGGAGTGACACTGAAGATGGCCGACGTGACCGCGGCGATGCGCGACGCCGGATTCACCGACGTGACGACGATCCTGGCCACCGGCAACGTGGTGCTCACTGCATCGGGTGACGCGACGGCGGTGCGCGCCGCCGCCGAGGCGGCGCTGCGTCGCCAATTCGGTTACGAAGCATGGGTTTTGGTCTATGACATCGCGACGGTGCGGGCCATCGTCGAGAACTACCCGCTCGAGGCCGAGGTCGACGGCCACCAGTCCTACGTGACCTTCGTCAGCGACCCGGCCGTGCTCGACGAACTATGCGACCTGGCTACCGGCGACGAGAAGGTGGCCCGCGGCGACGGCGTCGTCTACTGGCAGGTGCCCAAGGGCGCGACGCTGACGTCGACGATCGGGGCGACGATGGGCAAGCGCCGCTACAAGTCGTCGACCACCACCCGCAACCTGCGGACGCTGGGCAAAGTCCTGCGCGGGTAAGTTTGGCGGGATGAACGCTTCCAACGCAGAATCCGCGGCGCTCACCGGCGTCTCCGAGACCGCGCTGATGACCCTCAACGGCCGCGCTCACCAGGCCGGCCTGCCCGACGCCATCATCGACGATCCGAAGGCCATCGAACTGCGCGACGCCTTCACCAAGACCTACGGCGTCGACTACTCCAAGTTCGGCCGGCGCGGCCAGGAGATGGCGCTGCGGTCGCTGGCGGCCGACGGATGCACCATCGAGTATCTGCGCAGCCACCCCAAGGCGACCATCGTGGCGCTCGCCGAAGGTTTCCAGACCAGCTTCTGGCGGCTGGACAAGGCGGTTGCCGAACCGGAGTTCCGCTGGGTGTCGGTCGATCTGCCCCCGGTGATCGAACTGCGCGAAAAGCTGCTGCCGCACTCCGAGCGGATCACCAACATCGGACAGTCGGCACTGGACTACAGCTGGATGGACCAGGTCGATTCGAGCAATGGGGTGTTCATCACGGCCGAGGGCCTGCTGATGTACCTGCAGCCCGATGAGGCCATGGACCTGATTCGCCAGTGCGCCAAGCGTTTTCCCGGCGGGCAGATGTTCTTCGACCTGCCGCCGACGATCATCAAGAAGGTCGCGCCCAAGGGCATCCGCGCCTCCAAGACCTACCGGGTGCCGCCCATGCCGTTCAGCCTGTCGATCAACGAGTTGCGCGCGCTGATCGGCTCGGTGCCCGGCCTCAAGGCCGTCCGCGATGTCCCGATGCCGGCGGGACGGGGATTCCTGTTCAAGACGGCTTTTCCGACGTTCTGGGGGTTCGGGCCGATGAAGCCCTTCCGGGGTGTCTACGCGCTGCTCGAATTCGGTTAGGCCCCGCGCTCGAATCGGGTTAAGCCCCGAACTCCGCGTCCAGATAGCGCCGCGCCTCGGCGAGGCCCACACCGAGGGCGCGGGCCGCGTCCGCGTACACCCGCGCAGCGGCGGCCATCGCGGTATCGGTGGGATCCTCCCGGGCAACGAAAGTGCCTTTGCGGCCGTGGGTTTCGACCACGCCGGCGGTCTCCAATTCGCGGTAGGCGCGGGCGACGGTGTTGACCGCCAGCCCGATCTGGCCGGCCAGGTCGCGCACCGTGGGCAGCCGGGCGCCGGGGGCCAGTCGCCCGTCCCGGATGGCGTCGATGATCGCGGTCCGCAACTGGTCGTACGGCGGCGTCGTTGACGTCGCGTCGACCCGCAACCATTCCACCTGCCCAGTATCGTCGACGACAGGTCCGCACCGACTATCTTGGGGACGTGCGAATCGCGGTGTTCAGCGGGGCGGGGATCTCCGCCGAGAGTGGGGTGCCGACGTTTCGCGACGATGAGACCGGCCTGTGGGCGAAGTACGACCCGTACGAGATATCCAGCACCGACGGCTGGCGCAAGCACCCGGAACGGGTTTGGGCCTGGTACCTGTGGCGCCACCATCTGGTCAAGGAAGTGCAGCCAAACGCCGGCCACCGCGCGGTGGCGGCCTGGCAGGACTACGCCGACGTCACCGTCATCACCCAGAATGTCGACGATCTACATGAGCGGGCCGGCAGCCGGACCGTTCACCATCTGCATGGCAGCCTGGCCGAATTCTGGTGCGACACCTGCGGTTCGCGCTATCACGGCCCGCTGCCCGATATGACCGAGCCGGAATTGGAGGCGACCCCGCTGCCGTGCGAATGCGGTGGCCTGATCCGGCCGGGCATCGTCTGGTTCGGCGAACAACTGCCCGATGAGCCATGGCAGGCCGCGGTCGAAGCCGTCGCGACCGCCGATCTGGTGGTGGTGGTCGGCACGTCAGGTCTGGTCTACCCCGCCGCGGCGCTGCCCGAGGTGGCCCTGGCCAACGGCAGCGCGGTGATCGAGGTCAACCCCGAACCCACTCCGATATCCGATTCGGTGACGGCAAGCCTGCGCGAGACGGCCGGCACGGCGCTGCCGACACTGCTCCAACGGCTCCCCGAATTGCTGGGATAACCCTCTTTTTTTGCCTCTAATCCGAAAATAAAGGCGACGTGCGATGGGTCAGGTGCGCGTCAGCGGTGGTAGTTGCGGTCAAGCGGCGGGGTTGAGGGTGACGGTGTAGCCGAGGGCTTCGAGTTGGCGGATGTGGTTGCGTTTCTTGGTTTCTG
>CAIRCP010000221.1 GCA_903877095.1 uncultured Actinomycetes bacterium | reverse complement strand
TCGCCTCGATCCCCTCAGCCCTGCCCGACATCCGACGCGGCATCCGGGTCAAGGCCCGCTGAATCCCCGTCCTGGTTTCGCGGGCATTTCTAACTGAGGCACCGACCCCGTTTCGCGGGCATCTTGACGTGAGGCACTACGGGCCGGGCGAATAGCTCAGCGCCCCTTGAGCTTCCGCTTCTCCCGCACCCGGACATTGATCCGGATCGGCGTGCCCTCGAAGCCGAACGTCTCCCGCAGCCGGCGCTCCAGGAACCGTCGATATCCCGCCTCCAGGAAACCGCTGGTGAACAAGACGAAGGTCGGCGGACGGTTGGTTGCCTGGGTGGCAAACAGGATTCGGGGTTGCTTGCCGCCACGCACCGGCGGTGGCGTCGCAGCGACGACCTCTTTGAGCCAGGTGTTGAGCTGACCGGTCGAGATGCGGGCGTCCCACGAAGCGAGCGCGGTCTCCATAGCCGGCACCAGCTTCTGCATCGCCCGACCGGTTTTGGCCGAGATGTTCACCCGCGGCGCCCACTGCAATTGCGCCAGCTGCAAGTCGATTTCGCGGTCCAGGAGAAAGCGCCGATCCTCGTCGACCAGATCCCACTTATTGAACGCCAGCACCAGCGCCCGGCCGGCCTCGATCACCATCGTGAGCACCCGCTGGTCCTGCTCGGTCAGCGGCTGGGAAGCGTCGACCAGAACGATCACCAACTCGGCGGCGTCGATCGCGCTGTGCGTGCGCACCGACGCGTAGAACTCGTGCCCGCTGGCCTGGCCGACCTTGCGGCGCAACCCCGCCGTATCGACGAAACGCCAAATCCTGCCGTCGAGTTCGATCAACGAGTCCACCGGGTCGACGGTCGTTCCGGCGACGTCGTGCACCACCGAACGCTCCGACCCGGCCAGCCGGTTCAGCAGCGAACTCTTGCCGACATTCGGCTTGCCGACCAACGCCACCCGGCGCAGTCCCCCGCCGGAGGGCCCGGTCTCCGACACCTCCGGTAGCGCCTCGAGAACGTCGTCGAGCAGATCCGCCACGCCGCGACCGTGCATCGCACTGATCGGATGCGGCTCCCCCAGGCCGAGCGACCACAGCGCCGCGGCGTCGGACTCGCCCTTCTCGTTGTCGACCTTGTTGGCTGTCAGGAAGACCGGCTTACCGGACCGCTGCAGAATGCGCGCCGCCGCCTCGTCGGCTGCGGTGGCGCCGACGACGGCGTCGACCACCAGGATCACCGCGTCGGCGGTCTTCATCGCCACCGACGCCTGATCGGCCACCAGCAGCTGCAGGCCCTTGGCGTCGGGTTCCCATCCGCCGGTGTCCTGGACGACGAACCGCCGACCGTTCCACGTCGCGTCGTAGGACACCCGGTCGCGGGTCACGCCCGGCAGATCCTGAACGACGGCTTCCCGTCGGCCCAGAATGCGGTTGACCAAGGTGGACTTGCCGACATTGGGTCGGCCGACCACCGCGACAACGGGCGGCGGACCACCCGCCTCGCCGGTCTCGTCGAGCAGCTGGTCTTCAGCGAGGTCCCACTCGCTCTCCTCCGACCACGTTCCGTCTTCTTCGGTCATCGGTCTGCTCCCGTCCGCTGTTCGACGAGATCGCACAGATGGGCGACCACCTCGGCCTGGGCCATCTCGCTGGTGTCGACGATCAGCGCATCGTGGGCCGGCCGCAACGGCGAGACCGCCCGGGTGGAATCCAGATGGTCCCGCCGGATTACATCGTCCAGCACCGTCTCGTACTCGTCGAGAAGTCCGGCGGCGATGTTCTGATCGTTGCGGCGCCGGGCCCGGGTTTCCGCCGAAGCCGTCAGGAAGACCTTCACGTGGGCATCCGGCAGCACCACGGTCCCGATGTCGCGGCCCTCCAGAACGACGCTGCCGGCCCCATCGGCCAGCCCACGCTGCAGCGCGACCAAACGTGCCCGAACCTCGGGAACCGCCGCCACCGACGAGACCGCACGAGTCACGTCGTCACCGCGAATCAGCGCCGAAACATCCTCACCGCCAAGGAACGTCTGCTCCACATCGGGATCGAAACCCACCGACATCGGCACGTCCGCCGCCGCGGCGATAGCGGCCGGATCATCCAGATTCACCCCGGCGCGCAGCATGGCCAGTGTGGCGATGCGGTACATCGCACCGGTGTCCACATACCGGGCCCCCAGCGCTTTCGCCAAACCTCTTGAAACACTTGACTTCCCGGTACCGGCAGGACCGTCGATCGCGATCACCACGCCGCTCACAAGCCCACCGCCTTGTATAGATCGCCGACCTCTTTGCGGGTCAGTGCACGAATGCTGCCGGGCCGCTGATCGCCCAGTGTCACCGACCCGAGGTCGGTGCGCACCAGCGACTGCACCGGGAATCCGACCTCAGCCAGCATCCGGCGCACGATCCGCTTGCGGCCCTCGTGCAGAGTAACCCGGAGCAGCGTCTTGCCCGGAACCGCGTCGACGACGGCGAAGTCGTCCAGCGCGACCGGGCCGTCCTCCAGTTCCACACCGGCCCGCAGCGTCTTGCCCAGCCCGCGCGGCACCGAACCGGCGACTGTCGCCAGATAGGTCTTCGGCACCTCGAAGGAGGGGTGCATCAACCGGTGCGCCAATTCGCCGTCATTGGTGAGCAGCAGCAGACCCTCGGTGTCGGCATCCAGCCGTCCGACGTGAAACAGCTTCTTGTTGCCGCGCACGCGATGCTCCACCAGATCGCCGACGCAGGGCCGCCCGCGGTCATCCGACATCGTCGAGTGCATCCCCCGCGGCTTGTTGATAGCCAGATAGACCATCGAGTCGTCCAGCACGATCCTGGAGCCGTCGACGCGGATGTCGGCGGTCGCCGGATCGACCCGGGTGCCCAGTTCGGTGACCAACCTGCCGTCGACCTCGATGCGGCCGTCGGTGATCATCCGCTCCGCGACACGCCGCGAGGCGATGCCGGCCTGGGACAACACTTTTTGCAGCCGCACGCCCTCAGGATCCGCCATCTCAGCCATCGCCTTCGGTGTCGACATCGAACGCCACCGGCTTGTTTGCCGGCGGCGCTGCGGACAGCTTCGCGAAGCGCGGCTCGCTGTCCAAACTCTCGGTCAAATCGTCGATCACGTCGACGTCGGGCAGCAGTGGGGCGATGTCGGGCAGCTCCGTCAAGGATGACAGGCCCAACCGCTCCAGGAACAACTCGGTGGTGGCGAACGTCGTCGCTCCCGAATCGGAATCCGTGCCCGCCTCAGTGATCAGGCCGCGCGCGACCAGCGTGCGGATCACCGCATCGACGTTCACGCCACGCACCGCGCTCACTCGGGCCCGGGTCACCGGCTGCCGATACGCCACCACCGCAAGAGTTTCCAGCGCCGCCCGGGTCAGCTTGGAACGGGCGCCGTCGAGCAGCAGCCGCTCCACGTACGGCGCGAACCGGGACCGGGTGTAGAGCCGCCAGCCACCGCCGGCCTCGCGCAGTTCGATGCCGCTGTCGCGGGCGGCGTAGCCGTCGGCCATCCGCCGCAGGGTCTCCGTCACGTAGTGCACCGGCTGCTCGGTCGCCGAGCCCAGCGCCTCCGCGCTCACCGGGGTGTCGACCACCAGCAACAGAGCCTCCAGAACGCGGATCAGTTCACCTTCGTCCATGATGCTGTCGAGGATGTACTCGGAGCCCTCGACACCCTCCGCTGGTTGGTCGGTGTACTGCTCCGTCATTGATCTTCCCACTCGGCTCGCACCATCTCCTCATTAACCAACCGATTGCCCGTCCATGAAATTTGAAGCACGCCAAGGGCTTCGGGTTGGTCGAACGCAACCGCCCGGGACCGGTACAACTCCAGCAGTGCCAGGAAGCGCCCAACGATCTGTATCGGCTCGCTGCAGTCGGCCACGAGATCGGAGAACGACGCCCACTGCCCTTCCCCGCGTTGCTCCAGAATCGCCAGCAGCCGCTCGGCCTGCTCGGGCACCGACACCCGCGCCGAGTGCAGATGGTCGGTGCCGACCGTCGGGACGGGCCGCGGGGTGAACGCCGCCGCGGCGATCTCGGCGAAGCTCTGGGCGTCCACCCCGATCATCACCTCGGGCAGCAACTCGGAGTACCGCTCCTCCAACGCCACCGATCGCGGGTAACTGCGCAGCGCCGCGGCTTCGAGTTCGGCGAACATCTCCGCGACGTGCTTGAACGCGCGGTACTGAAGCAGCCGCGCGAACAGCAGATCGCGAACCTCCAGCAGCGCCAGATCCTCGGCGTCGTCGACCTCCCCGGCCGGCAGCAGCCGCGCGGCCTTGAGGTCGAGCAGGGTGGCGGCGATCACCAGGAACGCGGTGGTCTCGTCGAGTTCCAGCGCGGGTCCGATCTCCCGGGTGTAGGCGATGAACTCGTCGGTGACCTCGTGCAGCGCCACCTCGGTAACGTCGAGGCGCCGGGCGAAAATCAGCTGCAACAGCAGGTCGAAGGGCCCCTCGAAATTGTTCAGCCGTACTCGGAAGCCCTTCTCCGGAACCGCCTCCGTACCCGGCGCCACGTCGGTGGTCACTTGCCGAAGCGGTCGATGACCTCGCGGGCAAGCGCGCGGTACGCCTGGGCGCCAGTCGATTTCGGGGCCCACGAAGTGATGGGTTCGCCCGCGACACTGGTCTCCGGGAACCGAACGGTACGGGTGATGACGGTGTCGAACACCAGATCGCCGAAGCGCTCCAGGACGCGGCTCATCACCTCACGGGCGTTGACCGTCCGGGTGTCGAAACGGGTGACCAGGATGCCGCTGATCGACAACTTCGGGTTCAGCCGCTCATGGACCTTCTCCACGGTGTCGGTGAGCAACGCCAGGCCGCGCAGCGAGAAGAACTCGCACTCGGTCGGGATGATCACACCGTCCGAACAGGCCAGCGCATTCACCGTCAGCAGGCCCAGCGAGGGCTGGCAGTCGATCAGCACATAGTCGTAGCGGTCGAGCACCGGCCGCAACGCCCGTCCGAGCGTCTGTTCCCGGCCGACCTCGTTGACCAGCTGAATCTCGGCGGCCGACAAGTCGATGTTGCTGGGCGCTAGATCCAGACCGTCGACGCGAGTGCGGATCAGCACATCGTCGATGCCGACCCGCGGTTCCACCAGGAGGTTGTGGACGGTGTGTGCCAGTTCGTAATGCGGCACGCCCAGGCCGGCGGACAGCGCGCCCTGCGGGTCGAGGTCGACCAGCAACACCCGTCGGCCGTACTCGGCCAGCGCCGCACCCAGATTGATGGTGGACGTGGTCTTACCAACCCCACCCTTCTGGTTACACATCGCGATCACCACGGCCGGACCATGGGTGGTCAACGGCTGTGGTTCGGGGATTCTCCGGGGCGGGCGTCCGGTGAGACCGGTTGCGGCGTCCTCAGCCTCGTCGGTCACGCCGCGACCCCCGGACGGATTCCCTGGATCGGGCAAAACCGCGGCGTGGCGAACATCGGCGCAAAGTCTATCCATGAACGGTGCCCTACGGTGGGGGGCATGCCCGTTAAGGACCGCCTCCCCTTCCTGCGCCGGTCGTTCTGGCGCTTCGCGATCGGCATACCGAGCATCATCCGCCACGGTCAGGTCGGCGACGGCCGCGAGGCCGAGACGGTCCGCTACGTGCTGGCCAACGCCCGACCCGGTGACATCGACGACGCGATCGCCACCATCGACCGGTTCGGCTACCGGGAGTCGTTCCTGATGAACGTCGGCGACGAGAAGGGCCTGCTCCTCGATGCCGCAGTCCGCCGGTCGAAGGCTGGCCTGGCCCTCGAATTGGGCGCGTACTGCGGGTACAGCGCGCTGAGAATCGCCCGGGCGGCACCGCGGGCTCGGGTGTTCTCCGTGGAGATGTCGGCTGCCAACGCCGAGAACGCGCGCCGGATCTGGGAGCACGCGGGGGTGTCCGACCGGGTGACGTGTGTGGTCGGCACGATCGGCGACGGCGGCCGCACGCTGGATGCCCTGGCGGCCAACGGGTTCGACGCCGGCACCCTGGACTTTCTGTTCATCGACCACAACAAAGACGCCTACGTCACCGACCTGCTCAGCATCGAGCGCCGCGGCTGGCTGCATCCCGGCAGCGTCGTGGTGGCGGACAACGTCCTGCTGCCGGGAGCACCGAAGTACCGGGCCCACATGCGCCGCCATCAGGGCGGACTGTGGGACACCGTCGAACACAAGACCCATGCCGAGTACACGAAGCTCCCCGACCTGGTGCTGGAGTCGACCTACCGGGGCTGAGTGCGCTCCGCATCGGTCGTCGGACTAGGTCTCAATGTCCGACTCCTCCTCGTCGCTGCGCTCCGCATCGGTCGTCGGACTAGGTCTCAATGTCCGACTCCTCCTCGTCGCTGCGCTCCGCATCGGTCGTCGGACTAGGTCTCAATGTCCGACTCCTCCTCGTCGCTGCGCTCCGCATCGGTCGTC